>NZ_JAIWIH010000089.1:0-11174 GCF_052851135.1 Streptomyces sp. BRA346 | reverse complement strand
ACCCCGTCGGCGAACCGTACGGTCTCGCGGACATGCCGTACCCAGTACTCCGGTGAGCACAGCTCACCAGCCGTCGCGAGCGCACCGGTCAGGTTCGACACCACCGGCATCGTGGGCTCGTGGAAGGTGAGGTCCCCGACAACCGTACGGAACTCCGCCAGCATCGGGTCCATCAACGGCGAGTGGAACGCGTGGCTGACCGCCAGTTCGCTCCTACGACGCCCCTCCAACCGTGCGACGACCTCCGCGACCGCCGATTCCTCACCGGACAGCACCACCGACGACGGCCCGTTCACCGCCGCGANCGACACCCGCTCGGACAGCAACGGCGCGACCTCGTCCTCCGTCGCCTCGANCGCCACCATCGCCCCGCCGACCGGCAACGCCTGCATCAACCGGGCCCGCGCCGACACCAGCGCGCAGGCGTCGGCGAGGGACAGCACACCCGCCACATGCGCCGCCGCCACCTCACCGATCGAATGCCCCGCCACGAACCTCGGCACGACACCGAACGACTCCACCAGCCGGAACAGCGCCACCTCGACCGCGAACAGCGCCCGCTGAGCACAACCCGTCGCGTTCAGCGCCCCGGCGTCCTCACCCCACATCACCCCACGCAACGCGGGATCGAACTCGTCCAACACCTCATCCAAGGCCCGCGCGAACACCGGGAACCGGCCGTACAACTCCCGCCCCATCCCGATCCGCTGCGCACCCTGCCCCGAGAACACCACAGCAAGCGGACCCTCGGCAGCCACACCCCGGGCCACCTCGACCACACCATCCACACCATCCGCCGGGGACAGCAACACCGCCCGGTGATCGAACACCGACCGGCCCGTCACCAGCGAGAACCCAACATCCAGCGGCAGCCGCCCGTCCGCGCCAGACCTGATCCGCTCCACCTGCGCATCGAGCGCGGCACCGCTCACGGCCGACACCGGCCACGGCACCACGACCGGCCTGACCTCCGGCTCCCCACCGGCCTCCACCACCGGCTCGGGACCCTGCTCGAGGATCACATGCGCATTGGTGCCACTGATCCCGAACGAAGACACTCCCGCCCGGCGCGGATGGTCCGTCTCCGGCCACGCCACGTTCTCCAGCAGCAGCTCAACGGCCCCCGCCGACCAATCCACATGGGACGACGGCTCATCCACGTGCAACGTCCGCGGCAACACCCCATGCCGCATCGCCATGACCGTCTTGATCAGTCCGGCGGCGCCTGCCGCCCGGTCCTGCCCGTACGTCGCCAGCAGCGCCTGCGCCTCGATCGGATCGCCGAGAGAGGTGCCGGTGCCGTGCGCCTCCACCGCGTCGACCTCCGCCGGNTTCAACCCGGCGCCGGCCAGCGCCTGACGGATCACCCGCTGCTGAGAGGGGCCGTTCGGCGCGGTCAGACCGTTCGAGGCACCGTCCTGGTTCACCGCCGAGGACCGCACCACCGCGAGGATGTCGTGTCCGTTGCGCACCGCGTCGGACATCCGTTCCACCACCAGCGTCGCCACGCCCTCGGACCAGCCGGTGCCGTCCGCGGCCTCGGCGAACGCCTTGCAGCGGCCGTCCGGCGCCAGACCGCCGACCCGGGAGAATCCCGCGAAGGTCACCGGGGTGGCCATGACCATCACCGCCCCCACGAGGGCCAGCGAGCATTCCCCGGCACGCAGGGCCTGCGTGGCCAGGTGCAGCGACACCAGCGACGACGAGCACGCCGTGTCCACCGTGACCGCCGGGCCTTCCAGCCCGAGGACGTAGGCCAGCCGACCGGACGCCACACTCCCCGACAGGCCCGTGGTCGCATGGCCTTCGACGTCCGCGGAGGACTGCATGACCAGGGTGGAGTAGTCATAGCCGCTGAGTCCGACGAACACTCCGGTCCTGCTGCCCCGCAGCGCCACCGGATCGATGCCCGCCCGCTCGACGGCCTCCCAGGACACTTCGAGCAGCAGCCGCTGCTGCGGATCCATGGCCAGCGCCTCACGCGGGCTGATCCCGAAGAAGCCCGCGTCGAAGTCGGCCGCGCCGCGCAGGAACCCGCCCGCGGCGCCGTCGCCCTCCGCGTTCCCTTCCCAGCCCCGGTCCTCGGGGAAGCCGGAGATGGCGTCGCCGCCCGATTCGACGAACCGCCACAGATCCTCCGGCGAGTCCAGCCCGCCCGGGAACCGGCAGCTCATTCCGACGATGACCATGGGGTCATCGGCCACCGCGACCGGCGTGAGCGAGGCCGGGGCGTCCGCGTCCTGGCTTTCCTCCACCAGTTCCCCCAGCAGGAACCCGGCGAGCCCGCGCGGCGTGGGGTAGTCGAAGACCAGCGTCGCGGGCAGGGTGAGCCCGGTGACCGAGGACAGCCGGTTGCGCAGCTCGATCGCGGTCAGCGAATCGACCCCCAGCCGACGGAAGTCCTTGTCCGCGGAAACGGCCGAGCCGCCCGGGCCGGAGTCCGGAGACGTGTGTCCGAGCACGCGCGCGGCTTCGTCGCGCACCAGGTTCACCAGATGGCGCGCCCGCTCCTCGGGCCGCAGCCCGCGCAGGTGCTCGACGAGGGCAGCCCGCGACGCTCCGCCTCCGCCGCTGGTCGCGGCCCGGCGGCCGGTGCGGACCAGTCCGCGGAGCAGCGCCGGGACCGCTGCCCGCGCGGGGAGTGCTCCCCCACCCGTGCCCCCGGTGACCGGCAGCGGGACCACCAGCGCGTCGTCGCCGGCGGTGGCGGCGTCGAACAGGGCCAGTCCGCGCGCCGTCGAGAGCAGCGGCAGGCCGAGGGCGCCGGCGCGGCGCAGGTCCTGGTTCTCCAGGCCGCTGGTCATGCCGACGCCCTGCTCCCACGCGGGCCAGGCCAGCGACACGGCGGGCAGCCCGACGGCCCTGCGGTGGTGCGCGAGGGCGTCCAGGAACGCGTTGCCCGCCGCGTAGTTCGCCTGCCCCGGGGCGCCCATCACACCGGCGGTCGAGGAGTACAGGACGAAGGCGGCCAGGTCGAGTTCGCGGGTGGCCTCGTGCAGGTGCCAGGCCGCGTCCACCTTGGGCCGCAGCACCGTGTCCACCCGCTCGGGGGTCAGCGAGCCGACGACGCCGTCGTCGAGCACGCCCGCCGTGTGCACCACCGCGGTCAGCGGATGTTCGCCGGGGATCGCGGCCACCAGTGCCCGTACGGCGTCCGGGTCGGCGACATCGCAGGCGACCACGGAGACCTCGGCGCCGTACGCGGTCAGTTCGGCACGCAGATCGTGCGCGCCGGGCGCGTCCGGCCCGCGGCGCGCGGCCAGTACCAGGTGCCGCATCCCGCGCTCGGCGGCCAGGTGGCGGGCGAGTTCCCCACCCAGGCCGCCGGTGCCGCCGGTGATCAGGACGGTGCCTTCGGGGTCCCAGGCGGGCGGCAGAGTCAGGACGAGCTTGCCGACGTGCCGCGCCAGGCTCATGTGGCGGAACGCGTCCGGCGCCCGCCGCACGTCCCAGGCACGTACGGGCAGCGGCTTCAGCGCGCCCGCGCCGAACAGCTCCATGAGCGCGGCGAGCATCCGCTGGATGCCGTCGGGGGCGACCCAGCCCAGGTCGAAGGCGTGATAACGCACGCCCTCCGGCACTTTGTCGGGGTCCCGTACGTCGGTCTTGCCCATCTCGAGGAACCGGCCGCCGGGGCCGAGCAATCGCAGCGACGCGTCCACGAACTCGCCGGACAGCGCGTTGAGTACGACGTCGATCCCGCCGTCACCCGCGACGGCGGCGAAGGCCGCCTCGAAGCCGGTGGTGCGGGAGGAGGCGATGTGGTTCTCGGCGACGCCCAGTTCACGCAGGGTGTCCCATTTGCCTTCGCTCGCGGTGGCGAACACCTCCGCGCCGAGATGGCGCGCCAGCTGGATCGCCGCCATGCCGACGCCGCCCGCGCCCGCGTGCACGAGCACCTTGTCGCCCGGCCGTATCGCGGCGAGGTCCACCAGCGCGTGGTACGCCGTGAGGAACACCAGCGGCACCGACCCGGCCGTCTCCCACGACCAGTCCTCGGGCACGGCCGTCAGCTGCCGCTCGTCCACCACGACGGTCGGGCCGAACCCACCGGACACCATGCCCAGCACCCGGTCGCCGGGCCGCAGGCCGGTCGCCTCCGGGCCGACGGCCGCGACCACGCCCGCCGCCTCGGAGCCGAACAGCCCGGCCTCGCCGGGGTACATGCCCAGGGCGTTCAGCACGTCGCGGAAGTTGATCCCGGCGGCCCGCACGGCCACCCGCACCTGGCGCCCGGTCAGCGGCTCGAGAACCTCGGGGCACTCCGTCAGGGCCAGCGCGTCGAGGCTGCCCTTCGCGTGGCTGTCCAGTCGCCACGGCCGGTTCGCCGGCGGCACCAGCCCGCCGCCCGACCCCACGCGCGCCAGCCGGCCGACCCGCAGCTGCCCGGCCCGGATCAGCGCCTGCGGCTCGTCGAGGTCCAGCAACCCGGGCACGCCCGGCAGTACGGGGCCTGCCGCCGCCGCGTCGTCGAGGTCCACCAGCAGGAACCGGCCCGGGTTCTCCGACTGCGCGGACCGCACCAGGCCCCACACCGCCGCGGCGGCCGGGTCGGTGACGTCCTCGCCGTCCGACGCGATCGCACCCCGTGTCACGAACACCAGGCGGGAGCGGGTGAAGCGTTCCTCGGCGAGCCAATCCTGGATCAGGCCCAGCACACGGCACGTCAGCGCGTGCACGGCCTCGGGACCGCGGCCCCCCGCCGGCGTTACGGCGACGACCTGCGGCACCTCGGCCAACTCGGCCAACTCGGCCAGGGACGGCGCACCTTGGCGGCCGGTACCCGTCGAGTCCAGTGCCGCGCCCAGTCCGACGTCGTCCGCGCCGATCACGGCCCAGGTCCCGTCCACGGCGTCCGGAGGGGTCTGCGGGACCCAGTCAAGGCGGAACAGCGAGTCGGCCGGGTCCGGGCCCGCGGGCGTGGTGGCGGGCGCGGCCGACGGCGCCCGCAGGAGCAGCGAGTCCACCGAGATCACGGGCGCGCCGTGTACGTCGGCCGCGGCGACCACGACGGTGTCGGGGCCGGTCCTGAGCACCCTGGCCCGCAGCACGTCGGCGCCGGAGGCGTGCAGCGAGACCCCGGTCCACTCGAAGGGCACCAACTGCTCGCCGTCGCCGGAGTCCGCCGCGACGTGCAGCACCGAGTCCAGCAGTCCGGGGTGGATGCCGAAATCCCCGGCGTCACGCGCGGTCTGCGGCAGGGCCACCTCGGCGAAGAGTTCGTCGCCCCGGCGCCAGGCCGCCCGCAGGCAGCGGAACGTCGGCCCCAAGTCCAGGCCGGACGCCGCGTACCGGTCGTAGAACCCGTCGATGTCCATGGTTCTCGCGCCGGGCGGTGGCCACCGCGTGGCGTCGAATTCGGCCACCCGCTCGCCCGGGGCGAGCCGTCCGACGGCATGCAGCGTCCAGTCCGTTTCGGGCGCCTCCGCGGGGCGCGCGAAGAACCGTATTTCCCGGCGGCCCTCGTCGTCGGGTTCGCCCACCCGCGCCTGGACCTGGGTCCCGCCGTCCTCGGCCAGTGCGAGCGGTACGACCATGGTGAGTTCCTCGACCCGGTCGCAGCCCGCCTGGTCGCCGGCCCGGACGGCCAGCTCCAGGAACCCGGTGCCGGGGAAAAGGATCACACCGCCGGCCCCGTGGTCGGCGAGCCAGGGCTGCGCCTCCGGGGACAGCACGCCGGTCAGCGTCAGTTCGTCCGCACCGGCCACGACCATCACCGCGCCGAGCAGCGGGTGGCCGGTGGGCTCCAGCCCCGTCCCGGACAGGTCCGTGGACAGGTCGGCCCCCGAGGGCCAGAAGCGCTCGTGCTGGAAGGCGTACGTCGGCAAGTCGACCCGGCGGGCCCCGGTGCCCGCGAAGAACGCCGCCCAGTCCACCGCGACCCCGCCCACGTGCAGCCCTGCGACCCCGGTCACCAGCGCGGCCTCTTCACCGCGATCCCTGCGGAGCAGGGGAAGCACCGCGGCCTCCTCCGGCACCGACTCGCGGGCCGCCGCCGAGAGCACCCCGTCGGGCCCGAGCTCCGCGAACACGTGGGCACCGGCGTCGGCCAGCGCCCGTACCCCGTCGGCGAAGCGCACGGTCTCCCGTACGTGCCGAACCCAGTACTCCGGTGAGCACAGTTCACCCGCGTCGGCCGGCCGGCCGGTCAGGTTCGACACCACCGCGATCCGCGGCTCGTGGAACTCCAGCCCGGCGAGGGCCTGGCGGAAGGCAGCGAGCATCGGGTCCATCAGCGGTGAGTGGAAGCCGTGCGACACCCGCAGCCGGCTGGTACGGAGGCCCCGCGCCTCCAGCCGCGCCGCGATCTCCAGTACGGCCTCCTCGTCGCCGGACACGACCACCGAGGACGGCCCGTTCACCGCGGCGACCGACACCCGCTCGGTCAGCAGGGGCGTGATGTCGTCCTCGGTGGCCCGTACCGCGACCATCGCCCCGCCGGCGGGCAGGTCGTCCATGAGCCGCGCCCGCGCGTTCACCAGCGTGCACGCGTCGGTCAGCGACAGCACACCGGCGACGTGCGCGGCCGCGACCTCACCGATGGAGTGCCCGGCGACGACATCAGGCCGCACGCCCCACGATTCGAGCAGCCGGAACAGCGCCACCTCGATGGCGAACAGCGCGGGCTGGGCGTATCCGGTCCGGTCGAGTTCGTCGGCGTGTCCACCCCACATGACATCGCGCAGCGGGCGGTCCAGACCCGGATCGAGTGCGGCCCGGACGGCGTCCAGCGCCTCGGCGAACGCCGGGAACCGGTCGTACAGTTCCCGCCCCATGCCGAGCCGCTGCGCCCCCTGCCCGGAGAACAGCATGGCCAGCTTCGTGCGGTCGGGGACGGTGCCGTCCACCACGGAGGGCGCCGTGCCGTTCTCGGCCCAGGCCACCAGCCCGTCCCGGAGCGCTTCGCGGCCGTCCGCGACGACGGCCACCCGGTGTTCGAGACTCGTCCGGGACGTCGCCAGGGAGAACGCCACGTCGAGCGGGCGCGGTCCGGATTCCTCGTCCAGCAGGGAGAGCGCGGCGGTGACCTGGTCCCGCAGGGCGGCCTCGGTGGCTCCGGACAGCACCCAGGGCAGCGCGGTCGGCCGCCACTCCGCCGTCGTGGCGGTCCCGGGGGCCCCGGAGGTCTCCTCGGCGGGGGTGTCCGGCGCCTGTTCGAGGATGACGTGCGCGTTGGTGCCGCTCACCCCGAACGACGACACGCCCGCGCGCCGGGGGCGGCCGGTGTCCGGCCACGCGCGCGACTCCCTCAACAGGTCCACCGCTCCGGCAGACCAGTCCACACGAGATGACGGTGTGTCGGCGTGGAGGGTCTTCGGCACGGTGCCGTGACGCATCGCCATGACCGTCTTGATCACCCCGGCGACCCCGGCCGCGGCCTGGGCGTGCCCGAGGTTCGACTTGACCGACCCCAGCAGCAGTGGCGTATCCCGTTCCTGGCCGTAGGTCTCCAGGAGGCTCTGCGCCTCGATCGGGTCGCCCAGCGGCGTGCCGGTGCCGTGCGCCTCCACCACGTCCACGTCGGCCGGGGCGAGTCCGGCGGCGGCCAGCGCCTGCCGGATGACGCGCCGCTGCGCCGGGCCGTTGGGCGCGGTGAACCCGTTCGACGCGCCGTCCTGGTTGACCGCGCTGCCACGCACCACGGCGAGCACCGGATGCCCGTTGCGCCGCGCGTCGGACAGCTTCTCCAGCACCAGCACGCCGACGCCCTCGGACCAGCCGGTGCCGTCGGCGGAGTCGGCGAACGCCTTGCACCGCCCGTCACGGGCGAGGCCGCCCTGACGGCTGAACTCGATGAGCGGCCCCGGCGTGGACATCACGTTGACCCCGCCGACGAGCGCCAGCGAGCACTCGCCGCCGCGCAGCGCCTGCGTGGCGAGGTGCAGGGCGACCAGCGAGGACGAGCACGCCGTGTCGACGGTCAGCGCGGGCCCCTCCAGCCCCAGGGTGTACGACAGCCGCCCGGACATCGCGCTCGCCGCGATCCCGGTGCCGACCTCGCCGGTCGCGTCGTCCAGCGAGCGCACCATCAGGTACGCGTAGTCCTGGCCGTTCGTGCCCATGAACACGCCGGTCCGGCT
Organism: Streptomyces sp. BRA346; assembly: GCF_052851135.1. NCBI lineage: Bacteria > Bacillati > Actinomycetota > Actinomycetes > Kitasatosporales > Streptomycetaceae > Streptomyces > Streptomyces sp. BRA346. Next base: position 3,093 of record NZ_JAIWIH010000089.1, on the reverse strand, counting down.
GGAGCGCAGGCGGTTGGCGTCGATGCCCGCCCGTTCGATCGCCTCCCACGAGGTCTCCAGCAGCAGCCGCTGCTGCGGATCCATCCGCAGCGCCTCACGCGGCGAGATCCCGAAGAAGCCGGGGTCGAACTCCGTGGCGCAGTCGAGGAATCCGCCCTGCCGGCTGATCTCGTTGCCGCGCTCGTCGACCTGGCCGTCGCGCAGGGCGCTCAGGTTCCAGCCACGGTCGGCGGGAAATCCGGAGATCGCGTCGGTGCCGGCCGCCACCAGCCGCCACAGGTCCTCCGGGGAGCGCACGCCGCCGGGGTAGCGGCAGCCCATGCCGACGACGGCGACCGGTTCGGTAGCTGCGGCGACCAGATGGCGGTTCTGCCGCCGGAGGCGCTCGGTCTCCTTCATCGCCGCGCGCAGTGCCTGGGCGACCTGCTCGCCGGACGTGCTCATGACTGCCTCCGTCGTTCGGGTGACTCGTCGTCGGGGAACGTGCCGTCGTCGGGTCCTCGGCGTGACTCACCGTCGGGTTGTCCTTGGAGGGCGGCTCGTACCAGGTCCTCCAGTGCCATCGCGTCGATGGACTCGTCGTCCGGTTCGGCGTCCGATGCGGGGGTCCCGGTCCCGGTCCCGTCGCCCGCCAGCTGGAGCAGCGGCTCCAGCAGACCGATCTCGCGGAGTCGGCCGATGGGCACCGAGGCGAGCACCGACCGGATCTCCGCGTCCTGGGCCGATTCGGCGGCCTCGGCGGCCGGGGCCCCGGCCCCGGAGCCGTCGGGCGCCAGCCGTCCGGCGATGTGCTCGGCCAGCGCCAGGGGCGTCGGGTAGTCGAACACCAGCGTCGTCGCCAGGCTCAGGCCGGTCGCGGCGCCGAGCTGGTTGCGCAGTTCGACGGCGCCGAGGGAATCCACCCCCAGGTCCCGGAACGGCCGCTCGGCGCCGACCGCGTCCGCGGTGCGGTAGCCGAGTACGTACGCGGACCGGGTGCGGACCAGGTCGAGCACGGCCTCCAGGCGCCTGCCCGCGGGCAGCCTTACCAGCCGCTCCCGCAGCACGTCGCCCGCGGAGTCCGCCGGTTCGCCGCGTGCGGCCACCAGCTCCTGGTAGCCGGGCAGTTCGCGGAGCAACGCGCTCGGCCGGGCCCCGCCGTACGCCTGGGCGAACCGTTCCGGGGCGATCTCGGCGACCAGCGCGGTGGGTTCCGCTTCCGTCACCAGCCGGCGCAGCGCCTCGCTCGCCAGCTGCGGGTCCATCGCGTGGACCCCCGCCCGCCGGGCCGCCTCTTCGGCCTCGGCCTTCCCCGCCGTGCCGCCACCGCCCCAGGCACCCCAGGCGATCGAGGTCGCGGGCAGGCCATGCGCCCGCCGCTGCTCGGCCAGGGCGTCCAGCACGGCGTTCGCCGCCGCGTAGTTCGCCTGACCGGGGTTGCCCACGACGGCGGACGCGGAGGAGAACAGCGCGAACACCGACAGGTCCGCCCCGCGTGTCAGCTCGTCGAGCAGAAACGCGGAGGTGACCTTGGACCGGAACACGTCCCCGAACCGCTCCGGGGTCAACCGGTCGAGCACGCCGTCGTCCAGCACACCGGCGGTGTGCACCACCCCGGTCAGGGGGTGTTCGGCCGGAACGCCCTCCAGCAGCGCGGTCAGCTGCGCCCGGTCGGCGACATCGCACGCGGCGACGGTGACCCGCGTCCCGAGTGCGGCCAGCTCGTCGCGCAACGCGCCGATTCCCGGCGCCTGGGAGCCCCGTCGCCCGGCGAGCAACAGATGGGGCGCACCCGCGCGGGCGAGGCACCGGGCGACCTGTCCGCCGAGCGCACCGGTGCCACCGGTGATCAGGACCGTTCCGGTCGGCTCCCAGGCCCCCGCGCCGGCAGGCGCGGCGCCGTGCCGGTCGGGCCGTTCGGTGGACCGGTCGGCGGGGGACGGGATCAGCCTGCGGCCGAAGACCGCGCTCTTGCGGACCGCTACCTGATCCTCGCCGTCCCATCCGGCCAGCACGGCGGCGAATGCGGAGGCGGCCCGCTCGTCGAGTTCGCCCGGGAGGTCGATCAGACCACCCCAGCGGTCCGGGTACTCCAGCGCGACGACCCGGCCCAGGCCCCAGACGGCCGCCTGCACGGGCCCGGTCACCGCGTCCGAGCGCCCGACCGACACCGCACAGCGCGTCACGCACCACAGCGGGGCGGTGATCCCGGCGTCGCTCAGCGCTTGCACGAGCGTGGCGGTGCCGACCGTGCCGGACGGGGCACCGGTGCCGGAATCCGCTTCGTCCAGTGCCAGCAGGGAGAGCACACCGGCGTAGGCACCGGAATGGGCGTCGGCGTGGTCGCGGAGGCGGGCCGCCAGCTTCTGGCGGTCGTACGCCGTGACCGGCACGCGCACCACATCGGTGCCCAGCGCGTCCAGTGCGGCGGTGGCCCACGGGTCGTCGGCGTACGCGGCGGGGAGGACGGCGATCCACGTTCCCTTCGGGGTGTCGGCGGGAGCACCGGAGACCGGCTTCCAGACGATGCGGTGGCGCCAGCCGTCCAGCGTGGACTCCTCCTGGCGCTGCCTGCGCCAGTCCAGCAGCGCGGGCAGCACCCGCGACAGCGCGTCGTCCTCGACGTTCAGCGCCGCTCCGAGCGAGGCGAAGTCCGCTCCCTCGACGGCGGACCAGAAGGCGTCGTCCGCCTGGCCTGCCCCGTCCCGTTCGCTCGTACGGGTCGCGGGCGCGGGCGTGGCGTCCGGCCAGAACCGTTCGTGCTGGAAGGCATAGGTCGGCAGGTCGACCTGCCGCGCGGCGCCCGCGAAGTACGACTCCCAGTCGACGGTGACACCGCCCAGCCGCAGTCGGGCCAGGGCCGCCGCGACGGACGCCTGCTCCGGCCGCTCCGGGTGCAGCGTCGGCACCGCGGCAGCGTCGTCGGGCAGGGTGGTGCGGGCCATGCCCAGCAGTACGTTGCCCGGGCCGAGTTCCAGTAGCGCGGTGACCTCCCGGTCCGCCAGGGCCTGGATGCCGTCGGCGAAGCGGACCGTCTCCCGGACGTGCCGCACCCAGTACTCCGGCGAGCACAGCTCACCGGCCGTGGCGACCGTGCCGGTCAGGTTCGACACC
>NZ_JAIWIH010000088.1:0-10163 GCF_052851135.1 Streptomyces sp. BRA346 | reverse complement strand
GCGGCCTGGACCGGTTCCTGACCTCGCTCGCGGAGCTGTGGGTCCAGGGCGTGGACGTCGACTGGACGCGGGCCTTCGCGGACACGGGCGCCTCGCGCGCGGACCTGCCCACATACGCCTTCCAGCGCCGCCGCTACTGGCTCGACGCCCCCGCCACCGCGGCGAGCCGGGCAGCCACCCTGCCTGCCGATCAGGTCGAGGAGCGCTTCTGGGAGGCGGTCGAGAGCGGCGACCTGGAGTCGCTCGCATCGACCCTCGACGTCGAGGGCGAGGCGCAGCAGTCGTCGCTGGGTGAGCTGCTGCCCACCCTCTCGTCGTGGCGCCGGCAGCGTCGTACCCGGTCCACCGTCGACGGTTGGCGATACCGGGTCGCCTGGAAGCAGGTGCCGGAGGGCGCGTTGACGGACGAGGTGCCCACTGCCGGAACGTGGCTGCTGGTGGTCCCCTCCGGGCACGCGGAGGACCCGTGGGCGACCTCCGCATCCCAGACGTTGTCCCACGGCGGAGGGACGGTCGTCCCGCTCGTCTGGGACGCGGCCGACGGCGACCGCGCCGGGCTGGCCGCCCAACTCGCCGAGGCCCGCGCCCGCCACGGTGACATCAGCGGCGTACTGTCGCTGCTCGCGCTGGACGAGGACCCGCATCCGCTGCATCCCGTGGTGCCGCGTGGCCTGGCGGCCACGTTGCGGCTGGTGCAGGCGCTGGGTGACATCGACGGGGACGCACCGCTGTGGCTGGCCACGCGGGGCGCGGTGGCCACGGGCCGCCCGGACGGCAACGGCACCGCCGTCAGCGCGGCGCAGGCGCAGATCTGGGGTCTGGGCAGGATCGTCGGCCTGGAACACCCGCAGCGCTGGGGCGGATTGGCCGACCTGCCGGAGGCGCCCGACGCCCGCACGCTGACGCGGCTGCGCGGCGTACTGACCGGGGGTGTCAAGGCGCCGGACACACCGGCCGGGGCCGCGGAGGGCGTCGAGGACCAGGTCGCGCTGCGCGCCACGGGCGTGTTCGCGCGGCGGCTGGTGCACGCGCCGCTCGGGGACGTACGGGCCGTACGGGACTGGAAGCCGCAGGGCACGGTCCTGATCACCGGCGGGACCGGTGCGCTGGGCGGGCACGTGGCGCGCTGGATGGCGCGGCGCGGCGCCGACCATCTCGTCCTGACCAGCCGCCGTGGCCTGGACTCTCCGGGCGCCGGTGAGCTGCGGGACGAGCTGACCGCGATGGGCGCCAGGGTGACGGTGGCCGCGTGCGATGTCGCGGACCGCGCGGCGCTCGCCACGCTGCTGGAGGAGTTGCGGGCCGACGGTTCTCCCGTGCGGTCGGTGGTGCACACGGCAGGTGTGGCGCCGAACGCGAGCCTCGACGCGACGGATGTCGCCACGCTCGCCGAGGCCGCGTCGGGCAAGGTGTCGGGCGCCGTCCACCTCGACGAGCTGTTGGCCGGTGAGGACCTGGACGCCTTCGTGCTGTTCTCCTCGAACGCCGGTGTCTGGGGCGCCGGTGGCCAGGGTGCGTACGGCGCGGCCAACGCCCACCTGGACGCGCTGGCGCAGCGCCGCCGCTCCCGGGGGCTGCCCGCGACGTCCGTCGCGTGGGGCGCGTGGGCCGGTGCGGGCATGCTGACGGACAGCGGGGCGGAGGAGCACATGACCCGGCTCGGCGTCCTGTCGATGGACCCGCAGCTGGCGATGGAGGCGCTCCAGCTGGCCCTGGACCACGACGAGACGTGCGCCGTGGTCGCCGACGTGGACTGGGCGCGCTTCGCCCCCGCCTTCACCGCCGCTCGGCCGCGGCCGCTGCTGCACGACCTGCCCGAGGTGCGCCAGGCGCTCCAGGAGGGCACGGCGGCGAACACCCCCGACGCCGACGGGATCGACGGTGCCGACGGGGCCGGGTCGCTGGCCGCGCGGCTCACGGCGATGACGGAGGCCGAGCGCGGGCGCACCCTGCTCGACCTGGTGCGCTCCCACGCCGCCGCCGTACTGCGCCACGACGGAACGGACACGGTGGGCGAGGACCGGGCCTTCAAGGACCTGGGCTTCGACTCGCTCACCGCCGTCGAGCTGCGCAACCGGCTGCAAGGCGCCACCGGGCTGCGGCTTCCCGCGGCGCTCGTCTTCGACCATCCGACCCCCGCCGACCTCGCCGCCCACCTGCGGGCACAGCTCGTCGGAGGCGCGGTCGGCAGCGGGGAGTCCGCGATCGCGGAGCTCGACAGGCTGGAGGCGGCGGTGTTCTCGATCCTCCCGGAGGACGAGGACACCCGGACCGCCATCACCTCGCGGCTCCAGCTGCTCCTGTCGCGGCTGGGCGACGCCCCGGACGACACCCTTCCGGGCGGCGCCGCGCCGGACGAGGGACCGGCCGTGGAGGAACAGCTGGATACGGCGACGGACAACGAGATATTCGACTTCATCAACCGGGAGTTCGGTAAATCATGACGGGGAACGAAGACAAGCTCCGGGAATATCTCAAGTGGGTGACGGCCGACCTGCACAAGACGCGGGCGCGCCTCCAGGAGCAGGAGGCGGCCGAGCGCGAACCCATCGCGATCGTGGCCGTGAACTGCCGTCTTCCCGGGGGTGCCGACTCGCCGGAGGGGCTGTGGCGGCTGCTGTCCAGCGGTACCGACGCCGTATCCGCATTTCCCACCGACCGGGGCTGGGACATCGACGCGCTGTACGACCCCGACCGGGAATCGGGAAAGCCGGGCACCAGCTATGTGAAGGAAGGCAGCTTCGTTCACGATGCCGCCGAATTCGACGCGGACCTCTTCGGGATTTCGCCGCGTGAGGCCCTCGCCATGGACCCGCAGCAGCGGCTCATCCTCGAGGCGTCGTGGGAACTGGTCGAGCGCGCCGGAATCGACCCGTCGTCGCTGAAGGGCAGCCGCACGGGGGTGTTCGTCGGCGGCACGCCCTCCCACTACGGCCCGCCCCCCGAGGCGGTGCCCGAGGACGTGGCCGGTTACGTGGTCACCGGCGGTTCGGGCGCGGTGCTCTCGGGGCGCCTCTCGTACGTCCTCGGCCTGGAAGGGCCCGCGGTGACGGTGGACACCGCCTGCTCGTCGTCGCTGGTCGCCCTGCACGAGGCGGTGCACGCGCTGCGCCGCCGGGAGTGCTCGCTGGCCGTGGCCGGGGGTGTGGCCGTGCTGTCCACTCCGGTGGCGTTCGTGGAGTTCAGCCGTCAGCGCGGGCTCGCCGCGGACGGGCGCTCGAAGGCGTTCTCCGACGCGGCCGACGGCATGGGCTGGGGCGAGGGCGTGGCGGTGCTGCTGCTGGAGCGGCTGTCGGACGCGCGCCGCAACGGCCACGAGGTGCTGGCGGTGGTACGGGGTTCAGCGGTGAACCAGGACGGTGCGTCCAACGGTCTGACCGCGCCGAACGGCCCGTCCCAGCAGCGGGTGATCCGGGCCGCGCTCGCCAACGCCCAGGTGCTCGCCGCCGACGTGGACGCGGTCGAGGCGCACGGCACGGGCACCACGCTGGGCGACCCGATCGAGGCGGACGCGCTGCTGGCCACGTACGGACAGGGGCGCCCGGCGGACCGGCCGCTGTGGCTGGGGTCGGTGAAGTCCCACATCGGTCACACGCAGGCCGCCGCGGGCGCGGCCGGTGTCATCAAGATGGTCCTGGCGCTGCGCCACGGTGTGCTGCCGAGCACCCTGCACGCGAACGAGCCGTCCACGAAGGTGGACTGGTCGTCGGGTGCGGTGGAGCTGCTGACGGAAGCGCGGGAGTGGCCGGAGGCCGAGGGGCGTCCGCGCCGGGCGGGGGTGTCCTCGTTCGGGGTGAGCGGGACCAACGCGCACATCATCCTCGAACAGGCCCCGGAGCCGGACGCGGAGGCGGAAGCGGGCGAGGGCGGCGTACCGGAGGCGGCCCCGACCGTCGAGCTGCCCGCCGTGCCGTGGGTGGTGTCCGGGCACGGTGCGGCGGCCCTGCGCGAGCAGGCGGCCCGGCTGCTGGCCCGGGTCGAGGGCGACGCCGGTCTTTCGCCGGTGGACGTGGGCTGGTCGCTGGCGTCGGGCCGGGCGGCGCTGGAGCACCGCGCCGTGGTGACCGGTGGCACGCGCGCCGAACTCATCGACGGGTTGGGCGCGTTGGCGCGCGGCGAGGCGGCACCGGGCGTGGCCACCGGCCCCGATGAGACCGGTAGCGGCGGCCGGGTGGTGTTCGTGTTCCCCGGCCAGGGCTCGCAGTGGGCGGGCATGGCCCGGGGCCTGTGGGAGTCGTCGCCGGTGTTCGCGGCTCGGATGGAGGAGTGCGAACGGCTGCTGAGTGGCCTGGTCGACTGGTCGCTGCGGGACGCGCTCGACGACGAGACGGCGTTGGCACGCGTGGACGTGGTGCAGCCGGTGCTGTTCTCGGTGATGGTGTCGCTGGCCGCGGTGTGGCGTTCGTACGGTGTCGAGCCGTCCGCGGTCGTGGGCCACTCGCAGGGCGAGGTGGCCGCCGCGTGTGTGGCGGGTGTCCTTTCGCTGGAGGACGCGATCCGCGTGGTGGCGCTGCGCAGCCGTGCGCTGCTGGCGATCGCCGGTCGTGGCGGGATGCTGTCGATCGTGGCGTCGCAGGACTGGGTGCGCGAGCGGATCGAGCCGTTCGGCGACCGGATCTCCATCGCCGCGGTGAACGGCCCCAAGGCGGTCGTGGTCTCGGGTGACGCGGACGCCTTGCAGGAGCTGGGCGCCGTGCTGGCGAAGGCCGGGGTGATGCGGTGGAACGTCCCCGGGGTGGACTTCTCCGCGCACTCGGCCCATGTCGAGTCGCTGGAAGGCGAGTTGGCGGAGATCCTGGCCGGGGTGGAGCTGCGGGCCGCCGAGGTGCCGTTCTACTCCACCGTGACGGCCGCTCCGCTCAACACCGCCGAGCTGGACGCCGGGTACTGGTACCGGAACCTGCGCCGGCCGGTGCGGTTCGAGGAGACCGTCCGGGCCCTGGCGGACGACGGACACGGAGTGTTCGTCGAGGTGAGCCCCCACCCGATCCTGACGATGGGGGTCCTGGAAACCCTGGAGGACCCGGAGCGGCCCGCCCCCACGGTGGTGAGCACGCTGCGGCGGGACGACGGCGGGCTGGACCGGATGGTGGCGTCGCTGTCCGAGGCGTGGGTGCACGGCGTGGACGTCGACTGGCCCCGGGTGTTCACGGGCACGGGCGCGTCCCGGGTGGAGCTGCCGACGTACGCCTTCCAGCGGCGCCGCTACTGGCTGGACGCGGCCTACGGTGGCGGCGAGGCCGCCGTATCGGGCCTGGGCGTGGCATCGGCCGAACACCCGCTGCTGGGGGCGGCCGTGGAACTGCCGGACGCGTCGGGCGTGGTGTTCACGGGTCGGCTGTCGACGCGTACGCACGCCTGGCTGGCCGACCACGCGGTGGGCGACGTGGTGCTGCTGCCCGGCACCGGCTTCGTGGAACTCGCGGTCCGGGCCGGTGACGAGGTCGGCTGCGACGTGGTCGAGGAGCTGACGCTGCACGCCCCGCTGGTGCTGCCCGAGGCCGACGCGGTCTGCCTGCGGGTGACGGTCGGCGGGCTGGACGACTCCGGACGGCGCGAGGTGAGCGTCCATTCGCGGCCGGAGGACGCACCGCACGGCGACGAGTGGACCTGCCACGCCACCGGTGTGCTCGCCGCTGGTGCGCTCCCGGCCGGTGCGCAGGCGCGCGGTCCCGAGCCGGCCGCATGGCCTCCGGAGGGGGCGACCCCGGTCGAGTGCGGTGACCTGTACGAGGATTTGGGCGCCGCCGGGTACCGGTACGGCCCGGCCTTCCGCGGGCTGCGGGCGGCGTGGCGGCGCGGCGACGCGGTGTTCGCCGAGGTCGCGCTGGACGAGGACCAGCAGGCCGCCGGGACCCGTTTCGGCGTGCACCCCGCGCTGCTCGACGCGGCGCTGCACGCGGTGGGGCTGGGCGCCGGTGGCGCGCGGCCGCCGCAGGACGGCGCCACCACACCGGCGGTCCGGCTGCCGTTCGCGTGGCGCGGCGTGTCCCTGCACGCGGCCGGGGCGACGGCGCTGCGCGTGACGGTGTCGCCCGCGGCGAGCACGGACGCGGTGTCGCTGACGCTGGCGGACACCACGGGCCGTCCGGTGGCCTCGGTGGAATCGCTGGTCATGCGGCCGGTGGACACCGAGCAGCTGGAGAGCGCCCTCCGCACCCGGGGAGGGCTCCACGACGCGCTGTTCCGGGTCGCCTGGGAGGCGTCCGCCCGCCCGTCGGCGCACGAGCCCGGCGGCTCCGGCCCCTGGGCCATCGTGGGCGACGACGCGCTCGGCATGGCCTCCGCCCTGAGCCCGGACCTTGCCGTGGGTAAGCCGTACGGCGATCTCGAGGCGCTCGGCGCTGCCGTCGCCGACGGCGACACGCTGCCGCCGTTCGTGCTGACCGACTGCGGTACCGGGACCGGCGACGGGGGCACGGCCGCGGCCGTGCGGAACGCGCTGCACCGGGCGCTGGACGTCGTGCAGGCGTGGCTGGCGGATGAGCGGTTCGCGTCGGCCGGGTCGCGGTTGGTGCTGGTGACGTCGGGCGCGGTGGCGGCCCGGCCGGGCGAGGACGTGGCCGATCTGGCGGCGGCTCCGGTGTGGGGGCTGCTGCGGTCGGCGCAGACGGAGAACCCCGGCCGGTTCGTCCTGCTGGACACCGATGGCGCGGAGGTCTCCTGGGAGGCGCTGCCGGGCGCGCTGGCGTGGGCGGCGGGGCAGGACGAACCGCAGCTGGCGCTGCGGGCGGGCGAGGTGCGCGTACCGCGCCTGACCCGCGTATCGGCGCCCGTATCCGCTGCGGAGTCCGCTTCGGAGTCCACGGCCGATGCGCAGTCGGCCGCCGCGTTCGGCACGGGCACCGTCCTCGTCACCGGCGCCACCGGCACCCTGGGCGGGCTGGTGGCCCGCCACCTGGTGGTGGAGCACGGCGTACGGCACCTGCTGCTGGTGAGCCGCAGTGGCCCCGCGGCTCCGGGCGCCGACGCCCTGGCCGCGGAGCTGGCGGAACTCGGCGCGCGGCCCCAGGTCGTGGCCTGCGACGTGGCCGACCGCGACGCGCTGGCCGGGCTGCTGGCGGGCATTCCGTCGGAGCGTCCGCTGTCCGCGGTGGTCCACGCCGCGGGCACGCTGGACGACGGCATCGTCGCGTCCCTCACGCCCGAACGCCTCGACACCGTGCTGCGGCCCAAGCTCGACGCGGCGGTCCACCTGGACGAGCTGACGCGGGAGATGGACCTGTCCGCGTTCGTGCTGTTCTCGTCCGCGTCCGCCACCTTCGGCAGCCTCGGCCAGGCGAACTACGCCGCCGCCAACGCCTTCCTCGACGCACTCGCCCAGCACCGGCGGGCGCAGGGCCTCCCGGCGGTGTCCCTGGGCTGGGGTTTCTGGGCCCAGATCAGCGGCCTGACCGGCGACCTCACCGAAACCGACATCCGGCGCCTGGTACGCGGCGGCATGATTCCGCTGCCCACCGACCAGGCCCTCGAACTGCTCGACACCGCCCAGCACCTGGACGACGCCGCCCTCCTGCCCATCCGGTTCGACCGCGCCGCGCTCAGCCGCCCGGCGGACCCGGCCGCCATCCCCGCCATGATGCGCGGCCTGGTGCGCCTGCCCGCCCGGCGCACCGTGTCCGCAGGGAACGGATCGGGGTCGGGATCGGGGCCGGGCCCGGAGGGCGTGTCCGCCCTGAAGCGGCAGCTGGCCGGGCTGGACGAACCCGAGCGCAAGCGCACCCTGCTGGAGCTGGTGCGGACCCACGCCGCGAACACCCTCGGCCACGCCACGACGTCCACCGTCGAGCCCGGCCGCGGATTCGTGGACCTCGGATTCGACTCGCTCATGGCGGTCGAATTCCGCAACCGGCTGATGGCGGCGACCGGGCTGCGCCTGCCCGTCACCCTCATCTTCGACTACCCCACCCCCGCCGCGCTCGCCACCCACGTCCGCGCCGAACTGCCGCTCGACGGGGACGCGGACGAGGCGGCGGACCAGGCCGCGGCCACCGCCGCCGCGGAGCTGGACCGGCTGGAGAACGCGCTGACGGCCATCGCCTCGAACGAGGTCAGGCGCATGGAAATCATGGTGCGCATGAAGTCGTTCCTGGCGAAGCTGGGCGATGCGGGAGGGGCGTCGACACCGCAGGACGACAACGAAGAGGGCGATCTCGACCTGGCCTCGGACGACGAGCTGTTCAGCGCCCTGGAAAACGAGCTGAGGAAATCCTGACCCGACCACCACGGAATCCGGCCGTTTTCTTTCGCATGTCATTTACGGGGAGCTGATTCGCATGTCCAACGAGGAAAAACTCCGCACCTACCTCAAACTGGCGACCACCGACCTCCGCCAGGCCCGCCGCCGCCTCGACGAAATGGAGGCCAAGGAGTCCGAGCCCATCGCGATCGTGGGGATGGGCTGCCGCTTCCCCGGTGGTGTCCGTTCCCCCGAGGAGCTGTGGGACCTGGTCGCGAGCGGCACCGACGCGGTCTCGGACTTCCCGCCGGACCGTGGCTGGGACGCGGAGGACCTGTACGACCCGGACCCGGACCGGCAGGGCAAGACGTACGCCCGGGAGGGCGGTTTCCTCTACGACGCGGCCGAGTTCGACCCGGACTTCTTCGGAATGTCGCCCCGCGAGGCGCTGGCCACCGACCCCCAGCAGCGGCTGCTGCTGGAGACGTCGTGGGAGGCGATGGAGCGGGCGAGCGTCGACCCGAGGTCGCTGCGGGGCAGCCGGACCGGTGTCTTCGCGGGCGTGATGTACAACGACTACGCCTCTCGCTTGGGGACGGCCCCCGAGGGCTTCGAAGGACACATCGGCAACGGCAGCGCGGGCAGCGTCGCCTCCGGGCGGATCTCCTACACCTTCGGCTTCGAAGGCCCCGCGATCACGGTGGACACCGCCTGTTCGTCCTCGCTGGTCGCGCTGCACCTGGCGATCCGCTCGCTGCGCTCCGGGGAATGCACCCTGGCCCTGGCCGGTGGCGTCACGGTGATGTCCTCACCCACCATCTACGTGGAGTTCAGCCGCCAGCGGGCCCTGTCGCCGGACGGCCGCTGCAAGTCGTTCTCGGACGCGGCGGACGGCGCCGGATGGGCCGAGGGCGTGGGGATGCTGCTCCTGGAGCGCCTCTCGGACGCGCGGGCGAACGGCCATCGGGTGCTTGCGGTGGTACGGGGCTCCGCGGTGAACCAGGACGGCGCCAGCAGCGGCCTGACGGCGCCGAACGGCCCCTCGCAACAGCGCGTGGTCCGGGCGGCGCTGGCGAATGCGGGTGTGGCGGCTGCGGATGTGGACGCGGTCGAGGCGCACGGTACGGGGACGACGTTGGGCGACCCCATCGAGGCGCAGGCGCTGCTGGCCACGTACGGGCAGGGGCGTGCCGAGGGGCAGCCGCTGTGGCTGGGTTCGCTGAAGTCCAACATCGGGCATGCGCAGGCGGCGGCGGGCGTCGCCGGTGTCATCAAGATGGTGCAGGCGATGCGGCATGGGGTGTTGCCGCGGACCCTGCACGTGGACGAGCCGTCCTCGAAGGTGGACTGGTCGGCGGGCGCGGTGGAGCTGCTGACGGAGGTGCGGGAGTGGCCGGAGGCCGAGGGCCGTCCGCGGCGTGCGGGTGTGTCGTCGTTCGGGGTGAGCGGGACGAACGCGCACGTGATCCTGGAGCAGGCGCCCGAGACGGAGTCGGCGGAGACGGCCGACGTCGCGCCCGTGGCGGTGCCGTGGGTGGTGTCGGGCCGTGGCGCGGAGGCGTTGCGCGGTCAAGCGGCGCGGTTGCTGGCTCATGTCGCCGGGGACGCGGAGTTGTCGCCGGTGGATGTGGGCTGGTCTCTGGCGTCCGGGCGTGCGGTGCTGGAGAACCGTGCGGTCGTGACCGGTGGCACGCGCGACGAACTCCTCGATGGACTCCGCGCTGTGGCGCGGGGTGAGGAGGCCCCCGGGCTGGTCACGGGCGCGGCTGCGGGCGCTGGTGAGCGGGTGGTGTTCGTCTTCCCCGGTCAGGGTTCGCAGTGGGCGGGGATGGCGGTGGAGTTGCTGGATGCCTCGCCGGTGTTCGCCGACCGGATGACGGAGTGTGCTGCGGCGCTTTCCGGATTCGTGGACTGGAGCCTGCTGGATGTGGTGCGGCAGGCGCCGGACGCGCCCTCGCTGGACCGTGTCGACGTGGTGCAGCCG
>NZ_JAIWIH010000087.1:0-10492 GCF_052851135.1 Streptomyces sp. BRA346 | reverse complement strand
TGCCCACCTGGACGTCCACGGACGAGACCGACTCGGCGGCACCCTCCACGAGTACCAGCGAGCGGCCTGAACTGCGCGGATGATTTGTCGGCACCCACACAGCCGTCATACAGCGGTAATGACACCCTTCAGGCCTTGAGCGGGCCGCGGTGCTGGTCGCAACTCCGTACCCTTGGCGGTCTGTCGGCGCAGAAACACAGCCGGGATCGAAGGGAGTTTCCGCGTACCCGACAAGTCAGTGGTCCGCTGTGCCCGCTTCCACGACCCACTTCATGGGCTGGCCTGTTATCGAGGCGATCATGTCGTAGTCTTGGTCGTAGTGCAGCACCGTCGCCACATGCCGTTCGGCCGCTGCGGCGATCAACAGGTCCGGCATGGACAGCGCGCGGTGGTTGCCCTTGGTGATGGCCTGTCGCTGGACGTCTTTGGCGCGGTCCCACACCTCGTCAGTCATTGGCAGGTAGTCGAAGCCGGCCAGGAACCAATGCAGGCGCTTCGCGTCGTTCTCGTTGCGCGCGGAGTACATCACTTCCATCTCGACCGGTCCGCACACAGCCAGTACGCCATCCTCGTGGAGCGGGTCGAGGGCCTCCGCCACCTTCGGCTTGCGCCATCGCTGGAGGGCGGAGTTGTCGATCAGGAAGCGCTCACTCACGCCACGTTCCTACTGTTGGGCTCTGTCCGGCTGTCGTAGGTCAGGTCCAGGTCACCGGACTTGATCGCGTCGATGCCCTCCTGGCGCAGTCGACGCTTGACGGCCTCTTCCATGGCCATGCGCACGGCCTTGGCCTTCGTTTTCACGCCGTACAGGCGCATGGCGTGCTCTACCATCTCATCGTCGAGATCGATCATGGTGCGCGACATCAGGTTCCTCCTGTCGGGCGCAGCGACACCCAAAATGATAGCAGTATGGAGCGCTTAAATGGTGTCGTTTTGAGGTTGATGGCCGTGCGGGTATCGCCGAGGGGGCTGGGTCTGCTTCGAGGCTGGTGATATCGAGGTGAGGGGCGGTCGGGGTCCTGGGGCCCGAGCTCCGCAGCTCGGACTCCCAGGGTGGACCACCTAGCCTGCGGCGGCGAGGCGGGCGTCCACAGCGACGACACCGTCGACGCCCTGGCAGAGGCCCACGACCACCGGGATGAGACGCGGTTCCGGGACGTGACCCCGAAGGGTGACGTCCCCGTCACGGACCTCGACCGCGACGGTGCCCGCGTCCAGGCCGAGGATGCGTCCCAGGACGTCCTGCTCGACCTCGTCGCGGATCTCGATGTCGGAGCGGATGAAGGTGTCGAGCAGGTCGCTGCGGCTGACGATGCCGGTGAGGATCCCGTCGTCGCCGACCACCGGCAGTTGCTTGACGTGCCGCCTGCGGAGTTCCCGCGCGGCCCGGGGGATCGTCCAGTCGGCGCGGGCGGTGAAGACGGGACTGCTCATCAGCGCGCCCGCGGTCCGGGCCCGGGCCTTGCCCCAGGTGCGCTCGTCGTTCCCGTCCTGCCCCTGCGGATCGGGCATTCCGGTCTCGTGCCGCAGCACATCGGACGCGGACACCACGCCGACGGGGGCGCCGTCGTCATCGACGACCGGGGCAGCGGCGATGTCGTTCGCGTCCAGCAGGGCGGCGACTTCCTGGAACGGTGTGTCGGGGCGGAAGGTGACGACCTCCTCGGTCATCACGTCACCGACCGCACGGCGGCGCAGCATGGCATCGGCCTCCTCCGCTTCGCGACGGGGCGGCCGCGGCCGGACCGCCCCGGGCGGGCCACGCGCGGCGCACCGGCCTCCGCGGCCCCGCCGGTTCGTCCACGCCGTCTTCCCTATCCATGACAGCACCGCGCCGCTCCGGCGACCACTGACGTTCGACCTGGCGGGGAAACCGGCGGTCCTACGGCCAGGAGTGCGGCCGAGCGCACGGTAGACGCCGACAGGCTGGGCGCCTGGCCCTTGCGTTTGTCGATGAGGGCGGTCAGGTCGCCCTCCTGACCGCTCACTCAGCGTCCGCGCCCACGTCCACGGGCCCGGCCTGAAGGGTGTCTTTATTGCTGCACAGTCGCTGACCTGGGGCTTTGTGATCGTCCGTGTATGGGCATGATCAGTGATGCACAGCTCAGCAGCCTGATTCGACGGCCTCCTCGTGCAGCAGGTCGCCGCCGACCACGAGCGCGCTCTCGGCCGCGAAGCGCAACGCGGCGGCCCGGCCCTGGCCGCGGGCGGTGCCGGTGATTAGGGCGACCTTGCCTTCGAGCCGCCTCACGACGTCCCCTCGCGCAGGGCGTCGGACACGGACTTGACGCCTCCGTGCGCGGTCAGGCCGCCGTCGACTGGGATCTCGGCGCCCGTGATGAACGACGACTCGTCCGACAGCAGGAACGCGACCAGGGGCGCGACCTCTCCGACGGTTCCGGTGCGCCCCAGAGGGGTCTCCCGGATGTTGGACTCGCGGAAGGCCGGTGCGGCGGAGGCGGTCATCTCGGTGTCGATGTAGCCGGGGTGGATGGTGTTGACGCGGATGCCGCGCGGCCCGAGTTCCAGTGCGGCCACTCTGGAAAGGCCGCGCAGCCCCCACTTGCTGGCGGTATAGGCGACCGGATAGTGAGCGGTGAGCGCGGCGGACGAACCGACGTTGACGATCGAGGAGCCAGGGGGCATGAGCGGGGCGAGGTGCTGGATGCCGAGGAGCGGGCCGGTGACGTTGACGGCGTGTACCCGGGCGAAGTCCTCGGCCTGGACGTCGCCGAGTCGGGTGCGCCAGGTGATGCCGGCATTGTTCACCAGGCCGTGCACCTGTCCGTACGTCTCCTTCAGCTCGGCGGCGAGTTCGGCCCAGTCCTGCTCGCTGGTGACGTCGAGGCGGCGGCAGTCGGCCTCCGGCCGTACGTCGGTGGCGATCACCCGCGCGCCCTCCCGGGGCAGTGCCTCCGCCTCGGCGGCGCCCTGGCCACGCGCCGCGCCGGTGACGACGACGACCCGGCCCAGGAGCCTCTTGCCGGACAGGTCGCTCACGGCCGCTCCCTGGACCGGCGTCGCCCGGCGGGAAGAGGCACCGGATCGGAGCCCGGGACGACGGTGTTGGACACGGTGCCGATGCCTTCCACCGTGAGGGTGACGGTGTCGCCCGGCTTGAGCGGCGGCGGGGTCTGCTCGCCGCGTACGCCCCACAGCTCGGCCAGGCAGCCGCCGTTGCCACACGTGCCGGAGCCCAGGACGTCGCCGGGCATCACCTGCGTGCCGCGCGAGGCGTAGGCGACCATCTCTTCGAACGTCCAGCTCATGTTGGACAGCAGGTCCTGGCCGACGGCCTCGCCGTTGACCTCGGCGGTGAGCGCCAACCGCAGGAAACCGTCGGCATCCCGGTACGGCTCCAGTTCGTCGGCGGTGACCAGGTACGGGCCGAGCGTGGTGGCGGTGTCCTTGCCCTTGCAGGGCCCCAGGCCGACCTTCATCTCTGCGGACTGCAGGTCGCGGGCGGACCAGTCGTTGAAGACGGTGTAGCCGACGATGTGGTCGCGGGCCTGCTCGGGCGTGAGGTCGCGGCCCTCGCGACCGATGACGGCGGCGACCTCCAACTCGAAGTCCAGGACCGCGGAACCGGGTGGGACGGGGATGTCGTCGTGGGGGCCGTACACGGCGTGCGGGTTGGTGAAGTAGAAGGTCGGAGCGGCATACCACTGTTCAGGTACGCCGACGGTGCTCTGCACGGACCGCCGTACGCCTTCCACGTGCTCCTCGAAAGTGACGAAGTCCCGGACCGACGCGGGCTGGAGGGGCGGCAGCAGACGGACCTGTGAGACATGGGGGCCCGGTGGCACGTCCAGCGCCGCAGCGCCCGCGGTCAGTACTCCGGGAAGACCGCCGGCTTCCGACAACAGGGCGGTGAGCGACGTGACGCCGGGCAGGGGGAGGAGTGTGCCGTCGTCCTCCACGACGGCCACGCGATGGCGGTGCTGGTGTTCGTAGGCGGCGAAACGCATGGTGCGGCTCCTGGCAGGCTGGGCCGGGGGCAGCGGCGCTGGTGCAGTCAGGGCAGTTGACAGGGCCACCGCGCCCCCGGGAGTCGGGGCGGGGTGGGATCAGACCGGCGGGGCGACGAACACACCCCGGTCGGGGTCGTTGAACGACTCCTTGGCCACCAGTTCGTTCATCGGGTTGGCGGTGCCCCACTGGTCGGTGACTTCCGGCTGGGAGAAGTCGTAGACGTGCGGGTGCCAGGTGTCCTCGTCCAGCAGCTCCAGCTCCGTCGTGTACTCGACGGTGTTGCCGTGTGGGTCGAGGAAGTAGGTGAAGGTGTTGTCGCCCGCCATGTGCCGGCCGGGACCCCAGACCTTCTTGAACCCGGCCCGGATGACGCGGCCGGAGCCGCGCATGTACTCGTCGATGCCGCGCATCTCGAAGGAGATGTGGTGCAGGGCGGTGTGCGGGCCCTGGGCGATGGCCATGGAGTGGTGCTGGTTGGAGATCCGCATGAAGTGCATGACCTCGCCCACGTGCGGCGAGCTGAGCGAGTCGGAGAGCCGGAAGCCGAGGTGACGCTCATACCACTCCCGCGTCCGGTTGAGATCCGGAGAGTTGAGGACGACGTGCGACAGCTTGACCGGGATCGATTCTTTCTCCTCGATCTTGCGGTGCTGACGGACCTCGACGTCGGCGGAGACCTCGATGGTGCGTCCGTCGACGTCGAAGAAGCGGAAGCCGTAGCCGCCGCCGGGGGTGTCGACCTTGCCCGGCTGGGAGAGCAACTGAAGTCCCGACGCGAGGAGTTGCTCGGCGAGCGTGTCGACGTCCTCGCGGGTTGCCGCGCCGTAGGACACCAGGTCCAGGCGCTTCTCGTCGGCCTTGCGCAGCCGGACGACGTACTGCTCGGGGGAGCCCTCGGCGGCGAGGAAGGAGATGCCGGAGTCCTCGGAGACCTTGGTCAGACCCCACACGCCGGCGTAGAAGTCGAGCTGCTTGTCGTAGTCGGGTACGGCGAGATCGACGTGCCGCAGGTGGGTGAGCAGACGGGCGCTCATGACGGGATCCTTCTCAGTCGAGGGTGAGATTGAGCAGTGCGGCGGCATTGCTGCCGCGTACGGCGTCGAAGTCGGCCTGGGGCAGCTCGGCGGCGCGCAGTGCGCCGACGGGGTTCTCGGTTCCCATGTCGAAGGGGAAGTCCGATCCGAGGCAGACGCGATCGGGACCGGCCACGCGAACCAGTTCCCGCAGGACGTGCGGGTCGTGGACGAGGGAGTCGAAGTAGAGGCGTTTCAGGTAGCTGCTGGGCAGGTGGGCGCAGTCGGCGCCGGCGTCCGAGCGGGTGGACCAGGCGTGGTCGGATCGGCCGATGTGGGTGGGCAGATAGCCACCGCCGTGCGCGGCGATCACCTTCAGACCGGGATGGCGGTCCAGGACGCCGGAGAAGATCAGGTGGGAGAGGGCGACGGCGTTCTCCGTCGGCTGTCCCACCGTGTTGGACAGGTACCACTGGCCGAGCCGCTCGTCGAGCGTGCAGCCGAAGGGGTGCAGGAAGAGGACTGCACCGGTCTCCTCGGCCCGCGCCCAGAGTGGTGCGTATGCCGGGTCGGACAGCTCACGGCCCGGGGCGTGGCTGGAGATCTCCACTCCGGTCAGCCCCTGTTCCAGGGCATGGCCGAGGGCACGGACCGCGATCCGCGGGTGCTGGAGAGGTACGAGGCCGAGTCCGCGCAACCGGTCCGGGGCGGCGGAACAGTGCGCCGCCGTCGCTTCGTTGGCGATCCGGCATACCTTCTCGGCCGTCTCCTCGTCCGCCCAGTAGTGGTAGTGCGAGGGGGACGGGCTGACGAGCTGGACGTCCACGCCCTGCGCGTCCATCGCGGCCAGCCGCACGGTGACGTCGGTCAGCCGGGGGATGCATTCGCGCACCATGGGCCCGTTGACGGCCAGGGCCGCCGGGCCGTTGCGCCGGGAGTCCAGTGCCTTTGCCCCGGCCAGACCTGGCAGGCCGTCCACCAGCGCTTCGACCTCGGGCAGCAGGACATGGGCGTGCACGTCGACGGTGAGGGCCCTCACGGCAGCTCCCGCAGCATCGTCATGGTCCGGGCGATCAGACCGGGAACGTCCGCGTCCCGGACGCCGTCGAGCTGCCACTGCCCGAGCTGCACGGACGCCTCCACCACCGGACGGACGCGGGCGATGCGCCGCTCGTAGTACGCCTGGAACAGCCCGTCGTCCCAGATCTCCGTGGCTGTGAGCAACTGGGTGAGCACCCAGGCGTCCTCCAGGGACAGGGCCGCGCCCTGAGCGAGGGTGGGCGGGCAGCAGTGCGCGGCGTCGCCGATCAGCACGACGCGGCCGCGGTGCCAGGAGCCCTCGACCAGCAGCCTGTCGAACCACGTGTAGTTGACCTTCGCCGGATCGGTGATGTGCTGCGTGATCTCCGGCCAGAAGCCGCCGTAGGCGGAGGCGAGGCGGCGCATCTCATCGGCGTACATGGCCGGTGGGATCGAGGCACGGTCGCGGTTGTCCTCGACGACGTACGCGTACAGGGTGCTGTCGCCGGTCGGGCTGTAGCCCGCGATGTAGGCGGGGCCGCCGTAGGAGAGGTCGGTGCGGGAGACACCGGCGGGGCGCGGGGCGGCGACGCGCCAGATGGCCATGCCGGTCGGCTCCGGCTTGTCGGTGATGCCGATCGCCGCGCGGGTCGAGGAACCGAGGCCGTCGGCGGCGATCACCAGGTCGTAACGGCCCTCGGTGCCGGTTGGGAACTGTACGGAAACTCCGTTCGCGTCCTGGTCGAGGACTTGGGCGGTCGTGCCCAGGTGCACCGAGGCGCCGCTCGCGCGCACGGCGTCGATGAGGATCTGCTGGAGTTGGGGACGCTGCATGCCGAGCGTGGCGGGCAGGCCGTCACCGCCGGTGCGGATGTCCCGGGCAACGTGCAGCACGGTGCCGTCGGGGGCGGTGATGCCGACCGAGCCGTAACCGAAGCCGGACGCCCGAACCTGCTCCCACACCCCGAGTTCACGCAGGACCCGCAGGGCGTTGCCCTGGAGGGTGATGCCGGAGCCTGCGGTGGCGTTCCAGTCGTCCCTCGCCTCGATCAGATCCACCGTGAATCCGGAGCGACGCAGGAAGACCGTGGCGGCGTTTCCAGCCGCGCCGCCGCCGATCACCAGGATCGTACGGGACTTGCTCATGGAAGGAACTCCCTTGTCGCGCCGGTTACTTGACGGCGATCGGGTTGACGGGGGAGCCGACGGCTCCGGTGATGGGCAGGGGTGCGGCGGTGAGCCAGAAGTCGTACACGCCGTCCGCGGCGCAGTCCGCGGCGAGCGCGTCGAGGTTCCACATCTCGCCGATGAGCAGGCCGATGTGGGGGATGGCGACCTGGTGCAGCGGCTGGAAGGCGGGCTCGAACTCGTTCGGCCTGACCTCGAAGCCCCAGGTGTCGGTGGCGATCGCGGCGATCTCGGTTCCGTGCAGCCAGCCGGCCGTGGTGAAGGACAGGCCAGGTGCGTCACCGCCGGCGTAGTCACCCCAGCCGTCACGCCGGACCCGGGTCAGCTGGCCGGTGCGCACGAGCACGATGTCCCCGCGGCCCACTGCCACCCCGTGAGCCTCGGCCGTCGCCGTCAGGTGTTCCTCGGTGATGGCGAAGCCGTCGGGCAGCTCGCCGCCATCACCGATGACACGGCTCACATCCAGCAGCACACCGCGCCCGGCGACGTGCGGAGCCATGTGCTCGATGCCGGTGACCTGGTCGCCCTCGGAGGTGACGACCCTTTCCGCGGGGCGCCCGTTCCACGCCATGCCGTGGTCGAAGATGTGGCCGAGCCCGTCCCACTGCGTGGAGCACTGCAACGGCATCGCGATCACGTCGTCGGCGCCGCCGAGACCGTGCGGGAAGGGCTGGTGGCCCAGGGCCGCGTCCATGCCGGTGTCCAGCATCGTGTGCACCGGGTTGGTGCGTCGACGCCAGCCCTTCTGCGGGCCGTTCATGTCGAAGGGCTGCGCGAGCGAGAAACTGACACCCCGCCGGATGAGAGCCGCGCCCTGGCGTCGCTTGGCCTCGTCGAGGAAGTTCAGCGTGCCGAGCACGTCGTCCTCGCCCCAACGTCCCCAGTTGGACGTGGCCTTGGCCGCTTCGGCGATGGCGGCCTCAGGGTTGTGGCGATCCAGCATCACGGTGCGGCCTCCGCCACACAGCGGGTGCGCTGCACGCCGAGCCCGGTGACTGAGCCTTCCATGACGTCGCCGTGGCGCAGCAACCGGCCCCAGTGCATTCCGTTGCCGGCCGGGCTGCCGGTGAGTACCAGGTCGCCGGGCAGGAGCTGTGCGGTCTGCGAGGCGTACGCCACCATACGCGCGACCTTGAAGATCATGTCCTTGGTGGACTCGTCCTGCATGGTCTCGCCATTGAGTTTGAGCGTGACCCGCAGGTCGTCGGGGTGCGCGATCGACTCGGTCGGGACGATCCACGGGCCGAGCGGGGTGAACCCCGGGGCGTTCTTGCTGCGCAGCCAGTCCGTGCCGATCTGCGGCATGTCCCGGCGGAAGACGGTGGCCCGGTCGGTCACATCGTTGGCGATGGTGTACCCGGCGATGTACTCCCGGGCCTCCTCCACCGATATCTGGTAGGCGGCCCGGCCGATGACGACCGCCAACTCCAGCTCCCAGTCCGGCTGTTCGGCCCAGGCAGGCAGGACGACGTCGTCGTACGGTCCGTTGATCGTACTCGGCAGTCCGATGAAGACGTACGGCAGGTCCTCGGCGGCCCGCCGGTCCATGAGCTCCGCTGCCTCCGCGTGGCGCTCCGCCTCGGGCCGGTCGTCACCGGGGGCGCGATGGGCTACGTGCAGGTCGATCACGTGCTGGCGGTAGTTCGCGCCTGACTGGAACACCTGCCGCGGGGCGATGGGCGCGTGCACGCGAAGGTCCGCAACGGGTGTGCGGGGCAGGGCGGGGTCGGCCGCCAGTGCGCGCAACTGCGGCAGGAGTGCCTCCCAGCGGTCCAGTACGTCCAGGGCGGTCAGCCGCTCGTCCCCGAGGGCATGCCGCAGGTCGAGCGCCTGGCCGTCGGGTGTCACCAGGGAGGGAAAGGCGGGCCCGTCCGGGGCCGAGAGCGTGGCGAGGGCGAATGGTCCGGCGAAGAGCGCGGACCCGGGTTCAGGTTTCACGGATGTCCTCCCGATTGCGGTGTGATTAATCTGGACCCCGCACCCGTAATCAGGGAAATCGATTCTATGGATGATCGCTATCTGTTTCATTTATTCTTGCTGGTAGTCGCCGTATCGCTGAGGGGAAATCCGTGAATTTGGCCCGCCTCGACCTCAACCTCGTCGTCGCGCTGCGCGCGCTGCTCGAAGAGCGCAATGTCACCCGAGCCGGCGAGCGAGTGGGGCTGAGCCAGCCCGCCATGAGCGCGGCCCTGTCCCGGCTGCGCCGCCACTTCGACGACGACCTGCTCGCCCGCGTCGGCGGCCACTACGAACTCACCGCCCTCGGACAGGTCCTGCTCGATCGCACTTCCACGGCCTATGACGTGCTGGAACGCCTCTTCACCAGCCAGGCCGACTTCGACCCGGCCAAGGAGACCCGCGAGTTCAAACTGATCGCGTCGGACTACGCCGTCGCCGTCTTCGGCACCGAACTCGCCCGTGTCGTGCACGAGGAGGCACCCGGCATCCGGCTGCGCTTCTCCCAGACCCCGCCCACCGTGGTCGACGACACCGCCACGCTGCTGAGTACCAGCGACGGCCTGCTCATGCCGCACGGCATCATCAGCGACTTCCCCGCCACCGACCTCTACGACGACCGCTGGGTGTTCCTCGTCGCCGACGATCACCCGAGTGTTCCGGACCGCCTCACGTCGGAGGACCTGTCCCGGCTGCCGTGGGTCACCTACCAGCGCACGTACGACGCCCCCGCGGTGCGCCAGCTCGGCATGCTCGGCATCGAACCGCGCGTGGAGGTCTCCGTCGACAGCTTCCAACTGCTGCCCCTGATGGTCGCAGGCACGCGACGGATCGCTCTGGTGCAAGCCCGCCTCGCCCGCCTGATGGCGCCGCTCACCGCCGTCCGGGTGGTTCAGCCGCCCTACGAGGCCGTTCCGCTGCGTGAGGCACTGTGGTGGCACCCGGTGCACACACACGACGCCGCCCACATCTGGCTGCGCGAGACGGCCACGCGCGCCGCTCGGGGGTTGCTCGACCGGGAGACCCGGAAACCGGCCCGACGTGATGCGCCGGGTCGGCGAGACTCGGTGCCGTAGCCGTCGGCGTTCCGCTCGGGGGTCAGGAGCTGGCTCAGAATCCGATGCTGCTCGAACGCCGTGGGAGTAAGTCCGGCGCCCGTTGTCCGAGGGATCGGTGTGGCCGGTGTGGGTTGTAGTGCTCTGTGTACTCACTGACGACGAGGCGTAGGTGGCGCTCTCCCGTGATCAGGATGCGGTCGGTTGCCTCGTGTCGACATGATCGGATCCAGCGTTCCGCGATGGTGTTCATCCGGGGTACCCGGGGCAGTGTCGGAAGGACGTCTA
>NZ_JAIWIH010000086.1:0-15803 GCF_052851135.1 Streptomyces sp. BRA346 | reverse complement strand
AGGTTGGAGACGATCGGGATGCGCGGAGCCTCGTACGACAGCCCCTGCGCCACCTCGCGGAACGCCTCCAGCATCCCGTCCATGCGGGGCGAGTGGAACGCATGGCTGACCGTGAGCCGCTTGGTCTTACGACCCTGCGCCTCAAAGCCCGCGGCGATCTCCAGGGCCGCGTCCTCGTCGCCCGCGATGACGATCGAGGCCGGGCCATTCACAGCGGCGATCGAGACGCGCTCTGTGAGCAGCGGCGCCGCCTCGTCCTCCGACGCCTGCACCGCGACCATCGCGCCACCAGCCGGAAGCTCCTGCATCAGACGACCCCGCGCCGCCACCAACTTCGCGGCATCCGCGAGCGAGAACACACCCGCCACATGCGCGGCAGCCAACTCACCAATCGAGTGCCCGGACAGGAAGTCCGCACGCAGACCCCACGCCTCGACCAGCCGGAACAGCGCCACCTCGACCGCGAACAGCGCAGGCTGGGTGAAGCCGGTCCGGTCCAGCAGCGCAGCATCGTCCCCGAACAGCACCGTCTTCAGCGGCTGCTCAAGATGCGCGTCCAGCGCATCGCACACCGCATCCAGCGCCTCCGCGAACACCGGATAGGCGTCGTACAGCTCACGACCCATCCCCAGCCGCTGGCTGCCCTGACCCGTGAACAGGAACGCCACATCGCCCTCGGCGGCCGTGCCGTCGATGAGCCCCGGAGCGGACTCGCCCCGGGCCAGCGCGTCGAGCCCGCGCAGCAGTTCGTCCCGGCCGTCGGCGACCAGCACCGCGCGCTGGTCCAGCACGGCGCGGCCGGTGGCCAGGGTGTGGGCGACATCGGCCGGTTCGAGGGCGGGGTGCGCCGTGAGGTGGGCGTACAGCCGCTCGGCCTGGGCCCGCAGGGCGTCGGTGCCCTGCGCGGACAGCGCGTACGGCAGCACACCGGTCGGCCGGTTCTCCGGCCGCGTCTCGTCAACGACGAGGACGGGCGCCTGCTCGATGATGGTGTGCGCGTTGGTGCCGCTGATGCCGAACGAGGACACGCCCGCGCGGCGCGGACGGCCCGTCTCCGGCCACTCCCGCGCCTCCGTCAGCAGCGACACCGCGCCGTCCGCCCAGTCGACGTGCGGCGACGGCGCGTCCACGTGCAGCGTCCGCGGCAGCAGGCCGTGGCGGATGGCCATGACCATCTTGATGATTCCGGCGACACCGGCCGCCGCCTGGGCGTGGCCGATGTTGGACTTGACCGAGCCGAGCCACAGGGGCAGGTCCGCCTCGCGGTCCTGGCCGTACGTGGCGAGCAGCGCCTGCGCCTCGATGGGGTCACCCAGCGTCGTCCCCGTACCGTGCGCCTCCACGGCGTCCACCTCGGCGGCGGACAGGCCCGCACCGGCCAGCGCCTGGCGGATGACACGCTGCTGCGACGGACCGTTCGGCGCCGTCAGACCATTCGACGCACCATCCTGGTTGACCGCCGAACCGCGCACGACCGCCAACACCTGGTGGCCGTTCTTCCGAGCATCCGACAGCCGCTCCACCAGCAGCATGCCGACGCCCTCGCCCCAGCCCGTGCCGTCCGCACCGGAGGCGAACGCCTTGCAGCGGCCGTCCGCGGCGAGGCCGCCCTGGCGGCCGAACTCGGTGAAGTGGCCGGGCGTCGTCATCACGGTGACACCGCCCGCGAGGGCCATGGTGCATTCGCCCTGCCGCAGCGCCTGGATGGCCCAGTGCAGCGCGACCAGCGACGACGAGCACGCCGTGTCGACGGTGACCGCGGGGCCTTCGAGGCCGAGGGCGTAGGCGATGCGGCCGGACATGACGCTGCCCGCGTTGCCCGTCATCACATGGCCCGCGACCTCCGCGCCGGCCTGCTCCAGGCCCGCGTCGTAGCCGCTGTAGGCCGCGCCGACGAACACACCGACCGAACTGCCGCGGAGCGCGTCCGGGTCGATACCGGCGCGTTCGAACACCTCCCAGGAGGTCTCCAGCAGCAGCCGCTGCTGCGGGTCCATGGCCAGGGCCTCGCGCGGCGAGATACCGAAGAACGAGGCGTCGAAGAGGTCCGCGTCATGCAGGAAGCCACCGCTGCGGGCGTAGTCGGACGGCGCCGCGTCGGCGTCCTCCTCCGTCCACTGGACCTCCCAGTTGCGGTTGACGGGGAATCCGGTGATGGCGTCCGCGTCCGTGGCCACGAGCTGCCACAGGTCCTCGGGCGAGCGCACATCGCCGGGGTAGCGGCAGCCCATGGCGACGATGGCGATCGGGTCGTCGGCGAGGGGGGCGACCGTGCCAGCGGTGTCCGGCTGCCGGTCGTCCTCGTCGCCCGAGTCGGCGTCCGGGCCGAGGAGTTCGGTGCGCAGATGGTCCGCGAGGACGACGGGGTTCGGGTAGTCGAAGACGATCGTGGTGGGCAGCTTGAGCCCGGTGGCACCGGAGAGCCGGTTGCGCAGCTCGACGGCGGTGAGCGAGTCGAAGCCCAGCTCCTTGAAGGCCCGGCGCGCCTCGATGGCATCGGCGGAGGCGTGGCCGAGTGCCGTGGCCACATGGGTGCGGACGAGGTCCAGCAGCGTACGGCTGCGCTCGCTCGCCGAGAGCGCGCGCAGCCGCTGGGCCAGGGACGAGCCGGAGGCGGCGAGCGCGCCCGCCGCGGTGCGCCGGCCGGTCGTACGGATCAGCCCGCGCAGCAGGGCCGGGACCGGGCCCGTACCGGCGGCGGTACGCAGCGCCGCGAGGTCGAGCCGGGCCGGGATCAGCGTGGTGCGGCCGGTGGAGCAGGCGGTGTCGAACAGCGCCATGCCCTCGTCGTCGGACAGCGCGCCCATGCCGCTGCGGGCCAGCCGCAGCAGATCGGTCTCGGTCAGGTCGCCGGTGATGCCACCGGACTCGGCCCACAGGCCCCACACCAGCGAGGTGGCGGGCAGACCGGTGGCGCGGCGGTGTGCGGCGAGCGCGTCGAGGAAGACGTTGGCGGCGGCGTAGTTGGCCTGGCCCGCGCCGCCGAGAGTGCCCGCGATGGCGGAGAACAGGACGAACGCGGAGAGGGCGCGGCCACGCGTCAGCTCGTGCAGGTTCCAGGCCGCGTCGACCTTGGGGCGCAGGACGCGGTCCAGCTGCTCGGACGTCAGGGCGGCCGCCGTGCCGTCGTCCAGCACACCGGCGGTGTGCACGACGCCCGTCAGCGGGTGCTCGGCCGGTATGGCGGCCAGGGTCGCGGCGAGCGCGTCGCGGTCCGCGGCGTCGCAGGCGGCGAGGGTGATCTCGGCGCCCTGCTCGCCGAGTTCGGCGGCCAGCTCGGCGGCGCCGTCGGCGTCCGCGCCGCGCCTGCTGGTGAGCAGCAGGTGGCGTACGCCGTGCTCGGCGACCAGGTGGCGGGCGAGCAGACGGCCCAGGGCGCCGGTGCCGCCGGTGATGAGGACGGTGCCGTCGGCGTCGAACGCCGGGGCGGCGCCGTGGGTACGGTCCTCCGTCGTGGCACGGGCCAGACGGGGCGCGAGCGCGCGGCCCGCACGGACGGCGACCTCCGGCTCCCCGGTGGCCAGGGCGTCGGACAACGCGGCGGCGGAGGAGTCGTCGTCGAGGTCCACGAGGACGAAGCGGCCCGGGTTCTCGGTCTCGGCGGAGCGCACCAGGCCCCACAGCGGGGCGTGCGCCAGGTCGGTGACGTCGGCCTCCGACCCGGCGGCCATCGCGCCCCGGGTGACCACCACGAGCCGCGCGTCCGCGAACCGCTCGTCGGCCAGCCACTCCTGGACGAGGTTCAGCGCGCGCTGCACCTCCCGGTGGGTGGCTCCGGCCACGTCCTCGTCCGGGCCCTGCGGTACGGGAGCGAAGGAGGCGAGCAGGAGTTCCGGTGCGGGGGCGTCGTTCAGCGCCGCCAGGTCCGGTACGGAGGTGGCGGCCACGCCGCCCGCGACGAGCCCGAACGGGTCGTCGCCCAGGACGACGCGGCGGGCGGCGGCATCCGGCCCGGCCTCGGCGGCCTGCGGGGCCTGGGCAGCCTGCGGGGCCACCCACTCCAGCCGGAACAGGTGCTGCCACTGTGCGTCCGCGTCGCCCCCGAGGTCTTCGGGGAGCGGGCGGCAGCGCAGTGCGTCGATGGTGGCGACCGGCTCACCCGCGGCGTCGGCGAGTGCCACGCTCACGGTGTCGGTTCCGGCCGACCCGATCCGTACGCGCAGCGCGGACGCGCCCTCCGCGTGCAGGGAGACGCCCTGCCAGTCGGCGGCCAGCTGCGGGGCGTCCCCGTCAGCGCACAGGGTGTGCAGGGCGGCGTCCAGCAGCGCCGGGTGTACGGCAAACCGCTCGCCGCCGGGGTTGGCGTCCTCCGGCAGCCGGACCTCGGCGAACAATTCGTCACCGCGCCGCCAGGCCGCCGTCAGGCCCTGGAACAGCGGGCCGTGCTGCACGCCCGCCTCGGCCAGTCGGCCGTAGAGCGCGTCGGTCCCGATCGCCTCGGCGGCGGTCGGCGGCCACTCGGTCAGGTCGTACGACGGGCTCGGGACACCGGAGGCCAGCACACCGCTCGCGTTGCGGACCCATGCCGCGTCGGGGGCGGCGTTCTCGGCGCGGGAGGAGACGGAGAGGGATCGCCGTCCGGCCTCGTCCGGGGCGCCGACGGTGACCTGAAGCCGGACACCACCGCGCTCGGGCAGCACCAGCGGCGCATGCAGGGTCAGCTCGTCCAGACGGTCACAACCGGCCTGGTCACCGGCCCGGACCGCCAGTTCCACGAACGCCGTACCCGGCACCACGACCGAGCCGCGCACCACATGGTCGGCCAGCCACGGATGCGAATCCACACCCAACCGACCCGTGAACAACAGCCCGTCGGACTCCGCCAACGACACCGCGGCGCCCAAGAGCGGATGCCCCGCCGGCTCCAACCCCACCGACGCCACATCGCCGACCGACCCGGCGCCGGGCTCCAGCCAGAACCGCTCATGCTGGAACGCATACGTGGGCAGGTCCACGCGGGACGCACCGGTCCCCGCGAAGAAGCCGGCCCAGTCCACGCCCACGCCCCGCACGAACACCCGCGCGACAGCGGTCGTCAGCGACTCCACCTCGGAGCGGTCCTTGCGGCAGACGGAGACGAACGCCGCCTCCTCGCCGGACACACACTCCTGCCCCATCGCGGAGAGCACACCATCCGGGCCCAGCTCGATGAACGTCGTGACGCCCTTGGCTTCGAGGGTCCGGACACCGTCGAGGAAGCGGACGGCCTCGCGGACGTGCCGCACCCAGAAGTCGGCAGTCGTGATCTCCTCGGCGGACACCACGGCACCGGTCAGGTTCGACACGATGGGGATCTTCGGGGCCTCGTACGACAGCCCCTGCGCCACCTCGCGGAACGCCTCCAGCATCCCGTCCATGCGCGGCGAGTGGAACGCATGGCTGACCGTGAGCCGCTTGGTCTTACGACCCTGCGCCTCGAAGCCCGCCGCGACCTCAACCACAGCGTCGTCGTCACCCGCGATGACCACCGACGTGGGCCCGTTGAGGGCGGCAATGCTCACCCGCCCACCGAGCAGCGGCAACACCTCATCTTCCGAGGCCTGGACGGCGACCATCGCGCCACCAGCCGGAAGCTCCTGCATCAGCCGCCCACGCGCCGCCACCAACGTCGCAGCATCCGCAAGCGACAGCACACCCGCCACATGCGCGGCAGCCAACTCACCGATCGAGTGCCCGGACAGGAAGTCCGGCTTCACGCCCCACGCCTCGACCAGCCGGAACAGCGCCACCTCGACCGCGAACAGCGCGGGCTGGGTGAAGCCGGTCCGGTCCAGCGCAGCGGCGTCCTCACCGAAGAGAACGTCGCGCAGCGGCCGTTCGAGGTGCTGGTCCAGCTCCGCGCACACCGCGTCCAGCGCCTCCGCGAACACCGGGTACGCCTCGTACAGCTCACGCCCCATCCCGAGGCGCTGGCTGCCCTGCCCCGTGAACAGGAACGCCGCCTTGCCCGGCACCGGCGAGCCCTGCACCAGCCCCGGGGTGTCCCCGTCGGTCGCCAGGGTGCCGAGCCCGGCCAGGAAGCCGTCCCGGTCGCCCGCGACGACCACCGCACGGTGGTCGAAGGCGGAGCGGGTGGTCGCGAGCGCGTGGCCGAGGTCGAGCGGACGCAGGTCGGGGTGCGTCTGGACGTGCGCGGCCAAGCGCTCGGCCTGGGCGCGCAGGGCGGCGGCGCCGCGTCCGGAGAGGACCCACGGGAGCACGGCGGGGGCGACGCCAGGCGCCTCAACGGAAGATTCGGGCTCGGGCGCCTGCTCGATGATGGTGTGGACGTTGGTGCCGCTGACGCCGAACGACGACACGCCCGCCCGGCGCGGACGGCCCTCGGTCTCCGGCCACTCCCGCGCCTCGGTGAGCAGCGACACGTCACCCGCCGACCAGTCGACGTGCGGCGTCGGCTCGTCCACGTGCAGGGTCTGCGGCAGCATCCCGTGCCGCATCGCCATGACCATCTTGATGACGCCGCCGATTCCGGCGACGTTCTGGGTGTGGCCGATGTTCGACTTCAGCGAGCCGAGCCACAGCGGCCGCCCCTCCGGCCGGTCCTGGCCGTAGGTGGCGAGCAGGGCCTGCGCCTCGATCGGGTCGCCCAGCGTCGTGCCCGTGCCGTGTGCTTCGACCGCGTCCACGTCGGCGGGCGTGAGGCGGGCGTTCTCCAGGGCCTGGCGGATGACGCGGCGCTGCGACGGGCCGTTCGGCGCCGTCAGACCGTTCGACGCACCGTCCTGGTTGACCGCCGAGCCGCGCACGACCGCGAGCACCTGGTGGCCGTTGCGTACCGCGTCCGACAGCCGCTCGACCAGCAGCACGGCCACGCCCTCGGACCAGCCGGTGCCGTCCGCCGAGGCCGCGAAGGACTTGCAGCGGCCGTCGGCGGACAGTCCGCGCTGGCGGCTGAACTCCACGAACACATCGGGCGACGCGAGC
Organism: Streptomyces sp. BRA346; assembly: GCF_052851135.1. NCBI lineage: Bacteria > Bacillati > Actinomycetota > Actinomycetes > Kitasatosporales > Streptomycetaceae > Streptomyces > Streptomyces sp. BRA346. The sequence goes on along the minus strand of NZ_JAIWIH010000086.1, from coordinate 8,879 downwards.
ACGGTCGCGCCCGCCGCCAGCGCGAGCGAGCATTCGCTCTGCCGCAGCGCCTGGACCGCCAGGTGCAGCGCGACCGAGGAGGACGAGCACGCGGTGTCGATGGTGGCGGCCGGGCCTTCGAGGCCGAAGGCGTAACTGAGCCGCCCGGACGCGACGCTGGAGGCGGTGCCGGTGAGCAGATGGCCCTCGACGCCCTCCGGCAGGTCGTACTCGCCCGCCCCGTACGCCTGCGTGGACGCGCCGACGAACACGCCGGTGCGGGAGCCGCGCAGCACCGCCGGGTCGATGCCCGCCCGCTCGAACGCCTCCCACGACGTCTCCAGCAGCAACCGCTGCTGCGGATCCATCGCCAGCGCCTCACGAGGCGAGATGCCGAAGAACCCGGGGTCGAACTGGTCCGCGTCGTAGAGGAAACCGCCGCCGCGGGCGTAGAACGTGCCCTCGTGCTCCGGGTCCGGGTCGTACAGCGACTCGATGTCCCAGCCGCGGTCGGTCGGGAACCCCGAGATGGCGTCGTGGCCACCCGCGACGAGCTGCCACAGCTCCTCGGGGCTGCCGACGCCACCGGGGAACCGGCAGCTCATGCCGACGATCGCGATCGGTTCCCGGGACGCGTCGGTGAGCTGCTGGTTCTGCTTGCGCAGCCGCTCGGTTTCCTTCAGCGAGGCCCGCAGCGCGTCAACGAGCTTTTCGTTGGGGGTAGTCATCGTGTCGTGTACTCCGTGCTTGGGCCGCGTCAGGATTCGGTGCCGTCGAGGCCGTCGAGGTCGAGCGCCATGTCGATGAGGTGCTGGACGTCCATGTCGTCGATGGACTCGGCGTCATCTTCGGCGCGGCTCGTGCCAGGGGTCGCTGCTTGCGGATCGGCCAGCTGGAGCAGCGTGTCCAGCAGACCGGCCTCCCGGATCCGGCTCATCGGGATGGTGGCCAGGGTGCGGCGCAGTTCGGCGTCCTGCGGATCGAGGTCCACATCGGCCGGAACGTGGCCGGGAGCGGCGGGTGCCAGCTCTCCGAGCAGGTGCGCGGCGAGCGCGGCCGGGTTCGGGTAGTCGAAGACGAGGCTCGTCGGCAGCCGGAGGCCGGTGGCCGTGCCCAGCCGGGTGCGCAGTTCGACCGCGGTGAGCGAATCGAAGCCCAGCTCGTTGAAGGCCCGTCCGGCCTCGACCTCGTCGGCCGAGGAGTGGCCGAGGGCGTGGGCCACATGGGTACGGACCACCTCCAGCACCGCCTCCTCGCGGTCGCCCGCGGGCAGCGCCGCCAGCCGCTCCCGCAGCGCGGACGCGCCGTCCGCGTCCGTCCCCCGGTCCGCCGACGCGCCCTCGGCGCCGCCCCGCAGCAGGGTGCGGACGCCCGGCAGGTCGTCGATCAGCGGGCGGGGGCGGGCGGCGGTGAAGGCCGGGGCGAAACGCTCCCAGTCGACATCGGCCACGGTCACGGCGGTCTCCCGGCGGGACAGCACCCGCTGGAAGGCGGCCATGTTCAGGTCCGGCGCCATCGGGGGCAGGCCGCGGCGGCGCAGCTGCTCCTCGGCGTCGCCCTCGGTGGCCATACCGCTCTCCGCCCACGGGCCCCAGGCCACGGACGTGGCGGTGAGGCCACGGGCGCGGCGCTGTTCGGCGAGCGCGTCGAGGAAGGCGTTGCCCGCCGCGTACGCGCCCTGGCCGCCGCTGCCCCACACCCCGGCGATGGAGGAGAAGAGCACGAACGCGTCGAGCGGTTCGGCGTCCTCCCCGAAGAGGGCGTCGAGGTGGAGCGCTCCGGTGGTCTTCGCCGCCACGATCCGGGCGAACTCGGGGAGTTCGGTGCCCGTACCGGGCTCCTGCGAGATGCCCGCCGAGTGCACCACGGCCCGTACGGGGGTGCCGTTGGCCGCGAGCTTCTCCACGAGCGCCGCGAGCGCCTCGCGGTCGGCCACGTCGCATGCCTCGACGGTCACGGCGGTGTCGGTGCCGGACAGTTCGGCCACGATCTCGGCCGCGCCCGGCGCGTCCGGGCCCCGGCGGCTGAGCAGCACCAGCCGCTCGGCGCCGTGGTCGGCCAGCCAGTGCGCCACATGCCGTCCCAGCGCGCCCGTGCCACCCGTCACCAGCACGGTGCCGCGCGGCGTCCACGGCTCGGCGGACGCGGTGGCCGGGTCGCGCGGGGCGGACACCAGGCGGCGTACGAAGACCCCGGCGGGCCGGATGGCCACCTGGTCCTCGTCGCGGAGTGCGTCGGCCCCGGCGAGCACGCCCGCGAGCCGGTCCAGCGCCTTTGCGTCCAGCGTGTCCGGCAGGTCGACCAGACCGCCCCAGCGCTCGGGCTGCTCCAGCGCCACGACCCGGCCGTAGCCCCAGACCTGGGCCTGGGTGACGCTGTCCAGCGCGTCGCCGGCGCCGGTCGAGACCGCGCCCCGGGTGACGCACCACAGGCGCGCCGGAGCCTCGTCGCCCCGCAGCGCCAGCGCCTCGGCCAGCGCACCGGTCAGCGCGAGGCCGACCGGCACCGCCGGATGCTCCGGGTGCGGCCGCTCGTCCAGCGCCAGCAGCGACAGGACACCGGCCACCGGGCCGTCGGCCGACGCGAGATGGACGGCGAGGGCGTGGGGATCGGTGTCCGCCACGTCCAGTTCGACGCGTACGACGCGCACTCCGCGCCGCGCCAGGTCATCCGCCACCGCCGCGACCCGCGGGTCCTCGGCGAGGCTCGCAGGGACGACGGTCAGCCAGGTGCCGGACGGGGCACCGGACGGGACCTGCGGACGCGGCTTCCACGTCACGTTGTACAGGCGGGCCTCGGCGGCGGACTCCTCGCGCCGGGTGCGGCGCCACGACGACAGCGCGGGCAGCACCGCGCTGAGCGGCTGGTCGCCCTCGACGCGCAGCTCGGTGGCCAGCGACTGCCAGTCCTCGCGCTCCACGGCGTCCCAGAACCGCGCGTCCACCGCGTCCACGGTGGTTTCGACGGCCCCTCGCGGGGTGGTGTCGGGCCAGTAGCGGCGGCGCTGGAAGGCGTACGTGGGCAGCTCGACGCGGGACGCACCGGCCCCGGCGAAGAACGCCGCCCAGTCCACCCCTGCGCCCCGGACGTACGCCTGGGCGAGCGCCGTGGTGACGGCCTCCACCTCGGGGCGGTCCTTGCGGAGGGCGGACGCGAAGGCGGTGTCGTCGTCGGCGGTGACGCAGTCCTGCGCCATGGCGGTGAGCACACCGTCCGGGCCCAGCTCGACGTACGTCGTCACGCCCTGCGCTTCGAGGGTGCGGACACCGTCGAGGAAGCGGACGGCCTCGCGGACGTGGCGCACCCAGAAGTCGGGGCTGGTGATCTCCTCGGCGGAGACGACATTCCCGGTGAGGTTGGAGACGATCGGGATGCGCGGAGCCTCGTACGACAGCCCCTCGGCCACCTCGCGGAACGCGTCCAGCATCCCGTCCATACGAGGCGAGTGGAAGGCATGGCTGACCGCGAGCCGCTTGGTCTTACGACCCTGCGCCTCGAAGGTCGCCGCAAGCGCGGCAGCCGCGTCCTCGTCACCCGCGATGACCACCGACGTCGGGCCGTTCACAGCGGCGATGCTGACGCGGACGCGCTCGGTCAGCAGCGGCGCCACCTCGTCCTCCGACGCCTGCACCGCGACCATCGCGCCACCGGCCGGAAGCTCCTGCATCAACCGCCCACGAGCGGCCACGAGCGCGCACGCATCCGCGAGTGGGAACACACCCGCCACATGCGCGGCGGCCACCTCACCGATCGAGTGGCCGGACAGGAAGTCCGCCCGCAGACCCCACGACTCGACCAGCCGGAACAGCGCCACCTCGACCGCGAACAGCGCGGGCTGGGTGAACGCCGTCTGGTCCAGCACCGACGCGTCGTCCCCGAAGAGAACATCCCGCAGCGGCCGTTCCAGGTGCTGGTCCAGCTCCGCGCACACCGCGTCCAGCGCCTCCGCGAACACCGGGTACGCCTCGTACAGCTCACGACCCATCCCGAGCCGCTGGCTGCCCTGCCCCGTGAACAGGAACGCCATCCGGCCACCGGTCACCGAGCCCTCGACGAGCCCGGGGCCACCGCGCCCCTCGGCCAGGGCCGTCAGGCCCTCGCCGAGGTGTTCCGCGTCCCGGCCGAGCAGCACGGCCCGGTGTTCCAGGCCGGAGCGGGAGGTGGCCAGGGAGTACGCCAGGTCCAGCGGGCGCAGCTCGGGGTGGCCGTCCGCGTAGGCGTGCAGGCGCGTGGCCTGGGCGCGCAGCGCGTCGCCGTCGCGGCCCGAGACGGGCCAGGCGAGGACGGGCAGGGAGCGTTCCGGAGCGGCCGCGGAGACGGTGTCGTCGGCCGGTGCCGCTTCGATGATGGCGTGCGAGTTGGTGCCGCTGAAGCCGAAGGACGACACGCCCGCGCGGCGCGGGCGGCCGTCGGACTCCGGCCAGGGCCGGGCCTCGGTCAGCAGCTCGATGTCGCCCGCCGACCAGTCGACGTGCGGCGTCGGCTCGGCGACGTGCAGCGTCCGCGGCAGCGCGCCGTGCTGCATGGCCAGGACCATCTTCATGATTCCGGCGGCGCCCGCCACGGCCTGGGTGTGGCCGATGTTGGACTTCACCGAGCCGAGCCACAGCGGCCGTCCCTCGGGCCGGTTCTGGCCGTAGGTGGCGAGCAGCGCCTGCGCCTCGATGGGGTCGCCCAGGGACGTACCGGTGCCGTGGGCCTCCACCGCGTCGATGTCGGAGGCCGACAGCCCGGCGGTGGCCAGGGCCTGCCGGATGACGCGCTGCTGGGAGGGGCCGTTGGGCGCCGTCAGACCGTTGCTCGCACCGTCCTGGTTGATGGCGGTGGAGCGCAGGAGGGCGAGCACCGGGTGGCCGTTGCGGCGGGCGTCGGAGAGCCGTTCCACCAGGAACAGGCCCACGCCCTCGGACCAGTTGGTGCCGTCCGCGTCACCGGAGAACGCCTTGATCCGGCCGTCGGCGGCCAGTCCGCGCTGACGGCTGAACTCCAGGAAGGCGCCGGGGGTCGACATGACCGTGACGGCTCCGGCCAGCGCGAGCGAGCATTCGCCGTTGCGCAGCGCCTGCGCGGCCAGGTGCAGGGCCACCACCGAGGACGAGCACGCGGTGTCGACGGTGAGGGCGGGCCCTTCGAGCCCGAAGGCGTAGGAGAGGCGGCCGGACGCCACGCTGGAGGAGTTGCCGGTGCCGAGGTGACCTTCGAGGCCCTGCGGCTCGTTGAGCCACAGCGTCAGATAGTCCTGGTCGTTGGAGCCGACGTACACGCCGGTCCGGCTGCCGCGCAGCGAGGCCGGGTCGATGCCCGCCCGCTCGAACGCCTCCCAGGAGGTCTCCAGCAGCAGCCGCTGCTGCGGGTCCATCGCGAGCGCCTCGCGTGGCGAGATCCCGAAGAACAGGGCGTCGAAGTCGGCGACGTCGTGCAGGAAGCCGCCCTCGCGGGTGTAGCTGGTGCCTTCGAGGTCGGGGTCGTCGCTGTAGAGGGTGGCGAGGTCCCAGCCGCGGTCGGCGGGGAACGGGGTGATGGCGTCGTCCCCGGCCAGCAGCAGTTGCCACAGCTCTTCGGGCGACCGTACGCCACCGGGGAAGCGGCAGCTCATCGCGACGATCGCGATCGGGTCGTCCTGGTCGGCCGCGGTGGTCACCTGGGCGGGCACGATCGCTTCGGCGGCCCGGTCCCCGATGATCTCGTCGCGCAGGTGGCCCACCAGGGCGGCCGAGGTCGGGTAGTCGAAGACGAGGGTCGGCGGCAGCCGCAGCCCGGTCGCCTCGCGGAGGAGGTTGCGCAGTTCGACGGCGGTGAGCGAGTCGAAGCCCAGGTCCTTGAACGCCCGGCCCTCGTCGACGGCCTGCGGGCCCGCGTAGCCGAGGACGGCGGCCACCTGCGTACGGACCAGGTCCAGCAGCGCCCGGTCCTGTTCGGCCGCGCTCAGCCCGGCCAGCCGCTCCGCCAGCCCGGCCGCGCCGCCCGCGGCGGTGTCCACCGCGCGCCGCACCGGCACCCGGACCAGTCCGCGCAGCACCGGCGCGAGCGTGCCCGCGGCGGCCTGGGCGCGCAGCGCCACGGCGTCCACGCGCATCGGCGCGGGCGTGGCCTCGCCTGTGGCGAGGGCCGCGTCCAGCAGCGCCAGGCCCTCCGCCGGGGTCAGCGGCGGCAGTCCGGCGCGCCGCATCCGGGCGATGTCGGCCTCGTCCAGGCCACCGGCCATACCGGCGCCCGCCCAGGGGCCCCAGGCGAGCGAGACGGCCGGAAGGCCCTCGGCCCGGCGGGCGGTGGCCAGGGCGTCGAGGAACGCGTTGGCGGCCGCGTAGTTGCCCTGTCCGGGGGTGCCGAACACGCCCGAGGCGGACGAGAACAGTACGAACGCCGTCAGGTCCAGGCCCTGGGTCAGCTCGTGCAGGTTCCAGGCCGCGTCCACCTTGGGGCGCAGGACGTGTGCGACGCGCTCGGGCGTCAGCGAGCCGATCACGCCGTCGTCCAGGACGCCCGCCGTGTGCACGACGGCCGTCAGCGGATGCTCGGCGGGGACGGTGGCGAGGGTCGCGGCGAGCGCGTCCCGGTCGGCCACATCGCACGCGGCCCAGTTCGCCTCGGCCCCCAACTCGGCCAGCTCCGCGGTCAGTTCGGCAGCACGCGGCGCCCGGTCGCCGCGGCGGCTCACCAGCAGCAGCCGCCGTACGCCGTGCTCCGCGGCCAGATGGCGGGCCACCAGCCCGCCCAGCGTGCCGGACGCGCCGGTGACCAGCACCGTGCCGTCCGCGCCGAAGCCCGTTTCCTGGGTTTCCGTGGCCGGTACCCGGGCCAGCCTCGGGACGCGGGCCACGCCCGCACGCAGCGCGAGCTGCTCCTCGCCCGCCGCCAGCGCCGCCGGAAGCGCCGCGAGCGACGAGCTGTGACCGTCGGTGTCCAGGAGGATGAAGCGGTCCGGGTTCTCGGCCTGCGCCGTACGCAGCAGACCCCAGGCCGCGGCCTGCGCCGGATCGCCGTTCCCCAAGGTCAGGAACACCAGCCGCGAAGCGGCGAACCGCTCCTCGGCCAGCCACGCCTGGGCCAGGCCCAGCGCCTCGACCGTGGCCTGACGCACGGTGTCCGGCGCCCCGTAGTCGCCCTCGGCGGACGGCGTCGCGAACACGTAGTCCGGTACGGCCGCACCGTTCGCGACCGCCTCGGTCAGCGCCGCGAGGTCCGCGTACGCCACGGCCTCGACACCGGCAACACCGAGCCCTGCGTCGTCGGCGCCGAGTACCGCCCACCGGCCGCCGCTTGGCGCACCGGTCGCCAGCTCGGTCCACTCCACCCGGAACAGCGACTCGTGGTACGCCGCCCGCGCGGCCCGCACCTGCTCATCCGACACGGCGCGCAGGACCAGCGAGTCCACGGCGGCGACCGGCGCACCGGACGCGTCCGCGATCTCCAGCCGGACCCCGTCCGCGCCCTGCAACACCAGCCGCACGCGCAGCGCCGACGCGCCACTCGCATACAGCGACACCCCGCTCCACGCGAACGGCAGCCGCCCCTGGCTCTCGCCGTCGCCGTCGCCGTCACCCAGGCCGTCCAACCCGAGCGCGTGCAGCGCGGAGTCCAGCAGCGCCGGGTGCAGCCCGTACGCCTGCGCGTCGGACGCGACGGCCTCCGGCAGCCGGACCTCGGCGAACAGCTCGTCGCCGCGCCGCCAGGCGGCGTCGAGCCCCTGGAACACCGGGCCGTAGCGCAGCCCGCCGTCCGCCAGCGCCTCGTACAGCTCCTCGGTACGAGCGCGCCGGGCGTCCTGCGGCGGCCACTGGGCCAGCGCGAACGACGGCCGGGGCGCGCCCGCGACGAGCGCACCGCTCGCGTGGCGCGTCCACGGCTCCTCGGCCGGGGCGTTCTCGGCACGGGACAGCACGGCGACGGAACGCCGCCCGGTGGTGTCCGGGGCGCCGACGGTGACCTGAAGCCGGACGCCGCCGCGTTCGGGCAGCACCAGCGGCGCATGCAGGGTCAGCTCATCGAGATGGTCACAACCGGCCTGGTCACCGGCCCGCACCGCCAGCTCCACAAATGCCGTACCCGGCACCACGACCGAGCCCCGCACCACATGGTCGGCCAGCCACGGGTGCGAATCCACACCCAACCGACCCGTGAACAGCAACCCATCCGACTCCGCCAACGACACCGCGGCGCCCAGGAGCGGATGCCCCGCCGGCTCCAACCCCACCGACGCCACATCACCCACAGACCCGGCGCCCGGCTCCAGCCAGAACCGCTCATGCTGGAACGCATACGTCGGCAGATCGATGCGAACGGCGCCCGTACCGGCGTAGAAGGCCGCCCAGTCCACCGCCACGCCCCGCACATGCGTCCGGGCGACAGCGGTCGTCAGCGACTCGGTCTCGGGCCGGTCCTTGCGCAGCAGGGAGACAAACGCAGCGTTGTCCCCGGTCACGCACTCCTGCGCCATGGCGGTGAGCACACCGTCCGGGCCCAGCTCGATGAACGTGGAGACGCCCTTGGCCTCCAAAGCCCGCACACCATCGAGGAACCGCACGGCCTCACGGACATGCCGCACCCAGAACTCCGGGCCGGTGATCTCCTGCGCGGAGACGACATCCCCGGTGAGGTTGGAGACGATCGGGATGCGCGGAGCCTCGTACGTCAACCCCTGCGCGACCTGGCGGAACGCCTCCAGCATCCCGTCCATGCGCGGCGAGTGGAAGGCATGGCTGACCGTCAGCCGCTTGGTCTTCCGACCCTGCGCCTCGAAACCGGCGGCGATCTCCAGCGCCGCGTCCTCGTCACCCGCGATGACCACGGACGTCGGGCCATTCACAGCGGCGATGCTGACGCGCTCGGTCAGCAGCGGCGCCACCTCGTCCTCCGACGCCTGCACCGCGACCATCGCGCCACCGGCCGGAAGCTCCTGC
>NZ_JAIWIH010000085.1:0-11314 GCF_052851135.1 Streptomyces sp. BRA346 | reverse complement strand
GCTGCTTCGCAGTCAGACCGCCTCCATCGGGATACCGCATAACACCGGGATACACCCACCAGCGAGATCACCATCACCCCGAACCGAAAATCTCAGTAGCCAGGAAGATCGGCCCCGACAAGCTGGCCTTCTACCGGCTCGCCGACAACGGCATGAACGGTGCCTTCCATCTGGACGCCGCGTGGCACCACGGCTGGGAGACCGTCGCCGCGCTCATCGCGACCGCCAAGGCCACGGCCCGTTGAGCCGCACACCCGTCGACCGCGCCCGCGTCTAGGAAGAATCGTGCATGAGACCCGCTACACCGCTGATGTCGCCGCCCTCGACCCGGACCGCTACGCCCCGGTCGACCACCCCGGCGTGACCGTGCCGGAGGATCGGCGCTGCTGGTCGGTGAGCTGGCCTGGATACGCACCGGTGGACATCACGCCGCCCGCACTGCGGCCACTGGCACTGACCCAGCACGTGCCCGACTGGGCCGAGCGGCACGCCACGCCGGACCTGGTGCCCGACTGGGCCGAGCGGCAGGCCCACGCTCTGGTGTCCTTCGAACTCGAGCGGGGCTGGCCGCTGCACCCGCACGGGCGCACCGGCCGCACCGGGCGGAATCTTGGCTGGTGGGGTGAGAACGCCGCCGCCGACCCCATTGTGGTCGCCGGGACCGGTGAGCAGCGGTGGGTGTTGCTGATTACCCGCGACGACATCGGGGTCGTGGCCATCCCGGGCGGCATGCTGAACCCGGGCGAGACCGCCCCGGCCGCTCTGGTGCGCGAGCTGCGCGAGGAGACCGGCGTCGACCTGGCCGATCAGCAGCCCACCATCCTCGGCCGCCAGGTCGTCGCCGACTGGCGCACCACCGACCACGCCTGGGTGGCGTCCACCAGCGCGCTCTACCAGCTGCCCGAGCAGGTCACTGCCACCGCCGGGGATGACGCCGCCGACGCGGGCTGGTTCCCGTTCAACACCCTCGACCAGCTCGATGCGGCGGTCACCGCGGCCGGGCGCACCCTCTACGCCGCGCACCGCCCGCTGCTGCAGCGCGCCTTGGAATACCTCACCCAGCAGTCATGACCGAACGGGAGCCCGGCTCCCCAGCCGCATCGAAAACAGCCCTTGAAGCCGCCCCTGACCTGGGCAGTTCAGTGGGTTGAGAGGCGGCTTCTCATCACGACAACGCCGGGCTCCGGGCCGACAACGCCACCGGCGCGCTCGCTCCGCACGCAGAACGCGGTCTGTAGGGCCAGCGAGTCTCCGTCGGCCCGCACTCCCGCTGAATTTCCCGTCCTGGGGCGGCCGCTTGGTCGCCAGACCCCGCCGCTTCAGGACGGGATGGCCATGCCCCTTCACCAACTCATCTCGGAAGAGGAGTACATACCCATGGGCAAGACCGTAGGACAGAGCGCCCGCGAACTGGGCGGTGCCGCCATCGAGGGCGTCAGCACCGTCACCATGATGGCCGCTGCGGGCGTCGGCGGCTGGATCGGGTACGACGCTGCCCCCGACACCTGGGACGGATGGCAGGCGGTCGTCGCTGGACTCGGCGGCGTCGCCATTGCGCGCGCGGTCGAGGAGCTGGCCGAGCCCGTTATGCGGCCCCTGCGCCGGCTGACGGCCCACCGCCACACCAGCCCTGCCACCCCGCACAGCACCGTCGAGGCAGGTGACCCGATCCCGCCGATGTCGGTACGGGACGCCATCGACCAGGTTGCGCAGGCGGCGTGTGCGGACGCTGCGAGCCGTGCGGCCTTCGACGCCTCCCGGATCGACCGCGGCAGCGTCCTGCTCACCACGCCCGACCGGTGGCAGGGCCACCCCGACGGCACCGCTACCTGCCACCTCGCCCCTGGAGCGATGCTGCACTACTGGCGCGACCCTGAGGACAACAGCCACTACCCCCGCTCCACATACACCTTCGTGCACTCGGCGGCTGATGCCCCGATCGAGGTGACCGCGATGCGGCAGCTGCGCGAGCTCCTGGAGGCCCATGCCAACCAGGAGACCGCCGACGACCACGACGACGTGCTCCAGACGGCCTGACGGCTCTGTGTGCTGCCTCGACCCATGTCACGGGCCGGGGCGGCGCGCAGGACCGGGCAGACCGGTCAGGTCGCACACCACGTCACACATCGGGAGCAGCTATGACCACCGTCGATACCATCCTCCGGGCCTACGCCGCTGATGTTGCTGTCATCGCGGACCAGCCGCCCGCTACGACCTGGGACGGCTTTCTGAACCAGGTGGCGACGGCCCGGGACATCCTCGCCGCCGGTAGCGGCCGACTGGGGGAGGCCAGCGACGCATTCGACGCCGCCCACGCTCTCCTCGCGGCTGCCGTGAATAGTTCGCCGCATGAGCGGTCGGCGCTGCTGGACAAGGCGCGGACGCACCTGGACGACGCGATCGCCTGGGCCTGAGCATGGAGACCGTCCTGGCGGGCGCTATCGCCGTGATCGGCACGCTGCTCGGCGCCATCGTCAGCGGCCGTTTCCAAGAGCGTGCGTCCGCGAGGGCCGCGGAGGTCAACCACCGCGAAGAGATGCGCCGCGACCGACTGAAGGCCATCACGGATCTGACCACCGCAGTCAGCGAACACCGCACCGTGATGTGGCTGCGTGGCGACGCGATGCTGAAGGGCCGTCCGGCTGAGCGGATTGAGGCCCTGCGGGACGAAAGCCACGCAACCCGCCGAGCTATCACCGGGCCGTTGACCGCGTTCCTGGTCCTGATCCAGGACCAGGAGATGCGCGACGCCGCCACATCCATGATCACGCTGACCTACGCCATGCGCGACGTGATCCCCAGCGCCTGCGACCTGACCGAAGCCGAGGCCCGGGAGGCGGCCACGGCCGCGCTGACCGCAGCTCGTCACGTCGCGATGGTGGCGCACGACGATTTCAGGGACGTCGCTGCCCGCTTTCTCAACACCGCCTGACCGCGATCTACGGGGAGCCATCGCGGCCTCCCGCAGATCCGCCGTGCGGAGCGCACTCGGTGCTGCCCCGCCCTCCGCCGGGCCCGGGGCGGTCGCCGCATCCGGCCAAGAACGTCCGCGGCCGCCCGGTCCCCCGACCCGACCAGCGAAATGGAGCAACTTCAGCATGACCGAGCACAGCAGTCGAACACTGCTGGACACCACCATCCCCGACCCCGCTGCCATTGTGCTCATCGGTCCGGCCGGCTCGGGCAAGTCCACCCTCGCCAGCACCTGGGAGCCCACCCAGGTCCTCAGCCTCGACCACTACAGGGCCCTGGTCTCGGACTCCGCCGGCGACCAGTCCGCCACCGACGACGCCGTCTTCGCCCTCCTCCGCGTCCTCGAGGCCCGGCTGCGCCGCGGACTCACCTCCGTCATCGACGCCACCTCAACCAACCCCGACGACCGCGCCACGCTTCTGGCCACGGCACGCCGCTACGGCGTCCCCACCGTCGCCCTGATCGTGCCCACGCCGCTGGAGGTGTGCCTGGCCCGCAACGCCCGCCGCACCGGCGACCGGCGCGTGCCCAAGGACATCGTCCGCGCCCAGCACCAGGCCATGGTCGCCAGCGCCTCCCCCGCCCGCCTGCGGCAGGAAGGCTTCGACTACGCCGAGTTCACCCCCGGCATCCAGCGCCTCGGCCGACTCGGCGCGCTGCTGCAGCGAATCAGCGACACCCGTCGCCGCGAGCTGGGCCTGGACGGCGACGACGACCTGGGCGACGAACTCCTCCTGCGCCGCTTCTTCGGCCCCGAGATCGCCCGCCTGGCCACCTGGAAAGACGGCTCCGAGCTCGTCACCGGCGAAGACCGCGTCGTCGTCCTGGAAGCCGCCGGCGACTACCGCACCCTCGCCTACCGGCGCGACTTCGACGGCGAGGGCAACGACGGCTTCGACGTTCTGGTGCCCTGCCCCACCGACGCCGAACGCGAGGACGACGAGCTGTGCGGCCCCGCCTGGACGCCCGCCTACAGCGCCACCGACCTGCTGCGCGCCTACCAGGGTCAGCACGAGCCCGGCGATGGCCTGGTCTGCGAGGGCTGCGGCTACGAGAGCGAGAGCGACCACGAGGCCGCCGACTGGGAGGCCGGAACCGACCCCGACGACGACCCCGAAGGCCGCGCCGACCTGGAACTGCAGCACAAGGAGGCGATCGACTCGTGACCACAACCCCCAACCCGGCCTCCACCGGCCGGCCGACGCCGACGGCTGGCTGGGACGAGGCCACCTTCCGGTGCGGCCGATGCGGCGCCCGGCGCACAGCCACCACCGAGGACACCTACCACCAGATGGTCGCGGTCCACAGCGACGCGCACGAGTTGATGGAGCGCCTCAATCCCATCGAGCGCGACGGCCTCGCCTCGATCCTGCGCGTGGTCCTGGCCGCGCCGGAACTCGGCGCCGAGTTCCTGGCCCTGATCGACCACCTGAAGCAGACCGCCGCCTCCACCCGATCCACCGAACCGCACGACGATCCACAGAAAAGGAGGTGACGCGTGAGCGTCATCGGACAGGAAGAAGGCATCCAGCACGGCAGCATGCGCGGCTTCCGTCAGCACAACCGCCGGAAGGTCCCCGTCACCGAAGCGTGCGGCTGCCTGCAAGCCAAGCGCGACGAGGACGCCGCCAAGTCCGCGGCCCGGCAGGCCGGGACCGCACCCCGGGCCGCCGCGCAGCACCGGTGGAACGGCAGTAGGCACAGCGGCACCTCCCGCCCGGAGGCGAACACCGCCGTACGAGCCGACTGCCCCACCGAAGGCTGCGGCCAGGAAGCCGCCGACCGCTTCCCTAAGCAGCGCGGCTGGGTCCGCGTCCACGTGAGCGGATCGACCGATCCCGCCCGCGACTTCTGCTCCGGCTCCTGCGCGACCTACGGCATCGCGCTCGCCGAACTCCGCATGGACAACGCCGCCTGAGCTGACGGCCGCCCGCACCGCCCCAACCCCGCCTACGGAGTTGGGGCGGTGCGGAGGACCGGACAGACCCGCCCGGCCCTACACCGAACCCCGAAGGAGGGCCGCCTTCATGACCGTTGTGCAACTCGCCTCCGCCCGCCGGGACCAGGACGACCGCCCGCACCACGGCGACGCCACCGACCCGCAGCCGATCGTCGCCCTGCACCAGCGGGCGCAGAGCGCCGATCTGGCCCAGCGCGAGCGGGAGCGCGGCGAGGAGGCAGCGTTCCAGACCGTGCTGACCGCCACCGCCGTGCTCAACGGCGCCTTCCCCGACACCCTCGACGCCGTGGTGCCAGCCATGTCCTGGACCGGCTACCCGCCCGTCCCCGACCGGCAGTTGATGGCCTCCGCCGTCACCTACCTCGGCTCCGCCGATGGGCAGCGCGGCTGGTGGCTCCACTACACCCGCCGCGAGGAGGGCTTCGGCGAAGACGGCGACCTGGCCCACGTCCTCACCCTCATCGCCCCCTGCTCCTGCGGCACCTACCTCACCGTGCAGCTGACCGACGAGGACCACCTGATCCTCCTGCTGAGCGAACTCGCCACCCCGCCCGGCGCTCCGGCCGACTGCGACTACCGCCTGCGGATCCGCTCCAGCAACTACGCCGACCCCGCCCACACCAGCATCGAGCCGCCCTTCTAGACCCGCTCGCACCGCCGTGCACGGACAACAGCGATCCACCCCGACCCGTGGCTGGAGGTCTTCCGTCACCCCGGACGGCCCTCCGCCACAGCGACGTGATCGCCGACGCCACCGCGCGGCCTCGCCCGCGCGGCCACCCGAAAGCTCTCCGACACCGGGCGAGCAGACCACCCGCAACGGCGCAGCCACCGCCCCACCTGAATCCGCCCTGGGACGGCCGCCCAACGGCCTGAGAAACCAGTCGGCCGCCCCCGGGCCACCCCATCCCGCCCGCAGGCGAGAGGAGCACCCTCACCATGCTGTCCGAGCGCACCACCACCCACTCCCCCACCCAGAAAACCCGCCAGACCGCGGCCGCCGCAATGCGCGCCATCGGCCTCAACCGCCGCCGCCCCCGGCCCCACCGCGGCCCCAGCTTCCTGTGCGGCCCCTGCGACGTCGCCTGGGCCGGCGCGGAAGCTGACTGCTTCTCCTGCGGGATGCCCGCCACCCAGGAATACAGCCACCCCCACGCCGCCCTCCAGATGCTGCTGATCGCCGTCGGCCGCACCCCCACCTTCAAGCCGGAGGAGAAGGCACGGTGACCGCCACACTCGCAGTCCTCTACGACACGGCGCTGTATGCCCGGGCCCGCCACGAAGCCGAGGGACGGCCTGGCACCGCGCTGCTGGAGCGTGCCGCATGACCACCGCACTCGAAGGCGGCGACTGGATCCGCGGCATCACGATCCGCCAGCCCTGGGCCACCTGCATCCTCGCCGGGAAGACCCCGGAAAACCGGCCCATCCACTGGCCCTGGCGCGGATGGATCCTGATCCACGCCGGGCAGAAGCTGGAGCGCCCCGCCCTGCGCGACCCGCTGGTCGCCACCACGATCCACGGCCGCGAGCTCCACCGCGGCGCGGTCATCGGCGTCGCCCGGCTCATCGACTGCCACCTGGACCAGGGGCCCGAGCGGTGCCCCAGCCCCTGGGCGGAGCGCGATGCCCACCACCTGGTCCTCGCCGACGTCCACGAACTGCCGCTGCCCGTACCCGCTACGGGCGCGCTCCCGGCCTGGAAGCCGACGCAGGACCTCGTTGACCAAGTCCGCCAGCAGCTTCCCGACCTACGGCCGTGACCCGCAGGCGCGGCAAGAAGCCGCTGTGGGAGCCGGGCCTGATCCCGGCCCCCGGCGGCTTGCTGGACTGGCGCGACGCCCAGCACTGTGACCGCTGGCAGAACCGCCCCTGCGCGCTGTGCGACAAGCCCACGCCCATGCGCTCGCACTATGACGAGCCCACCCACAACAAGGCGTGCGCTGAGCGCTGGATCTCCGAGCACCCCACCGAGGCCCGCCTCGGCCGGTTCGCCTCCGACGTCCAGCTCAAGCGCCGGCGCGACGACGACCACGCCTGAACCCCTCCACCCGGAGGCACCCATGAGCAGCACCCCGCAGCACGACGCCGACCCTGCCCTGGCCTACCCCGAGCCCCCCGCCCACCCACTGTGGCACCGGCGAAGCCCGAAACCCCAGCCGCTCACGCCCGCCCAGCAGCAGCACAACACCGAGCAGCTGCGTCAGGCCCTGCGCACCCCCCCGCCCCCGCACCCCTCGCCCCACCGACACCACGGTGGAGGCCAGTTGATGAACCCCCAGAACCACCTCGCGGCCGACAGCTACGGCGCTGCCCTCGCGACCGCCTGCCACGCCCGCGACAAGGACGACCTCACCGCCGCCCGCCGCGGCCAAGACGCCAACCACACCACGGCGACGTGGTCGGTCCGGCCGATCGTCGCCTTGCATCAGCAGGTACAGACGCTCGACCTGCCCCAGGAGGGGGCGAGTGGGGAAGGCGGAGAGGAAGCCACCTTCCAGGCGGTGCTGACCGCCAACGCCGTGCTCATCGACGCGTTCCCAGCCCCTACCTCGCTCTGACGCAGCTTTCTCGAGAGCTCCCAGCGACCCCCTCTGAAGCTCACCGTGGCACGCGCCGACCTCGCCGCTCCTGGGCCGACCAACATGAAGGCCCGTACTCCCTGCTTCGTTGGCAGGAGGTACGGGCCTTCATCGTTTCGGGGCCTTGCAGGCCACTTTCACGCGGGAAAGTCAGCGCCGTGGAAAGCCCAAGGCTGTTGCGACCTTCGCGTAGTCCTCAGAGGGCCGGGAGCTCGGCGACAGGATCGGGACCGCGCACTCGTTGCGGTAGATCTTCGTGGCGACACCCGACCAGTGCACCGGCGGAAGCAGTATGTCGCCATACTCCTCTTTGAGCTCGTTGAACGTCTCCCAGTGCTCCTCGGTCCCGAACGAGGCCGTTGGGGCAGCGCAGGCCATCACGTACTTCATCTGTGGTCGGATACCGCGCCGCTGGTACATGCGGCGTTCGCTGATCTCCTTGAGCTTTTTCTCCAGCCGGACCAGCGCGTCGGCTTCCTTGTACGTGCACAGCACCGGCGGGATGACCGCACCCTCAGTCTCTTCATCCAGGAGCACGAGAGACGTGACCGTCAGGCGACCGTAGGTGGCCGGCGGGTCGATGAGGACGACGTCGATGTCGAACTCCTCCGCCAAGTCGTCCAAGCCGTCCTTGAGCCAGAAGACGTTGCCGTCCTCGGCATTGAGGATCCGCTCGGCGTCGTCGATATCCGGATGGTCAAGGTCGCCGGGGGCGATCCAGACGTTCGGGATCTCCGCGAAGGAGTCGTCACCGTCGCCATCAGGGTCGATGCGATACCGGGCCTGGACGATGATGTCCTTGAGCTGCGCCTTGTCCGCCATCACGTCAGTGAGGCTCTTCTGCCCCTGCTTGAACATACGGCGACCCAGCACCCGGGAGGCGTTGCACTGCGGGTCCAGGTCGATGACGAGGACGCGATAGCCGCGCAGGCCCAGCTGCACGGCGAGGGCCGTGGTCGTAGAGGTTTTGGCCGTACCGCCGGCCTTGAGAGCGAAGATGAACACCTTGTAGGCGCGCCTGACGTTCTGCGCTCGGGTCGTCTTCGCGAGGGTGCTGGTCATCTGGTCTCCGTCGAAACTCTGCCATCCTGCCGTGGGCGCGCGGTCACTGTTTCCCGCCTGAAAGCCGCTCCACCTGCTGCTGTTCCCATTCGCTGAGCTGATACGCGGCACGGCTGGCGGCGAGGAACTGAACGTGTGCGATGTCGCGAGCATCCCACGCCCGCTCTGGCTGAGCGGCGCGCACTTCGTCGGCCGCAAGGCCGATCGCGAAGGCGGCGCGGTGCATCAAGCCGGGATCTTCGGACGTGGCGACGGCGGCGAAGTAGTCGCCGGGGCGCTTCTTGCTCGATGGCCCCTTCTTGAGATCCACCAGCCACCCATGAGCCTTGGCCGCAGCCTGCTTCCATTCGTTCGGGTTCAGCACCGCGGTGACGAGTCGGACGCTCGACTCCGAGCTCTTCGCGTACCGGTCTTCGGCAAGCAGCAGTCGGCACGCCAGATCCCTCTGGTCCGCCGCTGCCTTCCTGAGGACCTCGGGGTCGACAGCTGCGGGCTCGGAGGCTCCGGCGTCCTCAACAACTGCGACGGCGCCTGGCGCAGCAGATGTCTCCCCCTGCGACGCCTCACCGCCCCCACCAGAGGACGTCACCGGATCTGTAGCCCCACCGGAAGAACCCTGAACTTCCCCGCCCTGGGCACTGCTCTCCTCACGCTGCTCCGGAACCGCCGGGCCTGCGGGCGACTTTGTGGCGCGCGACTTTCCCGCGTGAAACTGCTTCTGCCTCTCCTGGATCAGCCTGTTCTTGGCTGCATCCACGGACAGCTTCTCGTCTCGCATCAGAGACCAGCCGCGCAGCTGCAGCGTGTGGGCCTCCTCCGACACCTTCGAGCCGTTGTCGTCCTTGAGAAGAGAGAGCGAGTATCCGGAACGCATCGACAGGTCGCCGCTGTGAATCGCCTGCTGAACCTCCTGGGGGAGCTTGAGCAACGCGAGGTACTTCGACACTGTCCCTGCGGCGTATCCGGCCCGCTCCACGACCTCGTCGAAGTTGAGAGCCCGATCCTCGTCCTCGTGAACGCGCTGCCTCAACAGGTCGATCGACAGGGCCTGCTCGATCGGGGATAGACCGTCGCGACTGTTGTTCTCGGAGACCAGCTCTTCCTCGACACGACGGTCCCGGGCGAGGTCGTCACGAAGGACTGCTGGCATGACGCGCCCGGTCTTGAGAGCGGCGGCGTGTCGCCGGTGGCCAGGACCGAGGATGTACTGCCGCTCGGGGTGCTTAACCCGGGACGCCCACTGCGGATAGCACTCCATGAAGACCTTGGTGTGCATCACGATGCCCGGCGTGTGGACGCCGTGCTCCCGCACATCCGCGATCATCGCATCCATATTGCGCAGCTCAAGCCGCGTGTTCATCGGGTTGGGCGAGATGTTCTCCGGATCGAGCTCCAGGAGCTCGCCGTCCTCGGGAGGAAGGGCGTGGATGTCCTGGCCACCTGTGAGACCAGCCTTCTCGCGGTCGGCCCGCAGCCTGCCGGTCCCGCCGCCTTCGCCCTTCTTCTTGCGCTTCGGCCGAGGGAGCGGCGTCGTCATCATGTCCTCCGGAATTGTGCAACCTGTCGCACTGAACCCTAGCGGGCAGAGGCTCCCTAGCTCATCCGGACCGTGCCGGTTTCACGCGTGAAAGCCCCCGGAACCCTCCGCCCGGGATCCGGTGAGGATGACGTAGGGCGCCGTCGCGGCGCCCTACCCGGCGATGTGAAGAACCGCGGAGGCCCGCCGTGCACGAGCCGGACCGCTCCCCCGCTGCATCACCCACCTGCGCTCGTACCGGGCGCATACACCGGTGCCGTGCGCACCGGCGTCGCCGTGCACATCGAGCTGGCACTGCGCAGCAGGAGGAAGACCAGCTGCGCAATGCGCTCGGCGAGAAGGCGCGCAGCCTGGATTGCGCAGCCGGGTAGAACGGGCGCGTTGTTCAGACGGCCGTCGCACGGAGCGGCGTTGTCTTCCCGATCTCCCGCACCACCAAGTGGTTCCGGACGCTTTGTGGACGAGCCGGCTGGCGGGCGAGCGGCTGGGTGTCGGCCGTGTGCGGCCTCTGCTGCTCACGACTGGTGAGCTGGGCCGGTGGCGCCGGCAGTGAGGTGCTGCCGAGCCTGCGGTGAGGGTTGACTGGTTGGTTGACCATGGCATGGCCAACCGGATGTGACCCGGTCGTGATCGTGGTCAACCTCGGCTGGCCAGCGAATCGGTCATGCGCACCGGGTTGTCTCCAGGTACCCGACTGATCACGCCGCCCTGGAGTTCGCATGCCGAAGTCCGCGTCACCTCGGAGAGACGCTGCGCAGCCGGGCCTATCCGCCGGGCCTGCACGACCACATCGCCGACCGCGTGCTCACCCGCCAGAGCGGGGCAGCCGGTGCTCCGATCACTATTTGTTGACGATCGTCAGCTCCGGACTCCGTTCCAGTACCACCCATGGCTACGCGTGAGAGTGTGAAGGCTGCTCAGACAGGCAGGTACTAATGAGGGAGGGGCGACTGCGGTGACTGCGCGGATGGGGAGGCCGTTGGCACTCAACCGGTCGCATCGCGTGCTGATCGGCGTGGTCGTCGCCGGGGCGGTGGTGATCGCCGCGATCGGCTTCGCGGGGTCCTACTCCGCGGTGCGCGACCTCGCCGAGAAGAAGGGCTTCGGCGCCTTCGCCAACGTCTTCCCCATCGGGATCGACGCCGGGATCTGCGTCCTGCTGGCCCTGGATCTGCTGCTGACCTGGATCCGCATCCCCTTC
>NZ_JAIWIH010000084.1:0-11730 GCF_052851135.1 Streptomyces sp. BRA346 | reverse complement strand
TGGGCTTTGAGGAAGGTGGCCCAGGAGCGGTCCGTACGCTGTGGCGACGGGTCGATCCCGGCCTTCTTCAGGATCGACCAGACGGTGGAGGCGGCGACGACACGATCAGGCTGGATGCTCGGCGTCTGAGGGGACGGCAGAAGCGGAACGGCGAAGGGGAAGGTCACAGGACGTAGCGCCCGTTCAGCAGTTGCGCGGTGGCCTCGCGGTCGGCGGCCGTGACGCGGGAGAGAGCCTCGCGCCAGATGTGCGGGCCGATGCCGATGGAGGGTGGGCGTGTTCCGGCGCGTCAGCGTTGTCGCGGAACCCTCCACGAGTACCGACATGCAGCCTGACCAGCGTGGACATACTTTCCGGCACCCACAGTGCTGCAGAACGGCGTACGTGACCTGGCCCAGCGTGCGGCCGGCGTGGTGCGCGGGCCTGCGTGCGCTCACCACGCCAAGATCCGCGTGCAGGGACGCCGCGACCAGTTCACCAGCCGGCGACGGACCCCTCACCACCTCTTCGGTCACCTCCAAGTCCGGGAACTCCCCCTGGACCAAGCCGAGCATGCGGGTGCTCGCGGCGGTCTGCGACTCCAAGGCCACCCGTACCGCGTCGGGCAGAGGCGCCATGGTCCCGACGTACCGGAGGACCACGCGCTCAGTGGACGCAAGGACGCCTTCCGCCGCCTGGCCATCTCCCCGGCGAAGCGAACCGCTGGAAGATCCCCCTCATTCCGTACCCCACCACGACCACCCCGCTCGACGGCCGCTCCGCACCCCTGACGACGACCACAGGACACGTCGTCTGTGCGGCCACCGTCAGCCCGACCGACCCCAGCAGCAGTGCGGAGAAACCGCCCAGCCCCCGCGAACCGACGACGAGCGTCACCGCGGTGTGCGCGGCGTGCGACACCGTGGCGGCCACCCGCAACAGGAGCAGGGAGCGGGCCGCCTCGCGGACCAGCCGGGAGGTGTTGGCGGACAGGCGCTCCGCCAGGTCGAGGTCGACGGCGTAGACGATGTGCAGGGGTTGCTGGCGGAGGGCTGCCTCCTGCGCCGCCCACAGCAGTGCGTGTGCCGCTCCGGACGAGCCGTCCGTGCCCACGACCACCGGCCCCTCAGACATGTCTCACCAGCTCTTCCCGGCACCCAGCAGAACCGCCGTCGCCCCGGCCGCGCGAGGGAGCGTCACTACGACGCCCCCGGGTCTGTGTACCGCAGCAACGCTCCCACCCTGTCCTCCAGAGGCAGTTCGTCCCACGGCACGACCACCAACTCGGCGCCGGTGCACGCCAGTGCGCGGATCAGGGCCGCGCCAGGAGGTTCCTCCGGGAAGCCGAGGACGCCGAAGGACTCCAGGTCGGCGGCCGACAGGGCGATCTGCGTCGGCTCCGAGCCGATCCACAGCCGCACGGGCAGGTCGACGGGAGGGTTGAGCAGCAGCGCGCTTGCCTGAGCACGCTGCAACGCAGTCACGACCGATGCCACTTTGCGCGCCGGACAGCACGCTTCTGTCCCGGGAGAGCTTCGAGCCCGGAGGCTCGGACCGGCCTGACCATGCGTGGGCGCGCATGTCGCGGCGTCCGGCATTGGACGTTGTACTGGTGGCAGGAGCGCTGCCGAGCGAGGGGAGTGGCCGTGTCGCTGTCGGACGTCTCTCGTCCCGCGAAGCCGGAAAGGGTTTTCGACCGAGACGCGGAGTGGGACGCGCTCGTCGCGTTCGCCTGTGACGCCCGGCCCGGAGCCGGTCTCGGCGTGGTGTCGGGACGGCTGCGGCAGGGCAAGACATACCTTCTGGAGGCACTCACCACAGCCTTGGGAGGCTTCTGTTTCGGGGCGCAGCAGGCGGCTCGGGCCGAGTCTCTGCGCCGTCTCGGCGACGAGTTCGCCCGATACACGGGCACATCGCCTCCGAGTCACTGGCACCGCTGGGAGGACGCCGTCGACGCCCTGCTCACGCTGGGCGACCGGCGGCCCGTCCCGATCGTCCTCGACGAGTTCCCCGACCTCGTACGGGAGAGTCCCGCGCTGCCCTCCATCATCCACGGCGCCTACCGACGCCTGCGCGACGAAGGGCGGGACAACCGCGCGCGCCTGCTGCTGAGCGGCAGCGCCCTGCCGCTGATGCACCGGCTGTTCGGCGCGGCCTCACCACTGCGCGAACTGGCCGGTCTGGAACTGACCATGCGGCCTCTGGACCTCCGGCAGGCCGCACGGTTCTGGGGCATCGACGACCCCCGCCTCGCCCTGCTCGTCCACGCTGTCGTCGGCGGGACCCCCGCCTACCGGCGCTACGCCGGAGACCACGCTCCCGGCGGACCGAACGACTTCGACGCCTGGGTGTGCAGAACCGTCCTCAACCCCCGGACCCCCTTGTTCCTGGAGGCACATCACCTGCTGCAGGAGGAGACCAACCACTGGGACCGTGCGCTGTGCCACTCCACGCTCACCGCCATCGCCTCCGGCTGCTCGACACCCGGTGAGATCGCCGAACGCCTCGGCACTTCGCTCACCGACGTCTCCCACTGCCTCGCGCTCCTGCAGGCAAACGGTCTGCTGCACAGCGAACCCGACGCCTTCCGACCGCACCTGATCCGGCTGCGTATCGCCGAGCCTCTGCTGGCCTTCGAACACGCGGCCCTCTGGCCGAACCGCTCGGCACTGGAGCACCAGGACGCCGACGAGGTCTGGCGGCGCGTACGTCCCGTCTTCGACTCCGCCGTGGCACGCCCCCATTTCGCCCAGATCTGCCGGGACTGGGTCATGGACTTCGCCGACCCGACCGTCTTCGGGGCGCGCCCCGCGACGGCGGCCCACGGCTCCGTTCCCGGCACGGCGCGCCATGCCGGTCCGGGCGCGGAGGCGGACGTGGTCGTACACGGCCGCACCGACGCCGATTCCGGGGCCCTGCTCTCGGTGGGAGTGGCGTGCTGGGACGAGGTCATGGACCTGCACCACCTGGAACACCTCCGTCGCCTCCTCGACCTCCTCGCGGCCGCCGGCGAGGACGTCACCCACGCCCGGCCCGCCTGCTACAGCGGCGTCGGCTTCACTCCCGCGCTC
Organism: Streptomyces sp. BRA346; assembly: GCF_052851135.1. NCBI lineage: Bacteria > Bacillati > Actinomycetota > Actinomycetes > Kitasatosporales > Streptomycetaceae > Streptomyces > Streptomyces sp. BRA346. The sequence goes on along the minus strand of NZ_JAIWIH010000084.1, from coordinate 8,680 downwards.
CGCGTGGCCGAAGCCGACGGACATGTGGTGCTCGTCGACCTCGACCGGCTCTACGGGGAGGAGTAGCCCAACACGGGCACGAAGCGGGCGGTGCCCTGCGGTGATCCGGTTTCAGCCGGGGATGCCGCTTGCCGTCCCGGCCCGGGCAGGCTCCTCCTGGTCGACCGGTTCCAGGCGACCGGCCATGGACTGCCGGCGGTCGGCGAGCCGGGCCACGAGTTCGGGCCGGTGCCACTCGACGGAGGTGACCGGTGGCGGTCCTCGTTCGCCCCACATGGTAAGCGCAGGACGCGTGGACAGTGCGGGCGCTCTCCGAGAGGCGGACAGTGGAGAGAGGACCTGTGCCGCGAGCGTCCGAGAAGGGAGCGGGACATGCTGCATCGCCTGGTCGGAGAGCTCATGACCACGGCCGTGGTGAGTGTGCGGCGGGACACGAGCTTCAAGGACATCGCCCAGCACCTCGCGGGTCATGACGTCACCGCGGTACCCGTCGTCGACGACCAGGGCCGCGCGGTCGGCGTGGTGTCGGAGGCGGATCTGCTGCGCAAACAGGAAAGCCAGGTGGATCCTGGCGGGCATCTGGCCGCCGCGCACCTCCTGCCCGCGGAACGCGCCAAGGCCCATGCGCTGACCGCCGAGGGGCTCATGACCAGCCCTGCCGTCACGGCCCGGCCCCAGTGGTCGGTCGTGGAGACAGCCCGCGCCATGGCTCGTCACCACGTCAAACGGCTGCCCGTCGTGGACGACGCCGGTCGGCTGGTGGGCATCATCAGCCGTGGCGACCTGCTGCGGGTCTTCCTGCGGCGAGACCTCACGATCTGCGAGGAGATCACGACGGAGGTCCTGACCCGCGCCCTCGGCTTGGAGCCCGGCACGGTCACCGTCCAGGTCACCGATGGACGGGTGACACTCAGCGGCACCGTGCCGCAGGAGAGCCTCATCCCCATCGCGGTACGCCTGTCCGAGAGCGTCGACGGAGTCGTCGACGTCACGAATCACCTTCGGCCCGAGACCGACACGGCAGCCGGCACATCACGGCGATGACCCGCCTCTGTGACGAGGACGAGGGCAGCCGCGCCCTCCAAGCGGGCGGGCGCGGTCGGGACGCCCACCAGGGCAGTTCACTCGCCGCTGTGCGGTGTCAGCCCGCGACCGCCGATACCCCACCCGCTGAGCGGCGTGATGCCTCTGAGCAGGGCTGCGGTGGGGTCGGTTGCCGCCACCCGGCTCTCGTACCGCGCGGGTTCTCGAGGGTTGGCGACGTTGTGCGACACGTCGTGCACCAAGGACAGCCGGGTGCCGGCCTCGCGACGGAAGATGCGGCGAGCCCCGTCGGTGAGCAGCTGGCGATTGGCACGGCCGTAGTCGGCGGCCGCGGCCATCACACCCAGGCAGTCCCGGCCCTCCGGTGAGGGTCGCGCTCCTCACCGTGCCCCTGCTCCACCGCGTACCGGGAGCCGCCCGCAGGATCCGCTCCAGCTCCCCCTGTCCGCCCGGCTTCCACACGCCGCCGGGTCCCGCGCCGCGCGGGATCGCCTGGCCCAGGCCGTCCATCACCGCGGGCAGCGCCCGCTCGAACTCCCGCCGGTCGCAGTCGGCGGCGAGCAGCCGCACCCCGCAGGAGATGTCGAAGCCGACGCCGCCGGGCGAGACCACACCGCCTTCGTCCACGACGGTCGCCGCCACGCCGCCGATGGGGAAGCCGTAGCCCCAGTGAATGTCCGGCATCGCGTAGGAGGCGCAGACGATCCCGGGCAGGGTGGCCACGTTGACCACCTGCCGCAGCGACTGCTCCGCATCGGCCAGCAACTCCCTGGGGGCGAACACCACCCCTGGCACCCGCATGTCACCGTGCCGCTCGATACGGAAGAGGCAAGGGCCATCCTCGACGAGCTCCATTCGCGGCCTCCTGCCATGTGAAGGGGCGCGGGACAGGCACCAGAAACAGCCGGGAGCATTGGCATCGTCGGGCCGCGGGTCCGCGGGTCGGCGTTCCCGGATCCTCACCGCCGCGTACCCCCGAACCGGCCCGGTCGTCTCGTCACCGCGGGTCCTTTCCGGTCTTCTCCGGCCGGTACCCGCAAGGAGTAGGTGCGGCCCTGGCCACCCCATTCCCCGACCTCGGGCTTCGCCCCGGCGTCGATCGCCCGCAGGGTGGGCCGCCCGATGTGGGCGTAGACGAGCCGCCGCACACCGTGCCGTGCGGCCTGCTCGCCGACCGTGCGGACGCTCGCGTGGCCACCCACGCCGCCGCGGAACCGGATCGGGCGGTTCCACCCGGCAGCCTCGGCGAACATCAGGTCGGCCCCTGCAGCCCACTCGGGGAACTCCCAGAACTCCGGCGCCCACACGACCGTCGGCCCCTGTGTCTCGATGCGGTAGCCGTAGGTGGGATGCGAGGTGTGCGCCACCGGATGGCACCGCACCCGTACGGCGCCGAGCTCCACGTCCCCGGCCCGCATCCGGACGCCGTACGCGGCTGCGAGCCTGCGCAGCCGGGACCTCAGCTCCGACTTCTCGTCGGTGACCAGCCAGACGTCGAGCCGGCCGGGCGGCGGCTCAGCCCCGGGGCCGCCGTCGAAGGCCACAACGTGCCCGGCGTACTGCAGCAGCAGGCCGGCGGGGGCGAACCGGGGCGAGTTCATCGCCCCCACACCCAGCAGCGTCAGCCGCAGCCAGCGGTTCACGGGCGGCTCCCTGTGGCGGTCAACAGCAGATGCCGTCAGCAGCAGGTGATGCTTGTGCCGATGTCGCGTCCTTCACAGATCGCCTGCATGGCGCCTGCCGCCGTGACGTCGAAGACGTGCATGAGCAGCCCCTGCTCCTCGGCGAGAACGAAGGCACTGGTGTCCATCACCTCTACCTTCCGTTCCAGTGCTTGGCGGTAGGTGAGGTGGCCGTACCGCTTGGCGTCCGGATGAGTCCTGGGGTCACTGTCGTAGACACCGTCCACGCCCCGCTTGGCGACCAGAAGTGCATCGGCCGACAGCTCCAGGGACCGCTGCACTGCGGCGTAGTCGGCGGTCACGTACGGCTGCCCCGTGCCCCCGGCCAGCAGGACGATCCGGCCGCGCCGGAGGTGCCGGTCCGCACGCAACCGGATGAACGGCTCAGCGATGCTCTCCATCGCCATGGCCGTCATGACCCGCACCTCCGGCTCATCGCGTGCGGTGAGCGCGCCGCGCAGCATCAGGGCGTTCATCACCGTGCCGAGCATGCCGATGTCATCCGCCTCGGCCCTCCCGATGCCCCAGCTCCCCGCCAAGCGTCCCCGGAAGTAATTGCCGCCCCCGACGACCACCGCGATCTGCACGCCGAGATCGTGAACCGAGGCGACCTCGTCCGCCAACTGGGCCAGACGTGCCGGATCTGTCCCTGCCTCGGCAGCCCCCGCGAACGCCTCGCCGCTGACTTTGACCACGACACGTGCGTAGCGGCCCACGGTTATCCCTCCCTGCGGACCGCAGGGCGCCCCCGACACCTGCCGGTGGGGGGCACGGATCGGGCGGCCGCGCACATCGCTCGCCTGGTACGGCCCTGCACAAGTGCATTTTCATGCAGGCTCCGCACCGACGCATCCTGACCGTGGACCGGGCGGCCGTAGTAGCGCCGGAGATCTGGGGCCATGTCGTCGGTGAACCAGTCACGGGCCGGTTCGATGACCTTGTGGCCACGGGGCGACGGCGCGGGCGGCCCCTGCTGAAGCCGGTGAGGGCAGGCTCCGGCAGGCAACTCATCCGTCGGTCTCAGCAAGCACACGAGGGCTGCGGCCATCGTCACATGGCTACACGTTCCTGAGCTGCGTTGGTCACCGTCTGGCGGTTCCTGTGACGCCGCTCGTACTCCCACGCCTGCCGGACCACGCTCACGGGAACGTCACGTAGGTGCAGCTTGATGTGTCCGGGATCCATCGTGTCGAAACCGGGCCACGGTTCGGCTTCACGCAGGCCCTCGATGGCGTCCAGGACGAGGGGCCGGCCGCGTGCGCCCGCTCTGTGCGACTCCAGCCAAGATTCGCCGGCTGGAGTGGGACTCTTGCGGAACGCCTTCCCAGCAGACACGCGCAGGTCACCGCCTGATCGCATGTCCGGGAGACTGGCACACCTGCCACGCCCCGTAATTCGAGTGAACCGCCGCACCCGGACACCCGGCAAAGGTCGTGCGACGCCCGATCCCGGCTCCGGCGACGCCGTACGGCCTCACGCGGGCAGTCGTGCCGTGTCCATCAGCTACGTGGCCCCTCAACCCCGAGGTCAACACGGTGTCAGCTCCTGTGGGCGGTGGGACTGAGTGCGGTTGCCGGGTCCTGGCTGCGGTGCTCTACTCGAGTCAGTGGGCCAGGCGGTAGGAGCAACTTGCCCGACACCGAGGAAGCACGGCGCACGACGCAGCTCGCCGGCCCGCCCGCAAGAAGCAACCGGGATCGCATCGCCGACGGTGGTCGGCCGTTCGGCCGGATATGTGGGAGCCGTGCCGGAGAGGAGTGCGGTAATGACCTCTGCCACGAGCAACCGTCCCGTACAGCGACTGCGCCACCAACTCACGGGCGTAGCGTCGAGCGTCGGCCGGGTGGCGACGGCGACCGGCAGGGCCGCGGCGGACGCCGTGCGCCACCCAGGAGCAACGGTCGACCGCGCGCGCAGGACATCACGGGCGCTGCCGCTGATGTGGCAGTCGGTGGAGCCGGTGCTGACCGGCCACGTCGGCGACTGGCGCCGGGAATACGCCTATACGCTTGGCGAACAGGCCTTTGTCTATGGGTTCCCGTACATCTACAACGCCCGGCTTCGCCATCGGTGGGTGACCCGGAAGCCCGACACCGATGCGACACCGTATGCCGCCGTCAACCATTTCTGGCACTCCCGCGGGCTTTTCGACGCCTCCGACCGGGAGGGCCTGGCCCCCAACAACGACACGCTGTACTCGTTCGCCTGGGTCGATCTGAGCGAGGAACCCGTCGTCCTCTCGCACCCGGACATGGGCGACCGCTACTTCACCTTCGAACTGGTCGGCATCACCTCCGACAACTACGACTACGTGGGCCGGCGCGCGACCGGACCGCATGCCGGTGATTTCGCCCTCGTCGGGCCGGGATGGACAGGAGACCTCCCCGAAGGGGTGCGCCGCACGGCGACTGCCCCCAGTCCCTGGATCCTGATCGTCGGCCGGACCCTCGTCGAAGGCGAGCACGACCTCTCGAAGGTTCATACGCTTCAGCGTCGGTACCGGTTGACCCCGCTCCACCTGTTCGGCAGGAAAGGAGCGCACGTCCCGGAGCGCCGCGACGTGCTGGAACCGATCGACGTGACAGAGGACCCCCTCGGGCCGTGGAAGACCCTGAACGCGATGCTCGCCGAGAATCCGCCACCCCGGCACCACGAGGTTCTGCTCAAGCAGTTCGCGGAGATCGGCATCGGGCCCGGGTTCGATGTCGAAGATCAGCCCGAATCCGTCAAGCAGAGCCTGATCCGGGCCGCTGCCACCGGCGTACCGATGCTCGAACAGCAACTGCTCAGTGGCGAATGGGCCCGTGTCATCAACGGCTGGCGCTACCCGCCACCCCAGATGGGACGGTTCGGGGACGACTTTCTGAGGCGAGCTGCGGAGCAGTCTCTGGTCGGTGTCGCCGCCAACGATCCCGAGGAGGCGGTCTACCTGGTCGCCTTCCACGACGCGGACGGCGACAAGCTGTCCACCGGACGGTACGAACTGCGCTTCGAACCAGGGGGTCTGCCTCCCGTCAAGGCGTTCTGGTCCCTGACCGTCTACGGCGAGGACCGGAATCTGGTCCCCAATCCGATCGGCCGTTACTCCCTGGGCGACCGCACCCCGGGGCTGGTCACCGAAGCGGACGGAAGCCTGGTCGTCCACCTGCAGTCCGAGTCACCGGGTCCCACCCGGGAGCCCAACTGGCTACCCACACCGAGGCAGGGCGTGTGGTTCATCGGCTTGCGCATGTACCTCCCACGCCCCGAGGTCATCGACGCACGATGGGAGTGTCCGCCGATCAACCGTGTCACCTGACGACGTAGAACCGGACGATCACCCAGGACGAATCTGTCCTGTAGCGCTGGGTAATGCTCTGGGCTGGGCCCAGTGCGAGAGCGTGGTACGAGGATGGCGATAGCAGCGTTTCCGCTTCAGGGTCGGCCCATTGGGCTTCTGTCGCCTGGCAAACCGTCAGGTAGTGCCGCAGTACATGCCGGTTTGCTGCGGCAGAGCAGAGTAGAAGGGGGCGGACGGGTGGCGAGAACTCGCACCCTTCGGCCTGACCGCCGTCGACGCCCCGGGCCTGTCGGTCGGCTCTCGGTCGTCCGGTATCAGGACGCCGACTGCTCATGCCCTGCCTGTCCGGTCGGAGTGGTCTCGCGGTGGAGGAAGGTGTTCAGCAGGTCACCCACGGAGTGCTTGGCGTCGGCGGGGTGGCGCAGGGAGATGGTGGGATCGATGGCGTAGCGGTTGCGGCGGCCGACGCGGGTGCGGGTGAGGTAGCCGGCGTTTTCGAGGTCGGCGACGATGACCTGGACGGCGCGTTCGGTGATGCCGATCGAGGCGGCGACATCACGCAGCCGCATCTCGGGGGCACGCGCGAGGTGGAGCAGGACCCGGGCGTGGTTGGTGAGGAACGTTCCCTCATATCCGGAAGACAGGATTCCGTCATGAATGAGCTCTACCTCCTCACTCCCGCCCACGGCTCCGGCGCTTCGGCGCGGGGCCGGGCCTCCCTTCCGCTATCGGTGACAGCGGTGCTGACCGACCGCCTCGACGACGTAGCGGTGGCCGACACCGCGGCCCGCCTGGCCGTCCGGCACGGCTTCCCACTGCTGCTGGTCGCGGTCCTGCCACCGTCCCCGTGGCCCACGCCCCGGCCGGACGGTCCGGCGGCGCGGGCGGTGCTGGCCCGCGTCCTGCCCCGCGTCGGACGAAGGCGTCTGGGGTACATCCCGGTCGCGTACCAGCCGCCCGTCCAGCGCGGCAGCCGACTGCGCGCGGCGACCGGTCTGCTGGACCTGGCCGCCCGGCACCGCTCGGCGGTGGTGGTCGCCTCTCGCGACGGGCCGCCCGGGCTGGACGCGGACACCCTGGGGGAAGCCGCCGCGATCCGCGGCGGACCGCCCGTCCACACCGCCGCCCCGGCCCCCTGGACACCGCTCGTCACGCCGTCGCCAGTTGCTGTGACCACCGGTCCCGGTGAAGCTCAACCGGGCCCCTTCGCAGGCAAGGATGGACGATCGCCGTGAAGGACCTGTCCTTCCCCGTCCCGCTGTGGGTGTGGGCCGCGATCATGGTCGGCATCGCCGTGATGCTCGCGGTCGACCTGCTCGCCCACCGCGAAAGCCACGTGATCGGCTTCCGCGAGGCGGCGATCTGGAGCGCGATCTGGATCGCCGCCGGCCTCGGCTTCGGCCTCGTCATGCTGGCCTGGCAGGGAGGGGACGCAGCCGAGACCTACTACGCCGGATACCTGATCGAAAAGGCCCTGTCGATCGACAACATCTTCGTCTTCGCCCTGGTCTTCTCGTTCTTCGCCGTCCCCGACGCCTATCAGCACAAGGTGTTGTTCTGGGGCGTCATCGGGGCGCTGGCGGCCCGGCTGGTGTTCATCTTCGTCGGCGTCGAACTGCTCCGGATCTTCTTCTGGACCGCCTACCTCTTCGGTGCGTTCCTGATCTGGACCGGCTGGAAGATGGCCTTCTCCAAGGACGAGGAGGTCCACCCCGACCGCAACCCGATGGTTCGCCTCGTCAGGAAGATCATCCCAACCGACACGCGATTCCACGGCGACAAGTTCGTCACCCGCGTCAACGGACGCCGGGTGGCGACCTTGCTGTTCGTGGTCCTGGTCGCCGTCGAGGCCACCGACCTGGTCTTCGCCGTCGACTCCGTCGCCGCCGTCCTGGCCATCACCACCAGCACCTTCCTGGTGTGGACCGCCAACGCCTTCGCCGTCCTGGGACTGCGCAGCCTGTACTTCTGCCTCGCCGGACTCCTGCGCCGCTTCACCTACCTGCACTACGGCCTCGCCATCCTGCTCGGCTTCGCCGGAGTCAAGCTCATCCTGTCCGAGACCCCCGTCGGCAAGCTGCCCATCCCCTTCACCCTCGGCTTCATCACCGCCACCATCACCATCTCCATCGCCTGGTCCCTGATCGCCACCCGCAACGAGTGCGGGTGCCGGTAAAAGATTCCCGCAGGTGAGAGCTTGATCAGAGATCTTCGACTTTGGCCGATGCTCACCCCGGCGTCTTCACCTGCACAAGGCCCCGACGGCATCATGATCTGTCGTGCTGCTGCGCCTGGCCTATCTCGCCGCGACCAACACCCTGGCGTTCCTACGCCTTCTGCCGATGAGCGACAGAGACAAGGACATCGAGATCCTCGTGCTTCGGCACCAATTGCTTGTCCTGCAGCGCCAAGTCGGCAAGCCTGCCTTCACCGACAGTGATCGCGCTGTGCTCGCCGGCCTTCTGTACCACCTGCCCAAAGACAGACTGCGGCACCTTCTGCTGCTGGTCCGTCCCGAAACGGTCTTGCGCTGGCATCGTGAGCTGCTCAGGCGGCGCCATGCCGCGACCTGCGTGTCCAAGCGGCGTGGACGTCCACGCACCATTCGATCGATCCGCGTCCTCGTCCTGCGTCTGGTCAGGGAAGATGCCTCGTGGGGGTATCGCCGGATTCA
>NZ_JAIWIH010000083.1:0-11835 GCF_052851135.1 Streptomyces sp. BRA346 | reverse complement strand
CATCGCCAGACCCTGCCCCCGAGGTCATGCCGATGTCTTGAGACACCCCATTCCGATGTCCTGAGCGAGCACACTGCCGAGCGCGCAGCAGCTCAGAGGGCCCTTCCAGAGATGGAAGGGCCCTCTTGCATTTCCTGTTGACGGCGGTCGTTGACGGCAACCGCCGAGCGCTCCGATCAGATGGCGACCAGGGCGCCACCCGCGCCGTCGTCATCGTCTGGGCCGTTGCCGTCACGCAAGGCATCGCCGACGCGGTCGAAGGCGGAGCGCTGCGACTCCAGCCGGACGAAGGTGTAGATGTCCATCGTCACGCGGATCGAGCTGTGCCCGAGGACTTCCATGATCATTCGAGCGTCGGCCCCCTGCTCGTGGAGCAGCGACGCGCAGGTGTGCCGGAGGTCATGGAAGCGGACGCGGCGGACCCCTGCCTTGTCGCACAGGAGGGTGAAGGCGCGGTTGAGGTTGCGCGGCTCGATCGGTGTCCCGTTCTTCGTGGTGAAGACAAGGTCGCTGCCGCCGCCCTTCCACTTCTCTCCCGCCGCCAGCCGATCCCCGCGCTGCTGGGCACGACGGGCCCGGAGCGCCGTCACGCATTCGTCGGGCAGTGCCACCCGCCGGGCCGACCGCTGAGTCTTCGGGGCGGCGATCAGCAGTTCCCCGCCAACGCGCTGGAGGGTCTGCCGGATGGTGACCGTCCCGTCCGCCAGGTCCACGTCCTTCCACCGGAGGCCCAGGACCTCGCCGCGCCGCAGACCGATCCGTACGGCCAGCTCGTACACCGCCCAGAGCCGGTTGCCACGCGCCGCCGCCAGGAGCTGACGTCCTTCCTCCACGGTCAGCGGCTCTATCTCGCGCTTGGTGCCCATGCTCAGCTCCACGTTCTTGGCCACGTTGCGCGGCAACTCGTCCTCGCGTACGGCGTGCTCCAGCGCGGCCCGCAGCAGCACCAGGAGGAACCGCACGGTCCGATCGGACGGGTACGACTTGCAGCACTTGCCCAGGGCGCAGCAGCGGCGTTTCCGTTCCGGGCGCGCCTTGTCCTTCCCCTGGGCGCAGCACTGGCACGTACGGGCCGTGGCGGCGAGGAAGGCCCGGATGTCCCGTGCGGTGAGCCGTGTCAGCTTCTTCTTCCCGAGGCCCGGAGCCAGGTAGTTCCGCACGAGGGAGTCGTAAGCGGCGTACGTGGCCGGACGGACCTTGATGCGTGCGACGTTGGCCAGCCAGTACGTCAGGAAGTCGCCCAGGCTCTGTTTGCTCGTGGCGATGGGAAGTCCGTTGTTGGAGTCGGCCTTGAGCCTGGTCAGCTTGTCGTGGGCGTCATCCCAGGTCTTCCCGTAGACGCTGCGTCGCTTGTGCGTGCCGTCGGCCGTCAGGACGTACGCGATGCCCTCCCAGCGCCCATCCTTGCGCTGGTAGATGCTTCCCCCGCCGTTCGCGTTCTTCTTGCCCATCAGGCGGCCTCTCGTTCGGTCTGGCGTGCGATGTAGTCGTGCAGAGCGGTTTCGGTGATGCGTCGGCAGCGGCCGATGGTCAGAGAGGCCAGCTCGCGGGAACGGATGAGGTTGTAGACCGTCCAGCGGCTCACCTGGAGCCGGGCGGCGACCTGGTCCACGTTGAGCAGTCCCGGAGTCACAGCCAGGGGTCTCCTTCGGTCTTGCGGCGTTCGGCTTGGTCTCGGGCTTGGGTGAGGTCGTGGCGTACCTGGGCGGCGAGGAGTTCTTCGCCGGGGCTGTAGCCGGAGGCCAGGTATTGCCAGTGGGAGACAACGAGGGTGGTCTCGTCGTTGATCTCGGGCCGGTCGTCTGCGGCGCGGGCTTGCTCGGTGCGCCAGGCTTGGCGGATGTCGCGGAGTGCGCCGAGGGTGGTGGAGTAGTGGCGGGATTTGCTGGAGAAGTGGCCTCGGAAGCCGAGCATGTGGGCCCACTTCCAGAGCTTGAGTTCGGCGAACTCCGGTAGGTGGCCGAGGTTCCAGGCGGTGCGGATCATCTGGCGGACGTGGCTGTGCACGCGCAGGTCCGCGATGGGCTCGGACTGCCCGGTGCCGTCGCACTGCTCGCACAGGTCCCGGAAGCCGTCCGGACCGCGCTGGTAGCCGCGTCCGGCGCAGTGGGCACAGCGCAGGGAGCGATCCACTGTGCCGGAGTCCTCAGCGCTCTTGGTGGCGTACTTTGCGACGTAGGCCGCGACCTTCTGGTCCGTTAGCTCGCCGTCCCCGAGGGCCGCGATCTCGCGGATGTCGATCTGATCGCCCCAGGTGAGTTCTCGTTCGCCGATGGCGTCGGAGGCCACGGTGATCACGGCCCGTTCACGCGCCTTCTTGATGACGTGGGTGAGGGCGTCCGAGGTGGCCCACGCGGGTGGAGGCTGATTGCTGCCTTCGGGGCCGTCGAGGCGGATCACGGCGTGGAAGTGGACCAGGCCGCGCTTCTGGTACTCGGCGACCTTGGCGAAGGAGACGCGAAGCGCCGCGTTCAGTGCCTTCTGGGTGATGCCTAGGTGGGCGGCCAGTTCGCGGCGCAGGTAGGTGGTGAAGCGGGCCCACAGCGCACCAGCGTGGGCGTTCCACAGCACGGCTCCGGCGTAGTCGTAGGTGGCCGGAGACAGCGGCGTGCCCAACGCGGGGTCGTCGGTGGGGTGGCGTTGGCCGCAGCGGCAGGCCAGAGTCTCGCCCGCCTCGGTGGTGAGCCGGTTGTGGACCGGCCCAAACGACGGCGCGGTGAGGGTGACGAACAGCCGAGGGTGGCTGCGGACGGTCTCCGGCACGTCCTTGCCGCCGGAGAGTCCGGCCCGGATCAGGTGGTAGGTGTCAGCGGCGTACAGGCGCGAGCAGGACGGGCAGCGGGAGGAGCGGCGGTTGCCGCAAGCGGTCAGCAGGCGCCCGGTGGGTTCGTCGGCGGTGCTGTACGAGCGGAGCACGGTGTCCGTCGCGGTGTCGCGGGTCTCGGTCGAGCCGACAAGCTGCACGGGCCGGGTGCAGCCGCGGATTTGGTGGATCTGGTCTTGGACGCGGTCGAAGCCGGGGTGGTGGGCGAGGTGGATGAGATCCCGCAGGGCCAGGCTCGCCACGTGGCGCAGGTCCAAGGGGGCTTTCACGGGTGGTGCGTCCTTTCGGGGAAGAGGGCCCCGGGCAGCACTGGGCCAGGGCTGCGGGTGCTGCTCGGGGCATGACGGACAAAGCCCGGTCGGGGCTGAGGATCTGGGGTGCCGGAACGGCCGGCGGGGGGATTAGGCGGAGAGCTGGGCGTGCGCGGCGGTGGCCAGCGGCAGCGCGACGCCGAGACGGGTCCGGAGCTGGGCCGCAGTGATGGGCTCGCCGTGTTCGGCCTGGTAGGTGTCGGCGATGGTGCGGGCCGCCTTCAGCAGCGGAGCGGGCACCGTGACTGCCGGAGAAGTCTCCGACTTGGGCCTGACTGGGCGCGCTACCGGTTCGGGTGCCGGGCCAGGCTCGGGGACCGGGCCCTTCTCAACCGGAGCGGAAGGCGCTGCCGTGGTCGGGGCGGTGTGGGCCACGGTGTGGAAGTGGCGTAGCAGCTGCGGGCCGACGGCTCCCCAGCCCAGGAGGAGGAGTGGGGCGACCGCATCCACGGCGGCACGGCCGTAGTGTCCGGCGACGATGGGTTCAGCGATGTTGAGGGCCAGGGTCAGCAGCCCGGACAGGTGCATCAGCCGCGTGGCGCCCTTGATGTGCTCGGCGGGGACGCCGCGCAGGGACAGGTAGCGCAGGGCTACCAGGAGGCCGACGACGGACAGGTCGACCATGGGAGCGATCAGCGGCGCAATGGGCGCCGGGACGCCGAGGCGTAGGGCCAGGGCCCAGACGTTGCCGAAGGAGAAGACGAACGCCAGGGCCGCGATGATGCCCATGACCACAGTCACGGTGCGCTGAGTGATCCGGTCCTCAGACATGGGGGATTCACCTCCTTCCGGGTGTCGGCTGGTCGAAGATCGTCACTTGGTGAGGAGGACCGGTGCCCCGGGTCCGCTGGACAGTTGGTCGTTGAGGAGGTCGGCGGGGTCGCGGGTCAGGTGGGAGGTGTCGGCGGCGATGCGGGCTGCGTCCGCGTCGGCCACGTAGGGGGTGCGGATACGGGTGAACCCGGGACGTCCCTGGTGAGCCATCGAGGCCACGCCGACGTAGGCTGGGTCCTGGAGCGCGGTTGGGTTGGCGTCCGGCCAGTTGCGGATGTCCTCCCCCAGTGCGACCACGGCTGCCTCAGCGGTCTTCTGCGCGAAGGACAGGCCCACTGGGCACACGTCCCGGATGAAGGTGGGGATGGCATCCCCGGTCGCTTTCTGGGTCGCGATGATCACGAGGATGCCGACGCTCCGGCCCTTCTTCACCAGGTCCTCAACCAGCCGGGCGTTCTCGGCGGCGAGCGCGGCGAGCTTCTTGGTCTGCGGGTCCGAGCCCTTGTAGTCGCGGAAGTAGGTGTGTGCCTCATCCACGATGAGCACGGTCAACGGCCAAGCCTCCGAGGGTCCGACGTGCCACATGTTCTTCACGCCCAGCAGGGCACGGATGGACGCCGAGCGGTCCCGCCGCAGCGTCACCAGCCGCTTGAACAGCGTGTTCGCCTCCCCGAGGTCATCGCCGACGAACGCGAACGCCCGCTGCGCCAGGTCGGCGTAGTCGCCCTCATCCGATGAGGTCACCTTCCCGTCCGCCACCGCGTACTGAATCGCCGCCGAGGGCGCCGTATCGCACAGGAGCCGGTTCACCAGCGAGGTCTTGCCGAAGCCGGGCAGCCCGGCCACGGTGACCCCGGGCACGTCCGACAGGCTCACACTCACCGGCTGCGCGTACTCGTCCAACCCCAGGCGCCACACCGCCAGTTCCTCCGGCACCTCACCGGTAGGGGTGTGCTCGGTCGGCACGACCAGCGGATCAACCCGCACCCCACGGATCACGAGCTGCCCCGGGGCGTCCGGCAGGACGGAGACCCGCGTACACCGCCAGGCGTCGGCCAGGTACGGTGCTGCCCGCTGGAACTCCGCAAGGCTGACCTTGGGCAGGCACACCGCCCGGACCAGGACGCCGTAGCGGTCGGCTGTGACCTTGATCTTCGGGATGAGGACCTTGGTCTTCGGCACCTTCCCGTCCGGCGCCACGATCACGGCCGGGGGAGTTTTGTCGGTCACCGACAGCCCGGCCATCGGAGCCAGCCGACGCCATCCCCGGCGGACGCGGATGGCCTGCCGGATGCTGGCCCGCGTCATCTTGTCGGCCCGGATGTAGCGCACCATCCACCACAGGGCCCATACGAGGGTCAGGGCCAGGGCCGCCCCGGCCAGAGCCGGGGCAGACCCGATGATTTCTCCCACAGTCACAGTGCGTCCTTGTAGAGGAATCGGTACAGGGATATGCGCAGTTCCAGCAGGTCACGGCCGGAGGTGAACTTCGGGTAGCCGTGCGCCTCGATCACCTCGGCCACGTCCAGCGCCAGGCCGTTGGTGAACCGCGAATCGTGGTCCCCGCTCTCCGGGGTGACTGGGTAGGACCGTTCGGGAGCGGCCGTCACTTGGCCACCCCCGCAAGCTCCACCTTCGCCGCCCGGTAGGCCACGCCCTCGGACAACTGGCCGTTGAAGACGCGCGCCCACGGGGTGGCGAACAGGTCCGTCACCCGCACCGGGGTGCCCGGCTGGAGACCGTCCGGCAGACCGCTCTCCGGAACGGTGAGCTTCATCTGCTCCGCCCGGCCCTCCTCCATGAGGAACACGGTCAGCGTGTGCAGGAACTCGCCGGTGTCGCGGTCGGTGGCGAGAGCCCCGGACTCCGGGTCCTTCACCTTCGGCACCGGGGCGGTGCCAGCGATGAACTGAGTCGAGGGCAGCAGCCCCACGCGGATACGGGTCATAGCCATGCCTTTTGCTCCCTTTCGTTGCCAGCCGCTTGTGCGGCCGGGCCACCAACTATGAGGTAGCTAGGCTAGCCAGGTCAAGTGAGCTAGGTATCTGGGTTCAAGGAGTCTGCGGGATAGGTGGGCTAACTAGGGCTAACTCGGGCTACCCTGGGCTCATGACGCCGCCGAGCCACGATCCACGCCCGCCGTACCAGCAGGCAGCCGAGGCCATCCGGAGCGACATCAAGGCGGGCAAGATCAAGCCGGGGGAACAGCTCCCGTCGCACCGTGAGCTGCAAGAGCGGTTCGGCATCGCCAACATGACCGCCCGCAGCGCACTGCGCGTGCTCCGCGATGAGGGCTTGATCTACACCGTGCAGGGGCGCGGCAGCTACGTAGCCGACGTGGTCGGCCCCGGTGGCGAGCAGATCGAGATCAAGCGATACACATCGCCCGCGTCGGCAATCCGAGCGGGTGTGGACCCGGCGGATATTGAGACCGCCGGATCTCTCACCGAAGCACTACTAGAGGTCCGGGAACAGCTCCGCACCCTGAACGCGGAGGTGCAGACCCTCAAGCAGGAAGTCGCCGACCTCAAGTCGCGATAGGCCCAGTAGACGGCCGTTCCTTGATCCGAGCCATCTCGGAGCGTACGTCTTCCAACTCCCCGCGCAGACGCTCAGCCATGGCCGCGATCTCGGCCAGCAGTTCCCGCTCCTGCTCGGTCAGCACCAGTTCCCCCTTGTTTGCTGCGCGTTGGCTGCGCGCACCCCGCATTGCGATCCTTCCTGGCTTTCCTTGCCCGAGCTGTTCAGAGTTTCTTTACTGGATCAAGGCGGCCCGCTTGCGCGGGCCGCGCGCGCTGGCGGCCCGTGGCCGCCGCCCGCTCCTGTCTGCCGCCCCGCTCAGCGGCGCCCCCGGGCCACTCAGCGCGCCACCCCGCATCAGCGCACCACCAGCAACAGCCGAGCCCGTACGCCCCGCCGATCGCAGCGGACACGCAGAAGCAGCGGCACGACCAGGTCCACGCGCCCAACCGGCCAGCCGTCGAAGGGCGGCTACGCGAGGCGGTTTACATGGCCAGCCGTCCGCCGACTGCGGCCCTCGCTGTTGTGCGCGTAGGAACGGCCAGCAGCGAGGGAGGGGAGCCCGCGCATGAGGCAGGTCGGTCGTCGTCCCCGGTTCGATGTGGTCGGCCGCCGTACTGCCGCCATCACGGATGCGGCTGCGTGAGCAGACGTGCCGCGCCGGATGTGGCGGGTGGGGAGCAGCTGCTGCCGCGCGGTGGTTCGGCCCGTCGTGGTCGCTCCGCGTCGGTGCCCGTATCGCCGTGGCTGGCCAGCGTGTCGTCAACGTTTCGGGTATCGCCAGCGTCGAACCCACCTCGCCGTGCGTGCCTCGCACGTGTCACCATCCCTTTCTTCACGTCGACTCATCCGGGGCAAGGCAGTGCGAAAGCGAGCACGACGACGCCCCCGGTACCATCGGCACCGGGGTCCTGAACAGGGACTCTCCACCGGACCACCCCGCGCCTGCCAGGGTTTGAGGGGTGGTCCGGTTTGCTTGTGCGGTTGTTGTGCGCGGTCCGGCTCCCTTCCCGCGGAACGGGTTGGAGCGAGCAAGGGAGCCGGACCGCTGACAGCGGACGGTGCAGTGTCCGCCGCCGCCCTCGGAGCGATGGGTGACATCTGCGGAATGGCGAACGGGACGACGTCCACCACACAGTCACCACGCCCGAGGGCTGGGCCGGGAGCTGCGGGTTCTTCTCCATGGGCAGCAGCTCCCGCCCGGTCTTCAGGTCACCGGTCGCGCTCCTGCACGAGCCCGGCGTTGTTGAGCAGGAACTGACACGTGTAGCCCAGGCTGCGCACGTGCCAGTCGGCCGATTGCAGGCCTGAGCCAAGGCCCTGGGCCATCTCGTGGGGGATGGTGTTTAACCTGCTGCGCTTCTCGTACCAAGCCACGGTGCCCCGGTTCAGCCTGTCGACCTGCTTCTCTGCCAGCGGCAAGAGCGTCTGAACGTGCTCCAGCAGCGTCTTGTGCAGATCACGCAGTTCCTCGTACGGGGGCAGTACCGTCCGCTTGACCAAGGCACGGGCGATCGCGTCCCCGATCTTGGCTACGTCTACTTGGTCAACATCCACGGGCGGGCAACCTCCCCAGGCGCAAGCGGGCTTGGATGAGGAAACCGTAGGAACCAAACACGGGGTGGACCCGGAGAAAAATTCCGGGTCCACCCCGCGAGGTCGAGAAGTCAGCGACTAATCGAGCGCGCCAAGCCCCAATGCGAGTTCGCGGACGTCGCGGCGTGGACTGCGCTTGTACAGCCGACGTGCCAGGTCACGGGCGAATCCATGCGCCCGCATCTGCTCAGGGGCGTTCTTGTAAGCCCGCTTCAGGTGATCGATTGCGTCGTCTGTCCTTCCGGCCTCCCCGTAAGCCCGAGCGACGTCGAGACGTGCCCTCGCTCGCCGTTCCAGAGGGAGCCCGGCGGGCTTCACTCTTGGAGCTATGTCGACGGCCAGTTGCACGTCTTCGAACTCAAGCGCCAGCGCCAGGCGGTGAATCTCGACGTTGGATGGACCGAAGGACGTCCACATCTCGTTGGCGTCGCCACCGAGTCGATCGGCTGCCTGCTGAGCCTTATCGATCATGCGGTCGGCCAGAGGGCGGTCACGCAGACGTGCCGCCGCCACGGACCCGTTCAGCAGGAGCGTCCCGTAGAGGGACAGCGCGACGGGCGACGTCTCCCACCATCCCTTGGGCAGGTCAGTGGCAGCGTCCTGCGTGACGCTCACTGCTTCCGCTGCCAGCCCGGCGCCGAGCTGGACGTGTGCGACGCACCGACGGAGCGCGACGATGGCGGTCAGGTCCCCTGACGCACTGGCGGCGACATCTCCCTGATCCGCAGCCGTCCAGGCGAGGTTGGTCTCACCCAGCTTGCGGAGAAAGGCCGCTGTGACATGGCATGTCAGGGCGAACAGCCTCAGAGCCTCGGCCCTGTCCTTCCCGGCGGAATGCTCCTGGGTGGCGACACGCGCGTCTGCCAGCAGCGAGGGAAGGCACGAGGCCAGCTTCGCGTACTGGGCGTGCTGGTACAGGTCCCAGGCGTCGTTGACTTCCACGGTAAGTCGCTCCAGGCGGAGCGGTTCGCGGGCGTCGTAGAGGGCGCCGGCCAGCCGCCGGGACTGCATGAGGGCTGCGCGGATGGCGGGCACGCTGCCCGCGTGGTCTTCGTTGTCGTCCAGGAGCGTCGGGGCCCCTTGCAGATCTTCCACGTGGACCCGGAGGGCGTCCGCCAGGTCCGCCAGCATCTTGACGTTGTTCACCGGGATGGTTCCGGCCTCGACCCGGTACACCCAGTCTTCGGAACGGTTGAGCAGTTCGCCGAGCTGCCATTGATGGAGGCCGCGACGCTGTCGGTAGAACTTCACGCGCTTGCCGAACGGACGGCGGTCAGTCATGCCACGCACCGTTTTGATCACCTCACTCTGGTCAGCCGAGTGTCACACGCTGAGCTGCGCCCCTGGTAGGTGGCCACACCGGCCCCAGGGGTTCGGGACCACGGCCAGTAGGCTCGCGGCATGTCCGAGAACGAGCAGGTACAGCGGATGGCACGGCCGCGCATGGCAGCAGGCGCCTTGTTCTTCGACGCCCAAGGCCGCGTCCTGTTGGTCCGGCCCTCGTACAAGCCGATGTGGGAGATCCCCGGCGGGTACATCGAGACGGGGGAGTCGCCTCTGTCCGCGTGCCGACGCGAGGTCGAGGAGGAGCTAGGCATTCGGCCGCCTATCGGGTCGCTGCTCGTGATCGACTGGGCCCCGAACGACGCTGAGGGGGACAAGGTGCTGTACCTGTTTGACGGCGGGGAACTGAGCGCGGAGACGGTAGCGAAGTTTAAGCTCGCCCCTGACGAGTTGCTGGCTGCTGATTTCCACGCTGTGGAAGATTTCGATCAGCTCCTTATCCCCCGACTCGCTCGCCGAGCGAATCAGGCCGTGGCCGCACGGATCCATGGACACCCGGTGTATCTGGAACACGGCGGGGCGCCGTCTTAGTAGGCTTCGGTGGGGAATCTACTGTTTTAATGTGGTGTACCGTGAAGAATGCGAATGCCATAATCAGCAGTACGGCAATTTCGCCCAAAAGGAAAGCTTGTCGCTTGCGACGCAACCGCGAATTCAGCGTTGAAGTATCTTTTGTGAGCAAGAAAGAGGCGGCGAAAGCGACAGGGATGAGGAAGATAGCCGCGTCTCCTGCGGACAAGCCATGCCTGAATACTCCGTATGAGTTATTTCCGGCCTCGTCGTACTCGGCCATTCCCCGCAGAAGCAGAAGAATAATTCCATATCCTGCAACAATGATCGTTAGCCAAAGCCAGCATGAAGTCAATCTTGTTAGTTTGAGTGGGATCCCGATAAAGATGTGACTGGTGCGTGGTTCGGTTGAGTCGTGTCGCAAGTACAGTTCTGGAGTAGATTGCTCTTCATCAGCTGGGGTTTGAATCTGTTCTAGCTTTTGATCTGTCACTTGGTAGTGAGCCCCCAAGCGAACCGCATTATCCTCTGTATGAATGCTGATGTGGTTGGTTTTGGCGTCCCCGAAAGACACCATTTTCCATACCTTGTTTTGTAGGTATGTAGACGGTCCTCCGTCTCTGTAGGGTGCGAAGTAGACAGGCCTTTTTTCTTTGATGGTGATGGTGA
This sequence comes from Streptomyces sp. BRA346, assembly GCF_052851135.1. Lineage (NCBI taxonomy): Bacteria > Bacillati > Actinomycetota > Actinomycetes > Kitasatosporales > Streptomycetaceae > Streptomyces > Streptomyces sp. BRA346. The sequence continues at coordinate 1,287 of NZ_JAIWIH010000083.1, read as the reverse complement.
ACGGCTTGTCCTTCGGTACCGTGCACTTCGCAAATACGGTCCATTGAAGGCCGTATGATGAGTAGGTGTACAGCAACCTCTTTGCAGCCTCGGCTTGCTCTGCCACGCAGGGTCTTTCGTCATCGGCCGCAGATTTTGCGCCACACAGGAACGAGTGCAATTTCCCAAGTAGTTCCGTTACATTAGCACCCTTTGTCGACGGTGTTAGAGGGCCCGCTTTTTGCAGTTCATCGAAGTAATGGGGGAGGGCAATCAAAGGGCTTCCTGTGGCGCTCAGGTGATCAATTAGGGCGAAATTCTCGACGAGTTCACTGATCGACTCCGAGTTCATCTTCCATTCATTATAAACGCGTCTGCTGAAGTGTGGCATGCATTTGTTGCCGTCGAACCTAGACTTCAAATACTCGTATGTGGGATCCGGGTCTGTGGCGATTTTCTTAAGCTTCTTAAGCCAACTGCGCGGTGGTTCGTGGTGACTTTTCCAGAGCTCGCCGTAGTTTTTTGAAGGGTAGTAGAACAAGGCGGTGATTAGGTCGGTCAGCGCAGGGTCGAATGTCAACCCCGCTTGCTCTGCTAGATTGCGAATATGTGCCGTTTGAATTCTTGCGCTATCGTCCATCGGTAGTCGATACACATAATTATTTGCGACCTTGATGTGAAGGTCAATGATGGGGACCGCAGGAAGGTCGGTAAGGGGGAGGGTTAGAGTTACTTCCGAAGCGTTTGAGCGTTGGTCCCACAAGGCGCGGTACAAGTCAGGAACTTCTCTTGCGACCTCGTTTAGTGGAATTACGTGAATATCGCGTTCCCGTTCCGACCATAGTGCGCTTGATAGCTCGACTCGTTCAACAGCGCGGATTCGCCACGCAGGGAGGTCCGCCAGCAATGCAAGGGTCGCGCGTTCGATGCGCGCAAGGTTCCTTTTGGGAGTTTTCTTTTCCATGCCATCAGTCTTCGCTAGATGGTATGTGCCTGCCAGTTATACTCCGCTGTTTGGAGGGCATCATCCGGACCAGAACTCTGATGCATCCTTGTGGCCCAGAGACAATGATGGAGCAGCGCGTAGATCATGTCGGGTCATGTGACGGCAACGCTGACGGCAACGGCGGCGCACGATGCCCGCCAGCGGCTCGCCATGAGCACCAGGCTGGACCGGTGCCGAGGCCCGCACCAGCACCCCGCCCGAACCTACGGATCAAGAGGTTGCAGGTTCGAATCCTGCCGAGCGCGCAGTGTGATGTCGCAGGACATCGGAATGACCCCGAACCCACGATTGGGTTCGGGGTC
>NZ_JAIWIH010000082.1:0-11987 GCF_052851135.1 Streptomyces sp. BRA346 | reverse complement strand
TGCCCACCTGGACGTCCACGGACGAGACCGACTCGGCGGCACCCTCCACGAGTACCAGCGAGCGGCCTGAACTGCGCGGATGATTTGTCGGCACCCACAGATCCGCAATGGGCGTTTCGCCACCAGGTAAGGCGGTGACCATGCGCAGCGCCGCCGCTACTGCGCTTTGGGCAGCTGAGCCCTCGCTTGCGCCCGGCAGTCACCATGGCCCGGGGGATACGCCGTTGACGATGTCGGCGATAACGCTGCCACTAGGTGCCACCGCCAGCACCGGCTGTGCCGCCGTCGAGGGTCGACGGCGACACGGGCGGGAGGCGCTCAGCGGTGTTCGAGGTTCTTACGAAGAGGTGACGTGGACTACGAATCCCCTGTGGCCACCCTGGCGGCTTCGGAGGATGGGCCCTGTCGTAACCCTACGAGGAGGCAACAGATATGAGCACGCGCCGCAGGACCCGTACGAAGAGCCGGGTGATCGGCCTATCCGTAGCCGTGACCACGGTGGCGGCTGCCGTGGCGACGTTCAGCCTGGCCAACGCCAGCGAGGAGACCGCCCCGACCGCAGCCGGGGCGGACCACGCGGTGTTCGTGCAGGGCAACGAGGTGTCCGGCAACACCATTCATGCCTTCAAGCGCTCTGATAACGGAGAACTGACCGCCGCCGGAACGTACAAGACCGGAGGAAAGGGGGCGGTCGCCACGGGCGCGCCCACGGACGCGCTGGCCTCCCAGGGGTCCTTGGTGTACGACGCGCGCCACCAGATGCTCATCGGTGTCAACGCGGGCAGTGGGTCAGTGACCTCGTTCAGCGTGTCCGGTCAGAAGCTCTCCGACCGCCACTCGGTCTCCTCGGGTGGTGACTTCCCGTTGTCGGTCGCGGTGTACGGCGATACCGCCTATGTGCTCAATGGCGGTGGCGAGGCGTCGGTGCAGGGCTTCACCATCACCGAAAAGGGCCTGAAGCCCATGCCCGGATCGAAGCGGTCGCTGGGCGTCAAAGGCCCCGCGGTGCCGGTTTTCAGCGACAATCCCGCGCAGGTCTCGTTCACGCCCGACGGCAAGAACCTGGCGGTGACTATCAAGTCGACCAACTCGATAGAGGTCTTCCCCGTCGGGTCCGACGGTTCGCTCGCCCGGAAGGCGGTCTCGAACAAGTCGGAGGGCAATGTCCCCTTCGGCTTCACCTTCGACCAGGGCGGCCGGATGGTCGTCACCGAGGCGGAGAAGTCGACGGTCAGCAGCTACGAGGTCGGGTCCGACGGCAAGCTGGCCACCGTATCGGCTGCGGTGCCGAACGGACAGAACACGCTGTGCTGGATCCAGGCCGCGGGGGGCTTTTTCTATGGCGCCAGTACCGGCAATTCCGCGGTGTCCGCTTATCGCGTGGACTCCGACGGAAAGGTCGAGGTGGTGGCCAAACAGGCGGTGCCGCTGTCGGCCGACTCCCGTGGGGCGATTGACATGGCAGCCTCTGCCGATGGCGCGTTCCTCTACGTCCAGAACGGCACGACGGGCAACATCGACGGGTTCCGGGTCGAGGCCAACGGGAAGCTGACGCTGGTCACCAAGGCCACCGACGGCCTGCCCCGTTTCTCCGCCGAGACCGGTGGCATGGAGGGCATCGTCGCGACGTGACCCTCTCCGCTGTCCGATCGCACCACGTCCCTACAGGCGGTCGCGAGCGGCGTCCCCCAGGGTTGAGCCGCTTGAGCCCGACGTCGGCTTGGATTGCTCGGCATTCGGCCTGGGCGCTTCCCCCGCGCCCAAGCTCGTTCATGCCGCTCGACTGGAGGGCAGCGTCGCCGACGGGGGCTATGACCGGGAGTTCGGGGAAGGCGAGGCGGGCGGCGACGGCGTGGGGAACAGACGCTCCGGGCGTAGCCAGACGTGCCGAGAGGGCCGCACGCATTCCGGCGCGGAGCTCCAGGTGCCGGGCCCACCAGTCAATGGCGGATCCAGAGTCGGTGACGGCGACGGCCCGGTCCGGCAATCGAGCGGACAGTTCGGCGACCACGGAGCGGGGATTGATCGCCATGCCGAAGAACCGGTGCGCCTTCGAGCGCCCCTCCGCACGCCACTCCCGGACGGCACGCCGTACACCCGCGCGCCACCCGCGGGCGGAGGTGCGACGCAACAGCGGGACGAGGGTGTCCAGTGCCGAAACCACATCGCCGGTCACCCGGGCGGCAGGCGGCCCGTCGAGGCCTGCCCGGGAGCTACCGGCATCCGCGTCGACGGTGACGACCCGGCGCGTGCCGGTGTCCGGTACCAGCCGGTGTCGAAGTCCACCGCACCGACCAGGAGCAAGGTGTCGCAGTCGCGGAGCAGGGCCGCGGCGACCGCGCTGCCGAACGGGGCCGCCACCCCGGTGAGGCAGGGTAGGTCGTCGGGGAGGACGTCCCTGGCCAGTGGCGTCTTGGCGATGCCCGCTCCCAGGAGCTCGGCCACCTCCATGACCTGGCCGGCCGCTTCGGCGGCGTCCTGTCCGACGACAATGGCGACTCTGCGGCCCGCGTTCAGAAGGTCGGCCGCGCGGTGTACGTCCCGTTTACCGGGCGGGCGCGTCGGCGGACGGCGGTGTACGAGGGCGGAGACGGCTTCGGCGTCACGCGGTGCGCGGGGCGCCCGGGACTCGAGCACCGAGGGGGGGGGAACGATCAGCGTGGTCACGCCTCGTTCGGTGAGCGCTGCCCTGAGGGCGCGGTCCAGCGCGTCCGCCACGAGAGCCGGGTCGGAGACCACAGTGCGCGGACGCCTCGGCGAAGAGGTAGGTGGCCCGGACGGCGGCCCGTCGGCCGCCGCCTGCGGGTGGCGGCTCCTGCCCGATGAGGGCCACCACCGGCTGGCGGTCCAGCGCGGCGTCGTACAGGCCGCTGAGGAGGTGGAGTATGCCGGAGCCGGACGAGGCCAGGCAGCAGCCCGTCCGTCCGGTGAGCTTGGCGTGGGCGCATGCCATGAGCGCGGCCGATTCCTCGTGCCGCACGTGGACGAACTCCGGGGTTTCCCGTTCGCCGGTCAGAGCGGTGACCAGGGGGTCCACGTCGTGGTTGGCAACGCCGAACACCCGGTCCCCCACATCCGCAGGCGTGCCGCAAGGAACTCGCTGACCCTGGCCACGTGCACCTCCCGCACAGTAGGCAGATGGTCGTCCGGCCCGGGTAGCCCGCTACCCGGGCCGCAAACCGCGGCCTGATCGCCTTCGCACCCAACAGATGCCACCTCACCGCAACCGCCAGCGGCGCTGTTCTTCCCCCCCGGTGCCGTTTCGGTGGCGCGGGCCGGAGGCACTCGTGCCAGGCTCGGAACGGACAGTCACCTGGTGCCCGGGGCGTGACAGCGGCTACGCCGCGCTGGAGCGAGCGGTGGATGAGGCGGGCTTCTACGACGCGCGGGGCCGGGTGACGGCGCCGGAGTACCGGCCGTGACCGACCGACGTACGGAAGGCGGCCCCGTGCCGTTTGTCGACCTGGCGGGCCTGGGCTTCGAGCAGGGCGCTCACCTGCTGCTGCGCCGGGCCTTGGCGGGCGTGGCACCCGGCGGCGCGGTCGACGTGGCGGGGGTACGACCCGGCCCTGCCGGTGCACCTCGCGGCGTGGGCCCGTCAGGAGGGCCACCGGCTCCGGTCCGAGGACGTTTCCCCCGGCGCCCTGCTCCGGTTCCGCGTCGTACGGGGGCGGGCGGACACCGACCGGTGGTCCGGTGCGCGCCGCGCCGGAGGCCCCGGGCCGGACGGCGTCGTCGCCCGCTCGGAGGCGCACTGGGGCCTGGCCGCCCGTGGTGCCCTGGTGGAGGCGGGCGGTCCCGAACTCCACTTCGACGTGGGCGACCGCGACATTGCCTGGACCGACCTGGCGCCGCGCCTGTACGCCCACGCCGCCTCCGCCCAGTGGGACCCGCGGGCCGCGGTCGACTGGGACGCCGAATTCGAGCTGCCGGAGCAGGTCGAGGACGCCGTCGCGCAGGTGATGACCTACCTGGTGGAGAACGAGCAGGCGGCCCTGGTGCTCCCCGGCCGCATGCTCGCCCGGGTGCACCCGCAACTTCACCCGGCGGGCGGTGCTCAAGCGCGACGCCATGGGCACCTCGTCCGCCGGTGGCAGGGCCTCACTGGCCACCTTGCCGGCCGAGCCCGGCTTCTCCCTGGCGTCCTTCCTGCTGTCGGTGCTGGGAGAGGGCAGCTTCCTGAACCTGCTGGCATTCCTGGATGGGCACGCCCCCGCCCCGGTCACCCGTCGCATCACCCGGCTCGCTCGTCAGGACGAAGCCCGCCATGTGGCGTTCGGCGTGGCCCACCTGGAGCACCGGGCGGCCCTGGACCCGGCGCTGCGGCCCAGGCTCCGGGCGGCTGTGGAGCGCCGCCACGACGCACTGGCCGCCACGACGCACTGGCCGCCACGGTGGGGCTGAACCGTGATGTCTTCGACTTCCTCGTGCTCCTCGCCGCCGGGTCGTGGACCCCGGACGCCATCGCCCGTGGACACCGCGCGGTCAAGCGGTTGGAGGCGGAGATGGATGAGGGACGCCGACGCCGCCTGGCCCGGCTCGGTTTCCCGGACGACGAGGCCGCCGAACTGTCCGCCTTGCACACTCGCAACTTCATGTAGAGGAGGGCACATTTCACGTGCGTTCGGCGAAACAGCGGTCGGCCGAATGGCCCGAAGTGCGGGAGTTGCGTTTGAGGAAGCTCGCAAGGCGGATACCTCAGTGACATCCCCTCACCGGCAGAGGTCATGATGCGCCTGTTGCTCGTCCATCCCAGTGCCCTGATGTATTCGGAGATTTTCCTGCGCCTGGAGCCGCTGGGTCTGGAGCGGATCGCGGGCGCCGCTCGTGACGCAGGGCACCAGGTACGTGTGACCGACCTCCAGGTGCACTCGCACCGCGACCTGGAAGAAGAGGTCACTTCCTTCCGGCCGGAGGCGCTCGGTATCTCCCTCAACTATCTGGCCAATATCCCGGAAGCGATCGATATCGCCAGGCGCGTCAAGCAGACCCTCCCCGACTGCTTCGTATTTTTCGGCGGCCACAGCGTCTCCTTCGTCGCCCAGGAGGTGCTCGAACAGGCTGACGGTGCCGTCGACGCGGTCGTGCGAGGCGAAGGGGAACCGGCCATCGGCCCGCTGATGGAGGGGCTGCGGGACGGGAGTGTGGAGGGGGTGCCCGGCATCGTCACACTCTCCGGCCGCGGACCGGCGCCTCAGATGCTGCACAGCATCGACCTGCCCCGACCCGCCCGTGATCTGATGCGCCGCCGCAACCGGTACTTCATCGGAGAGCTCGACCCCTGTGCGTCGATCGAATTCACCCGCGGCTGCCCCTGGGACTGCTCGTTCTGCTCGGCGTGGACCTTCTACGGCCGCAGTTACCGCAAGGCGTCCCCCGAGGCCGCCGGCGAGGAGATGGCGAGTATCCGGGAGCCGAACGTCTTCATCGTGGACGACGTCGCCTTCATCCGCCCCGAGCACGGGCACGCCATCGCCGCGGAACTCGAACGGCGTAAAATCCGCAAGCGGTATTACCTCGAGACCCGCAGCGACGTCCTGCTGCGCAATGTGGAGGTTTTCCAGCGCTGGACCCGTCTGGGCCTGCGCTACATGTTCCTCGGCATGGAGGCGATCGACGCGGAAGGGCTCGACCTCTACCGCAAGCGCGTCAGCCCGGACGACAACTTCAAGGCGCTGGAGACGGCCCGCCGTCTGGGCATCGATGTCGCCATCAACCTCATCGTCGATCCGGCCTGGGACGAGGAGCGTTTCCGGGTCGTACGGGAATTCGCGCTGGCGGTGCCCGAGATCGTCCATCTGACGGTCATGACGCCCTATCCGGGCACGGAAATCTGGCACACCGAGTCCAGGCGCCTCACCACCCGCGACTATCGGCTGTTCGACATCCAGCACGCGGTGGTCCCGACCACGCTGCCGCTGAAGGACTTCTACGAGGAACTCGTCCGGACTCAGGCCGTCATCAACCGCAAGCATCTGGGGCTGTCCACGGCACTCGGCGCGCTGCGGGTACTCGGCGGCAACCTCCTCAGGGGACAGACGAACTTCGCCCGTATGTTGTGGCGCTTCAATCAGGTCTACGACCCCCGCAAGCAACTCGCCGATCACGACCGCCCGGTGCGTTACGAGCTGCCGATGCCCAAGCGGCTGGACGTCGGCGACCGCAGTCTGCTCTATGTGCACAGCAAGCCCCCGTCGCGTGGTGCCGACGCGCGACCGGCCCCGCCCGCCGAGCCCGTCTGACCGCCAGCGCGGTGGAATTGATGGGCATAAGAGCGGCGTGTTGAGGCACTCGCCCCTCAGCGCGGGGAAGGGAGGCGGGAGTGCCGGTCGGTCAAGCCTGGGAGCCGGTGCTGGTCACGCTGGGCGTGGTCGCGGCCGCTTGGTAGCCCTCTATGGGCTCGGGCTGTGGCATGCCGGCCGTGGTGATCCGTTGCGGGCGGGAGCGTTCGGTGGCGGGCTGCCTCCCGCTGAGCTCGCCGTCTCCCGGTTCCACGTGCGGTGGTATCCGGTGAGCATGATCTTCCTGGCGTTCGGCCCTGACCAACCTCGGTGCGTTCGCTGTCGTCCGCGCACTGCCCGGAGCAATGGACCTTGAGGACTTCCGAGGTCTGGTGCGCCGCCGTCCCGTCCTCGCGGTCTCCTTGGCCGTGTGTCTGCTGGGGCTGGTCGGAACTCCGCCCACGGCCGTCTTCCTCGGCAAACTCGAAGCCTTCAGCGCCGCGGTCGACGGCGGCTACGCCCGGCTCGTAGTGGTAGCGGCGGTCAACACCGTGGCCTCACTCTTCTACTATCTGCGCTGGATCGCCCCGGCGGTCTCCGGTCGGCCACAGGAACCGCTGTCCTGGGTCTCCAACCGGCCGAGCACGGTGGCCTGTGCGGCGGCGGCTGCTTCCGTCGTCCTCGGTGTGGTCGGCGGTCCTCTGCTGGCGGTCCTCGGCGGGCCACTCGCCCGGTAGCGGTGGATCGTCGCACTCGCCGAGTCAAACCCACAGCGTCACGACAGGCCCTCACATCGCCGTGGCCGCTGTCCTGGGAACCGGCCGGTGCCCCGTGCAGCGGTCCGGGACGGTAGAAAGGGCGTATGCCGCGCCGTTCCCCAGATTCCGAGTCCGACGCCGAGGCGATGGTCACCGCCCTGTTGACCGCGTCCCGGTTGCTGGTCGCCGTCTCCGCCCGGTCGTTGGCCGCGGTGGAGGATACCCTGACGCTGCCGCAGTTCCGCATGCTGGTCGTCCTCGACGGCCGGGGGCCGCTGAGCCTGTCCGGGCTGGCGGGGGAGATGGGGGTGCAGCCCTCGACGGCCATGCGCATGATTGACCGGCTGGCCACGGCGGGCATGGTCGCGCGCGGCGTCTCCGCGGGAGACCGGCGCACCAGCGTGATTTCTCTCACCAAGATCGGTCGGCGGATCGTCAGTGAGGCCACGGGGCGGCGGCGGCAGGAGATCGCGCGCATCGTCGACGCCATGCCGCCGGGCCAGCGACGCCATCTCATCGAGGCGCTACAGGCGTTCACGGAGGCCGGCGGCGAGCCCGCGGCGGGAGACGGTCCACAGGCGCACGCGACCTGGTGACGTTGGGCGGCGATTCCGGCGGTACCGGAGCGCGGCCGGGGATGCTCGCCACCGGCAGCGCCTCGTACTCCGGCATGGCGTCCGACGCCGTCTGCGCCGCGGCCGTCGCTCCGTGACGCGCTCCCGGTCCGCGGCCCGGGAGCGGGAGCACAAAGCCGCAGGTCGCAGAAGTCGGTGTGGCAAGTGGGGGTCCCAGCAGTACTCACCGAAACAACAACGGAGTAGCCCCAGACCTGCCGTAACGGCTGCACGCGCTTCACCGGGCGAGCTCCGGCTCAGCGGCGGCCGATTCCGCAGGACGGCCGCCGTCCGGCGGGCTGTTTCATGTGCGGTCAGTTATGAAACATGAGATCGGCCAGATGGGACGGGGCGCCCGTCTCCGCGCCCGAGCCAGTCGACGGTCCGGCGGTATCCCCCTGTCAACTCGAAGCCCGATACACCGATCATGTTTGCTTTGTCCTGGAACTGAGATGTGACCTTGGGGGCCGGGTCCGGGGCCGGGGCCGCATCCGGGTCCGGGGTCGGCGGAAGAGTGAGCCCTGTTCTCGTATAGCTACGGCGAGGGGAGAAGTAGCTCAGCGCGATTTCACGGCCTCTGCTCGAGTGCGGGGCACGGGGACCGCTCCGTTGCTCATGGCAGCGAAGTTGGCGTGGGCTTGTTCGACGGCTTCGAGGTATGCCTCGCGCTTGGCCTGCTCGGCGTCTCCAGGACCAGGCCGTGGGCGGTGAGGTGCTCGGCGAGCGCGGTGAGTTCGGAGGCGCCGCGGCCGAGGCGCTTCATCTCGTACACGGTGAAGATGACCCGGCAGTGCGGGGCGTGCGCCTTGACCTCCCGCGCCGTCCTCAGCGCCTGCTCGGATCAGGGGCGGACCCGTACCCGGGTGCTGATCTTCTCGCTGAAGATCTTGTCCCTCGGGATGCCGTGCTTGCTGAGCGCGTCGGGATGGGAGTCGAATTCCTGCCCGAGGATCGAGCAGCGGGTGTGGCTGATGCGGATGTCCGCGCTCGGCAAGTCCGGGTCGATCGGGGCCGACACCCGGAGCGCCTTCTTCAGCCGGGGCACCATGGTGAAGCGGCGTGTGTGGTAGGCGGAGGCGACCGCGCCGCCGCGCGAGCGGCAGGGTGAACCGGGCTGCGCGTCACACTTCGGACAGGCGTGCTGTTCGACGTCGTCGGCGTCCGACCGGTCGGCCGGAGAGAGCTGCTGAGGGCCCATCATTGGGCCCGCATTTTCGCACAAATGCAAGTCTCAGAAGGGGGTTCTTCCCACTTGTGAGTGTGGCTGCCTACTGGCCTACGATGAGCGGCATGTCGCCCGATGCCTCCCCGTCCTCCGTCTGGCCGGTCCTGCACTACGACGACACCAGGGCGGCCCTGCGCTTCCTGGTCGACGTGCTGGGGTTCACGGAGGTGGTTGCCGCACCCGATGAGCACGGTGGGATCGGGCACGCGGAGCTGCGCTGGCCTGGCGGTGGTGCGCTCGTGTTCGGCTCGACACGGCACAAGGACAGCGTGCACGGACGGATGCGGGCGGGCACCAGCGCGGTCTACGTGGTGAGCGACGACGTGGACGCGGTGCACCGGCGGGTGGTCGACACCGGCGGCGAGGTCCTCGAAGCACCGCATGAGACCCGGTTCGGGTCGGGCGCGGCGGCGTACGTGTGCACGGTGCGGGACCCGGAGGGGAACCTGTGGACCTTCGGCACCTACCGCGGCCCTTCGCCGGCGCAGGGCGTCGAGCAGTGACCAGAGGGCCCCGGCCAACGGCCGGGGTCCTCTGGTCACTGCGGCGCTGGACGTCAGTGGCTGCCGGCGAGTTCGCCGGTGAGCCTGCCGTGGAGGTCGGCGCTGGGGTCATTCAGGCCGGTGATTTCGATGGTCTTGCCGCGCTGGGCGTACTTGGTCTCGATCGCGTCCAGGGCCGCGACGGATGAGGCGTCCCAGACGTGGGCGGCCGAGAGGTCGATAACGACCTTCTTCGGGTCGCCCGCGTAGTCGAACTGGCTGACGAGGTCGTTGGAGGAGGCGAAGAACAGCTCGCCGGTGACCCGGTAGACGACCGTGTGGCCGTCGGGGTCGGTGACCGCGGTGACGTGGGCGAGGTGGGCGACGCGCTTGGCGAAGATGACTATGGCGGTGACGGTGCCGACGACGACGCCGATGGCGAGGTTGTGGGTGGCGACGACGACCACAACCGTGATCACCATGACGGCGATCTCACCGGCGGGCATCCGCTTGAGGGTCTTGGGAGCTACGGAGTGCCAGTCGAAGGTGCCGAAGGCGACCATGACCATGACGGCGACCAGGGCGGCCATGGGGATGTCGGAGACGACCGGGCCGAAGACGATGCACAGCACCATCAGGAACGCGCCCGCCAGGAAGGTGGACAGGCGGGTGCGGGCGCCGGAGACCTTCACGTTGATCATCGTCTGGCCGATCATGGCGCAGCCGCCCATGCCGCCGAAGAAGCCGGTGACGATGTTGGCGATGCCCTGGCCGAGGGACTCTCGGGTCTTGGAGGAGTGGGTGTCGGTGATGTCGTCGACGAGCTTGGCGGTCATCAGCGACTCCATCAGGCCGACCAGCGCCATGGCGAGGGCGTAGGGGGCGACGGTGGTCAAGGTGTCCAGGGTGAAGGGCACGTCGGGCAGGCCGGGCACCGGCAGCGAGGAGGGCAGTGTGCCCTTGTCGCCGACGGTGGGCACGGCGATCCCGGCGGCGACGGTGATCACGGTGAGGATGACGATGGACACCAGGGGGGCCGGAATCACGGTGGTGACCTTCGGGAAGAACACCATCAGCGCGAGACCGGCGATGATCAGCGAGTAGACCGGCCAGGGCACACCCGTCATCTCGGGGACTTGGGCCATGAAGATCATGATGGCGAGGGCGTTGACGAAACCGACCATCACCGAGCGGGGCACGAACCGCATGAGCTTGGCCACGCCGACCGCACCGAGGATCACCTGGAAGACACCGGCAAGGATGACGGTCGCGACCAGGTAGCCAAAGCCGTGCTCGCGGTTCATGGGCGCGATGACGAGCGCGACCGCGCCGGTGGCGGCGGAGATCATGGCGCGGCGTCCGCCGACGATGGAGATCGTTACGGCCATGCTGAAGGAGGCGAACAAGCCGATCGCCGGGTCGACCCCGGCGATGATCGAGAAGGAGATCGCCTCGGGGATCAGCGCGAGGGCGACGACCAGGCCGGCCAGGATCTCGGTGCGCCAGACCTTGGGGTCGTTCAGCCAGTCGGGGCGCAGGCCGCGCAGGCGCGCGGCGGGAGTCACAGCTGCAGAAGACAAGGAGATGCGTACCTGTCGTGCTCGGGCACACCCCATCGGCAGGCCGGGGCATGCGGGAAGGAGGCGCGGGGGGGGCCACCCCCCGCGGACGGCCCGCAGAGCGGGCCGGAAGTCAAAGGGACGCGAGGCGTGGCGGCGCGCGCTGGCGGCCGGGGGCTCACATCCAGGGCCGAAGGGTCACGGCGGGCAGGCGGCGGCGACCGGCGTCATGGGCTCGCGCACTCTCTCTCCTGCAAGAATCGGGTCTTCAACGGGAGCGCCATCGGCCCCGGAACGGCAGCGGCAGGGCAGCCGGGCCGCCCTCGCCGTCAACAACTCTACCCTAACGTTAGAGTGTGGACTGGTGGGGTCGCACGGGACGCGGCCGATTACCACGAGAAGGGCCAGGAGCACGGGCATGGACGCCAAGCACATGCAGATCGGCGAGGTCGCCGCACGGACGGAGCTGTCCCTGCGCACCATCCGGCACTACGAGGAGACCGGCCTGGTCATCCCCTCCGCCCGCTCCCAGGGCGGGTTCCGTCTCTACACCGAGACCGATGTCGCCCGGCTCATGGTCGTCCGCCGGATGAAGCCGCTCGGCTTCACACTGGAGCAGATGCGCGACCTGCTGGACGCCACCGACCGCCTCGACAGCGACGACGCTCTCGACGACGGCGAGCGCGAGGCCCTGATGGAGCGCGTCCGCACCTACCAGCAGACCGCCGCCGAGCAGGTGGAGAAGCTGCGGGTCCAACTGGCCCGCGCCGAGGACTTCGCCGCCACCCTGGGCGCCCGCCTGGAGCAGAACACTCCGGCCGCCCGCGTCTGAACCGCGGCGCCACCTTCCAGCCGGTGCCGCATCACCCTGCGGGCTGCGCGGGCCGGGCACGGCCGTGGCTGTCGCGGTCAGGCCCAGCTGAAGGCGGCTGTTCATGTCCAAATCGAACCGGCCGTCATGGACACTTCTGGGACTCCGCGCGAGCGTAGTGGAGCTGGCGACGCAGGGAGTGGACGGACCCACCCTTGTGCTGGTCGCCTGCGGTGCGGCGGGCGGGATCGCCGCCACGTTCAACGCCCCGCTGGCCGGGGTGTTCTTCGCCATGGAGCTGATCCTGCGGGACTTCG
>NZ_JAIWIH010000081.1:0-29796 GCF_052851135.1 Streptomyces sp. BRA346 | reverse complement strand
CTTCAGCCGTCAGCGGGGGCTGGCGGCGGACGGTCGTATCAAGGCCTTTGCGGCCGGTGCGGATGGCACCGGTTGGGGCGAGGGTGTCGGCATGCTGCTCGTGGAGCGGCTGTCGGACGCCCGCCGCAACGGACACACCGTGCTGGCGACCGTGCGCGGCAGCGCGATCAACCAGGACGGCGCGTCGAACGGTCTGACGGCGCCGAACGGCCCGTCGCAGCAGCGCGTCATCCGGCAGGCGCTCGCCGCGGCCGGACTCTCCGCGTCCGAGGTGGACGCGGTCGAGGCCCACGGCACCGGTACGACGCTGGGCGACCCGATCGAGGCGCAGGCGCTGCTGGCCACCTACGGCCAGGACCGGCCGGACAACCTGCCCCTGCTGCTCGGCTCCATCAAGTCCAACATCGGCCACACGCAGGCCGCGGCCGGTGTGGCGGGCGTGATGAAGATGGTGCTGGCGTTGCAGCACGGCGTACTGCCGCAGACCCTGCACGTGGACGAGCCGACGCCGCACGTCGACTGGTCCGCCGGTGAGCTGGAGCTGCTGACGGAGGCGCGGGAGTGGCCGGAGACCGGCCGTCCGCGCCGGGCCGCGGTGTCGGCCTTCGGCATCAGCGGTACGAACGCGCACACCGTGCTGGAACAGGCCCCGGCCCCCGAGGAGACCCCCGCGGCCGGTCCGGCGGCCGTTCTGCCGACGGTGCCATGGGTGCTCTCGGGCAAGTCCCGTGCCGCCGTGCGCGGTCAGGCCGAACGGCTGCTGGCCCACCTCGGCGCCGACGCCGCAGCCATCGACATCGCGTACTCGCTGGCCACGACCCGCACGGCCATGGACCACCGGGCCGTGCTCACCGCGGACGGCGGGGACGGGCTGCTGGCCGGTCTCGCGGCGCTCGCGCGCGGCGAGACCGAGGTGCCGGGCCTGGTCGAGGGCTCGGTGGCCGGTGGCAAGGTGGCGTTCCTGTTCACGGGCCAGGGCAGCCAGCGGCTCGGCATGGGGCGTGAGCTGTACGAGGCGTACCCGGTGTTCGCGGACGCGCTGGACGAGGTGTGCGCCCACCTGGACACGCATCTGGAACGGCCGCTGCGGGATGTTCTCTTCGGTGAGGACGCCGCCGCGCTGGACCAGACCGGCTTCACCCAGCCCGCGCTGTTCGCCATCGAGGTGGCGCTGTTCCGCCTGATGGAGGCGTGGGGTCTGAAGGCGGACTTCCTGTCCGGCCACTCCATCGGTGAGCTGGCCGCCGCCCACGTGGCGGGCGTGCTGTCGCTCGCGGATGCGGCGAAGTTGGTCGCGGCACGTGGCCGTCTGATGCAGGAGCTTCCGGCCGGTGGCGCGATGATCGCCGTCCAGGCCTCGGAGGACGAGGTGGCGCCGCTGCTCACCGAGCGCGTCAGCATCGCCGCCCTCAACGGCCCCACCTCCGTGGTCATCGCGGGCGACGAGGACGACGCCGTACAGATCGCGGCGTTCTTCGAGGCGCAGGGCCGTAAGACCAAGCGCCTCACGGTCAGCCACGCCTTCCACTCGCCGCACATGGACGGGATGCTGGGCGCGTTCCGCGAGGTCGCGCAGGGGCTTTCGTACGAGGCCCCGAGCATCCCGATCGTCTCCAACCTCACCGGGGACGTGGTCTCCGCCGAGGAGATCGCGACCGCCGACTTCTGGGTGCGCCACGTCCGCGAGGCGGTCCGCTTCCTGGACGGCGTCCGCACCCTCGAAGCGCGGGGCGTCACCACGTACGTCGAGCTGGGCCCGGACGGTGTCCTCACCGCCATGGCGCAGGAGTGCGTGACCGGCGACGACATCGCGTTCGTCTCCGCGCTGCGCAAGGGCAAGCCGGAGGCCGAGGCGCTGACCGACGCCCTCGCGCGGCTCCACGTCCGTGGCCCGGCCCCGGACTGGGAGGCGTACTTCGCCGGTACGGGCGCGCGGAAGGTCGGGCTGCCGACGTACGCGTTCCAGCGCAGCCGCTACTGGGTGGACGCGCTGCTCAACTTGGACGAGGTGGCCTCGGCCGGGCTCGGCTCGGCCGGTCACCCGCTGCTGGGTGCGGCCGTGGAACTGCCCGACGCGGACGCGTACCTCTTCTCCGGGCGGCTCTCGCTCGCGTCGCACTCCTGGCTGGCGGACCACACGGTCGCCGATACGGCCGTGCTGCCGGGCTCCGCGTTCGTGGAGCTGGCGGTGCGCGCCGGGGACCATGTGGGCTGTGGGCTGCTGGCGGAGCTGGGCCTCGAGGAGCCGCTGATCCTGCCGGAGCGCGGCGGGGTGCAGCTGCGCGTGTCGGTCGGCGAGCCCGACGGCGAGGGCCGTCGCCCGCTGGCGGTGTACTCGCGCCCGGAGGGTGCGGGGTCCGACCAGCCGTGGACGCGGCACGCCGGTGGCGTTCTCGCATCGGCCGAGGCCCCGGCACCCGTTGCCGAGTTCGCCGTATGGCCGCCCGCCGGCGCGGAGCCGGTGGACACCGCTGCGCTGTACGCGGGCATGGCGCGCGCCGGGCTGCTGCACGGCCCGGCGTTCCAGAGCCTGCGCCACGTGTGGCGGCGCGGCGAGGAGCTGTACGCGGAGGTGCGCGTCGGCGAGGCGCAGCAGGCGGACGCCGCCCGCTTCGCGCTGCACCCGGCGCTGCTGGACGGTGCGCTCCAGCCGCTGGGGCTGGCCGTGGACGGTGCCGCGGTGGCGGCCTCGTGGCGGGGGCTGAGCCTGTACGCGGTGGGCGCCGAGGCGCTGCGCGTACGGCTCGCGCCGACTGAGAGTGGCACGGTGTCGCTGGTGGCGGCCGATGGGACGGGTGCGCTCGTCGCGTCGGTGGACGCGCTGGCCGCCGAGCCGCTGGACGCGAATCGGATCGCCGGAGCGGCGGCGACGTCCGGGCACCGGGACACGCTGTTCCGGGTCGACTGGGCGCCGGTGACGGCGGCTTCGGAGAGTGCGCCGACGCGCTTCGCCGTGGTCGGCGGCGACGACCTCAAGCTGAGCGTGGCCCTCGACGCGGCCGGGCACACCGCCACGGCCCACGACGACCTGACGGCGCTCGACATGGCGGTCGTGATGGACGGGACGGCGCCGGACACGGTCCTGGTGCCCTTCCTGCCCGAGCCCGGAACAGGCGGTGGCGACCTCGTCGCGGACGCGCACGCGGCCACCCACCGGGCCCTGGGCCTGGTCCAGGAGTGGCTGAACGGTGGTCGGCCCGGCAGCGCCCGGCTGGTGCTGGTCACGCGCGGCGCGGTCGCCGCGGCCGGGGACACCGAGGTCGCGGACCTGGTGAACGCGCCCGTATGGGGGCTGCTGCGGTCCGCGCAGACGGAGAACCCGGGGCAGTTCGTGCTGCTCGACGTCGACGGCGAGGTGTCGTACCCGGCGATCGCGGCGGCGCTGGACTCGGGCGAGCCCGAGATCGCGCTGCGCGCGGGGGCGGCGTACGCACCGCGCCTGGCCCGGGTCGAGGCCCCGGCCACCGAGCCGGTACGGAACACCCTCGACACCGAGGGCACCGTCCTGGTCACCGGCGCCACCGGTGGTCTGGGCAGGCTGGTGGCCCGCCACTTGGCCACCACGCACGGTGTCCGCCATCTGCTGCTGACCAGCCGCAGCGGCCCCGCCGCCGAGGGCATGGCCGAACTGACCTCCGAGCTCGCCGAGTTGGGTGCCGAGGCCACGGTCGTCGCGTGTGACGCGGCCGACCGGGAGGCGCTGGCCGGGCTGCTGGCCGGGATTCCGGCCGACCGTCCGCTGACGGCCGTGGTGCACACCGCGGGCGTCCTCGACGACGGTGTCATCGACATGCTGACGCCGGAGCGGCTCGACCGCGTGCTGCGGCCGAAGGTCGACGCGGCGGTCAACCTGCACGAGCTGACCCGCGATCTGGACCTGTCCGCGTTCGTGCTCTTCTCGGCCGCGGCCGGCACGATCGGCGGCGCGGGGCAGGGCGGTTACGCCGCGGCGAACGTGTTCCTCGACGCGCTCGCCGGACACCGCCGCGCCACCGGCCTGGCCGCGCAGTCCCTCGTGTGGGGCATGTGGGCCGAGGCGCGCGGCATGGGCGGCAGGATCGGCGAGGCCGACCTGAAGCGGGCGGCGCGCGGCGGTGTGCTGCCGCTGTCCGCCGAAGAGGGCCTCGCCCTGTTCGACGCGGCGCGCACGGTGACCGGCGAAGCGGTGCTGGTGCCCGTACGGCTGGACCTGGCGGCGCTGCGCGGCGCCGCCTCCGCCGGGGAGCTGCTGCCGCTCTACCGCGGCCTGGTGCGCACCCCGGTGCGGCGGGCCGCCGACAGCGGCGGCGCGGCCGTGCCCGAAAACGCCGCCGAGACGGACACCCTGGCGCAGCAGCTGGCGCGGCAGTCGGAGGCCCAGCAGGAGCGGACCGTTCTCGACCTGGTGCGCCGCCAGGTGGCCGCCGTGCTGGGCTACGCGTCGAAGGAGCAGGTGGGCGCCGAGCAGGCGTTCAAGGAGCTGGGCTTCGACTCGCTGACGGCCGTGGAGCTGCGGAACCGGCTGAACGCGGCCACCGGGCTGAAGCTGACGGCGACGCTGGTGTACGACTACCCGACGCCGGTGGCGCTCGCGCGGCAGCTGCGCCACGAGGTGGCCCCGGAGGCCGCGGACACCGGACTGTCCCTCACGGAGGAGCTGGAGCGGTTGGAGAACAGCCTGTCCTCGCTGGCGCCGGAGGACCTGGCGGCGGTCGCGGCGGACGAGGCCGCACATGCGAACATCACGGTGCGCCTACAGACGCTGCTGGCGAAGTGGCACGACGTGCGTCGCACCGCGGACGACGACGGGGCGGACGCCGAGGCGGACGCGTTCGAAGAGGTCAGCGATGACGAACTCTTCGACTTCATCGACAAGAGGTTCGGCAACGGCTGACCGCGAACCGCACCCACTCCCGCACCCCCCCGACGATCCAGAGCACTTGCGAATAGGTGAAGGTCCATGGCGACTGCGAACGAAGCCAAGCTCCGCGAATATCTGAAGAAGGTCACCACCGATCTCACCGCCGCCCATCGGCGTCTCCAGGAGGTCGACGAACAGGCCCATGAGCCGATCGCGATCGTGGGCATGAGCTGCCGCTTCCCCGGCGGTGTCGACACCCCCGAGGCGCTGTGGCAGCTCATGGCCTCCGGTGGCGAGGCGCAGACGGCGTTCCCCGCCGACCGGGGCTGGGACCTCCAGAACCTGTTCGACCCGGACCCGGACACCCCGGACACCACGTACACCCGCGAGGGCGGATTCCTCGACGACGCCACCCGGTTCGACGCGGCGTTCTTCGGGATCTCGCCGCGCGAGGCGATGGCGATGGACCCGCAGCAGCGGCTGCTGCTGGAGACGTCGTGGGAGGCGTTCGAGCGGGCGGGCATCGACCCGGCAGCGCTGCGCGGCAGCCGGACCGGTGTGTTCGCGGGCATGAACGCCTCCGACTATCTGACGGTGGCGCTCGACGCGGACGACGACTTCGGCGGACACCTGGGCACGGGCAACGCCAGCAGCGTCGTCTCCGGCCGCCTCTCCTACGCCTTCGGCCTGGAGGGCCCGGCCGTCACCGTGGACACGGCCTGCTCCGCGTCCCTGGTGGCGCTGCACCTGGCGGTGCAGTCGCTGCGTCTGGACGAGTGCTCGCTCGCGCTCGCGGGCGGTGTCCATGTGATGTCCACGCCGGGGCTGTTCATCGAGTTCAGCCGTCAGCGCGGGCTGTCCAAGGACGGCCGCTGCAAGGCGTTCTCGGCCGACGCTGACGGCTTCGGCCCGGCCGAGGGCGTGGGCGTCCTGCTGCTGGAGCGGCTGTCGGACGCGCGGAAGAACGGCCACCAGGTGCTCGCGGTCGTCCGCGGCTCGGCGGTCAACCAGGACGGTGCGTCCAACGGCCTCACCGCGCCCAACGGCCCGTCCCAGCGGCGCGTCATCCAGCAGGCGCTGGCCAACGCGCGGCTGTCCGGCGCCGATGTGGACGTGGTCGAGGCGCACGGCACGGGTACGTCGCTGGGCGACCCGATCGAGGCGCAGGCGCTGCTCGCCACGTACGGCGCGGACCGGCCCGAGGAACTGCCGCTGCTGCTGGGGTCGGTGAAGTCCAACATCGGCCACACCCAGGGCGCCGCGGGCATCGCGGGCGTGATGAAGATGGTGCTGGCCATGCGGCACGGTGTGGTGCCCGAGTCGCTGCACATCGCCGAACCGTCCCCGCACATCGACTGGTCCTCGGGCGCGGTCTCGCTGGTCAGGTCGGCCACGCAGTGGCCCGAGACGGGCCGTCCGCGCCGCGCGGGCATCTCCTCGTTCGGCTTCAGCGGCACCAACGCGCACACCATCATCGAGCAGGCGCCCGCCGAGGAGCGGGAACCGGTCGAGTTGGTGGCGAAGCAGCCCGGCGTGGTGCCGTGGGTGGTGTCCGGCAAGAGCGAGGCGGCGCTGCGCGCCCAGGCCCGGCGGCTGCTGGACCGCCTCCACGACGAACCGGCGCTGCGCCCGGTGGACATGGGCCTGTCGCTGGCGACGACCCGCGCCGCGCTGGACGTACGCGGTGTCGTCCAGGGCCGGGACCGCGACGAACTGATGGCCGGGCTGACCGCCCTCGCCGACGGCGGCATGGCCGCTGGCGTCGAGCGGGGCTCCGTCGTCGCAGGTCAGACGGCATTCGTCTTCCCGGGGCAGGGGTCCCAGTGGGTGCGGATGGGCGTGGGTCTGATGGACGCCTCGCCGGTGTTCGCCGCCCGCATCGAGGAGTGCGCCGCCGCGCTCGCGGAGTTCACCGACTGGTCGCTGGTCGATGTGCTGCGCGGTGTGGACGGGGCGCCGTCGCTGGACCGGGTGGACGTGGTCCAGCCGGTGCTGTTCGCCGTGATGGTGTCGCTGGCCGAGGTGTGGCGCTCGCTCGGCGTCGAACCGGCCGCCGTGATCGGCCACTCGCAGGGCGAGATCGCCGCGGCGTGCGTGGCGGGCGTCCTGTCGCTGAAGGACGCGGCCCGCGTGGTGGCGTTGCGGCGGGCAAGGGCGGCATGGTGTCGGTGGCGCTGCCGGTGTCGGAGGTACGGGAGCGGATCGCGGCGTGGGGTGAGGAGCGGATCTCGGTGGCGGCCGTGAACGGCCCGTCGGCCGTGGTCGTGTCGGGCGAACCGGCGGCGCTGGATGAGCTGCTGGCCTCGTGCGAGGCGGAGGAGGTGCGGGCGCGCCGGGTGCCGGTGGATTACGCCTCGCACTCGGCGCAGGTGGAGTTGCTGCGCGATGAACTCCTCACGCTGCTGGCCCCCGTACAGCCCAAGACCGCGCGGGTGCCGTTCCTGTCGACGGTCACGGGGGAGTGGGTCGAAGGCCCGGAGCTGGGCGCGGAGTACTGGTTCACCAACCTGCGGCGCACGGTCGAGTTGGAGATTGCCGTACGCCGTCTGCTGGACGAGGGCTTCGGCGTGTTCATCGAGTCCAGCGCCCATCCGGTGCTGACGATGGGCGTGCAGGACACCGCCGAGGACGCCGGTGTGGACGCGGCCGCGATCGGTTCGCTGCGCCGCGACGAGGGCGGTCTGGACCGCTTCTGGGCGTCCGTCGGCGAGGCGTGGTCGCGCGGTGTCGCCGTGGACTGGCACGCGGTGTTCGACGGCACCGGGGCCCGCTGTATCGACCTGCCCACGTACGCCTTCCAGCAGCAGCGCTACTGGCCCGAGGCCGGGCCGGGGCGCGCGGCGGGGTCGGGGGAGACGCGGCACGACGCCGTGGAGGCGAAGTTCTGGGCGGCGGTGGAGGCCGAGGACTGGCAGGCCCTGGCCGCCGAGCTGACCGTCGACGGCGACCAGCCGATGAGCGCCGTCCTGCCCGCCCTCGCCTCGTGGCGCAAGCAGGCCCGCGAGCAGTCCACGGTGGACGGCTGGCGCTACCGCGTGACGTGGCGGCCGCTCGCCGATGCGCCGTCCGCGCGCCCGGGCGGCAGCTGGCTCGTCGTCGCGGCCGGCACCGACGACGCGTGGACGGCCGCCGTGACCGGCGCGCTGACCGGGCGCGGTGCCTCCGTCCAGCAGATCGTGGTGAACCCCGGCGCCGACGGCCGCGAACAGCTCGCCGAGTGGGTGCGTACCGCGCTCGCGGAGGCCGATGGTGAGTTCACGGGTGTGCTGTCGCTGCTCGCCCCGGCCGGGGATGGGGACGCGGGGGACGCTGCCCTGCCCGCCGGAGCCGCCGCCCAGCTCGCCCTGATCCAGGCGCTCGGCGACGCCGGGATCGGCGCCCCGCTGTGGTGCCTGACGCAGGGCGCGGTCTCCACCGGCGGCGACGACCGGCCGGAATGCCCCGAACAGGCCCTCGTCTGGGGCCTGGGCCGGGTGGCCGCGCTGGAGCACCTGGAGCGCTGGGGCGGTCTGGTCGACCTGCCCCAGGCGCCCGACGAGCAGGCGCTGTCCCGGCTCATGGGGGTCCTCGCCGCCGAGCACGACGAGGACCAGGTGGCGATCCGCGAGGCGGGCGTCTTCGGGCCGCGGCTGGTGCGCGCCCCGCTCGCCGACACGCCCCCCGTACGGTCCTGGAAGCCGTCCGGCACCACGCTGGTCACCGGCGGTACGGGACGCCTGGGCGCGGAGGTGGCCCGCTGGCTGGCCCGCAACGGCGCCGAACACCTGGTGCTGGCGAGCCGCCGGGGCGCGGACGCGCCCGGCGCGGTGGAGCTGGAGGCCGAACTGACCGGCCTCGGCGCCAAGGTCACCCTCGCGGCCTGCGATGTGACCGACCGCGCCGCGCTCGCCGACACCCTCGCCGCCATCCCGGCCGACCAGCCGCTGACGGCCGTCATGCACACCGCCGCGGTCATCGAGGACGGGGTGATCGAGGGGCTGACCCCGGATCAGGCCGAGCGTGTGCTGCGGCTCAAGGTGGACGCCACGCGCCATCTCCACGAGCTGACGCGGGAGCTGGACCTGACCGCGTTCGTGCTGTTCTCGCACTTCTCCGCGACGTTCGGCGCACCGGGCCAGGGCAACCAGGCGCCCGGCAACGCGTTCCTGCACAGCTTCGCCGAGCAGCGCCGCGCGGACGGGCTGCCCGCCACCACGATCTCCTGGGGCCCGTGGGGCGACGGCGGCACGGTGGACGGCGCCACCGGCGACCGGATGCGCCGCCACGGCATCAACGAGATGGCGCCGCTGCCCGCCACGGCTGCGCTCCAGCACGCCCTGGACCGGGACGAGACGGCGCTCACCGTCATCGCCATGGACTGGCGCCGCTTCACCCTCGCCTTCACCGCCGACCGGCCGCGGCCGCTGCTGGACGAACTGTCCGAGGCGCGCGAGGTCGTGGCGGAGATGCGGGCCGACGCGGCCGACGAGGCCGCCGCCGGGGAGGCGCTGGCCGGTCAGCTCGCGACGCTGCCCGAGACCGAGCGCGAGCGGGTGCTGCTGGAACTGGTCCGCGGCGCGGTCGCCGCCGTGCTGGGGCACTCCGGGGCCGAGGCGATCGAGGCGGGCCGGGCGTTCAAGGACCTGGGCTTCGACTCGCTCACCGCGGTCGAACTCCGCAACCGGCTGGGCGCGGCCAGCGGGCTCAAGCTGCCGCCGACCCTGATCTTCGACCACCCGACCCCGGCCGCCGTGGCGGCCCATATGCGGGCCGAGATCGCACCCGACGCGGCGGCCACCGGCGCCCCGGTGCTCGAAGAACTCGACAAGCTGGAGACGGTGCTCGCCGACAGCGCACCCGACAACATCACCCGGGCGCGCATCACCATGCGCCTCCAGTCGCTGCTGGCGAAGTGGAACGAGTCGGACGACACGGCGGCCCCGGCCGAGCCCGCGGCGGCCCCGTCCGAGGCCCTCGCCCAGGGCGCGGCCGAGGCCGATCAGCTTCAGTCGGCCAGCGACGAAGAGCTGTTCGCATTCATCAACAAGGGCCTGGGAAGGGCATGACGAGAATTCTGCTATTGACGTCGTTCTCGATGTCGGACAGGATTTTCCTCACCCTTGAATAGAGCTCTCCAATACCGGCTGCCCCCTATCGAGTCCCTGGGTCACCAGGGGGTCATAGGGGGCAGCTAGGGGTTGTCGGGAGGGTTAACCCGCGCATAGCCTCTCGTGGAGAAGTCGACTAATTGGTTGTTGGTTACCGGCTCCCCTGTTGAGGATCTGTGGAGCATTTCCGATGCCGTCTGCCGTAAATGGATTGCGTAAATGGCGAATGAAGAGACGCTGCGGGACTACCTCAAGCTGGTAACGGCGGATCTGCATCAGACTCGCCTCCGCCTGCAAGAGGCCGAGGCGAAGAACCACGACCCCATCGCCATCGTGGGGATCGGCTGCCGTTATCCCGGAGGCGTCCGGTCGCCCGAGGACCTGTGGCGCATCGTCAGCGAAGGCGTCGACGCGGTCAGCGACTTCCCGGTCGACCGCGGGTGGAATGTCGACAGGATGTACCACCCGGACCCGGACCACCCCGGCACCAGTTATGTGCACGAGGGTGGATTCGTCGACGGAATCGCCGACTTCGACCCGTCGCTGTTCGGCATCAGCCCCCGTGAAGCGCTCGGCATGGACCCCCAGCAGAGGCTGCTGCTGGAAACCTCCTGGGAAGCCTTCGAGCGGGCCGGAATCGACCCGCTTTCGGCGCGCGGCAAGCAGGTCGGCGTCTTCGTCGGCACCAGCAATCACGACTATCTCGGGGCGATCCTCAGCTCCAACGAAAACTTCGAGGGATACTTCGGCACCGGCAACGCCGCGAGCGTCGCCTCCGGCCGCCTCTCGTACACCTTCGGCTTCGAGGGCCCGGCGGTCACGGTCGACACCGCCTGCTCGTCGTCCCTGGTGGCGCTCCACCTCGCCGTCCAGGCGCTGCGCCAGGGCGAATGCTCGCTCGCGCTGGCCGGCGGCGCGACCCTGATGTGCGCCCCCGGCGTCTTCGTCGACTACAGCAAGATGCGCGGGCTGGCCCTCGACGGCCGCTCCAAGCCCTTCGCCCCGGAGGCCGACGGCTTCTGCCTCGGCGAGGGCGTCGGCATCCTGCTGGTCGAGCGGCTGTCGGACGCCCAGCGCAAGGGCCACCCGGTGCTCGCCGTGGTCCGCGGCTCCGCCGTCAACCAGGACGGCGCGTCCAACGGCCTCACCTCCCCCAACGGCCCCTCGCAGCAGCGCGTCATCCTCCAGGCGCTCGCCAACGCCCGGCTCTCCCCGGACCAGGTCGACGCCGTCGAGGCACACGGCACCGGCACCGCGCTGGGCGACCCGATCGAGGCGCAGGCGCTGCTCGCCACGTACGGCCAGGACCGGCCCGCGGGCAAGCCGCTGCTGATCGGCTCCATCAAGTCCAACATCGGCCACGCGCAGGCGGGCGCCGGTGTCGGCGGCGTCATCAAGATGGTCATGGCCATGCGCCACGGGGCGCTGCCCAAGACCCTCCACCTCACCGAGCCCACCCCGCACGTCGACTGGACCGCCGGGGACGTCGAACTGCTCACCGCCACCCGCGAGTGGGCGCACGACCCGGAGGGCGCCGAGCCGCGCCGCGCGGGTGTGTCGTCGTTCGGCATGAGCGGCACCAACGTGCACACCATCCTGGAGGAGGCCCCCGCACAGGCCGTCCCCACGGACCTGGTGGCCGAACCCGTGGCAGCCCGGGAAACGCTGACGCCGGTCGCGCTGTCCGGCAAGAGCCAGGACGCGCTGCGCGCCCAGGCCGCCCAGCTGCACGCGCACCTCACCGCGAACCCCGGCCACCGCCCCGTCGACATCGGCTACTCGCAGGCCGTCACCCGCGCCGCGCTCGACCGCCGCGCCGTGGTCGCCGCGGCAGACCGGGACGAACTGCTCGCGGGCCTCGCGGCGCTCGCCGAGGGCCGCCACCACCCCGAGGTCACCGAGGGCCTGGCCGTCGAGGGCAACCTCGCGTTCCTCTTCACCGGCCAGGGCAGCCAGCGGCTCGGCATGGGCCGCGAACTGTACGAGAACCACCCGGTGTTCGCCGAGGCGCTGGACGCGGTCTGCGCCCAGCTCGACCGGTTCCTCGACCGGCCGCTGAAGGACGTGCTGTTCGGCGACGACGCCGCGGCGCTCGACCGGACCGGCTACACCCAGCCCGCCCTGTTCGCCGTCGAGGTAGCGCTGTTCCGCCTCGTCGAGTCGTGGGGCCTGCTGCCCGACTTCCTCTGCGGCCACTCCACCGGCGAGATCGCCGCCGCCCACGTGGCCGGGGTGCTGTCCCTCACCCACGCGTCCGCTCTGGTGGCCGCGCGCAGCCAGCTGATGCAGCAACTCCCCGGCGGCGGCGCGATGATCGCCGTGCAGGCGTCCGAGGACGAGGTGACGCCGCTGCTGAGCGAGCGTGTCTCGATCGCCGCTGTGAATGGCCCCACGTCGGTGGTCATCGCGGGCGACGAGGACGCGGCGCTGGAGATCGCCGCGTCGTTCGAGGCGCAGGGCCGCAAGACCAAGCGGCTCACCGTCAGCCACGCGTTCCACTCCCCGCACATGGACGCGATGCTGGACAACTTCCGCCAGGTCGCCCAGCGCCTCACCTACGAGGCCCCGCAGATCCCCCTCGTCTCCAACCTCACCGGCGACCTGGTGAGCGCCGACGAGATCACCACCCCCGAGTTCTGGGTCCGCCACGTCCGCGAGGCCGTCCGCTTCCTCGACGGCGTGCGCCGCCTCGAGGACCTCGGCGTGACCACCTTCGTCGAACTCGGCCCCGACGGGGTGCTCTCGGCGATGGCGCAGGAGTGCGTGACCGAGGCGAAGACCAGGACGTTCGCGTTCCTGCCCGCCCTGCGCCCTGGCCGCCCCGAGTCCCGCACCGTCCACCAGGCGCTCGCCCACGCCCACGTCCGCGGCGTCCCGGTCGACTGGAACACGTACTACGCGGGCAGCGGCGCCCGCCGCGTCGACCTGCCCACCTACGCCTTCCAGCGGCAGCGCTACTGGCCCGCCAACCCGTTCTCGTACGGGGAGGACTCCGCCGCCGAGACGAGCGCACCGGCCGTCGCCGACGCCCGGTTCTGGGAGGTCGTCCACAGCGAGGACCTGGCCGCCCTGGTCGACACCCTCGGGCTCGACGGCGACCAGCCGCTCAGCGAGGTGCTGCCCGCGCTGTCCGCGTGGCGCCACCGCAACCACGTCGACACCACCGTCAACGGCTCGCGCTACCGCACCACCTGGAAGCCGCTGCCGTCGTATCCGGCCCCGCCGCTCACCGGCACCTGGCTCGTCGCCACCCCCGCCGGACACGACGGCCACCCCTGGGTCGCCGGGCCGCTGCGGGTCCTGGCCGAACGCGGCATACGCGTCCACCAGATCACCGTCGACGGCACCACCGACGACCGCGCCACGGTCGCCGAACACCTCCGCACGGCCCTGCGCCACGACGCGGAGCAGGACACGCGCGTCGACGGCGTGCTGTCCCTCCTCGGCCTCGACGAGCGCCCCCACCCCGCGCACCCCGCGCTCACCGCCGGACTCGCGGGCACCCTCGCCCTCGTCCAGGCCCTCGGCGACGCCGGTACGGACGCCCCCGTCTGGTCCGCCACCCGCGGCGCCGTCTCCGTCAGCCGCTCCGACCGGCTCACCAGCGCCGCCCAGGCCCAGATCTGGGGCCTCGGCCGCACCGTCGCCCTCGAACAGCCCGACCGCTGGGCCGGGTCGATCGACCTCCCCGAGACCGCCGACGACCGCGCCCTCGCCCGGCTCGCCGACATCCTCGCCGGACCCGACGCACTCCGCGACGAGGACCACCTCGCGATCCGCCCCCAGGGCGTCCACGCCCGCAGGCTGGCCCGCGCACCGCACCACGAGACCACCGGCGACGGCTGGACCACCCACGGCACCGCACTGATCACCGGCGGCACCGGCGCCCTCGGCGCCCACGTCGCCCGCTGGCTGGTCGCCCACGGCACCGACCACGTGCTGCTCGCCGGGCGCCGCGGCCCCGACGCCCCCGGCGCGAACGACCTGGCCAACGAACTCACCGCCCGGGGCGCCGAGGTCACCATCGCCGCCTGCGACGTCGCCGACCGCGACGCCCTCGCCGCGCTCCTCGCGACCGTACCGGCGGAACACCCCCTGACCACCGTCGTCCACGCCGCCGGTGTGCTGGACGACGGCGTGCTCGACGCCCAGACCCCGCAGCGGCTGGCCGACGTGCTGCGCGCCAAGGCCGACGCGGCACGCCACCTGGACGAGCTGACCCGCGGACACGACCTGTCCGCCTTCGTGCTGTTCTCCTCCATGGCCGCCACCTTCGGCGCCGCCGGCCAGGCCAACTACGTGGCCGCCAACGCCTACCTCGACGCGCTCGCCGAACAGCGCCGCGCCGAGGGCCTGCCCGCCACCTCCATCGCCTGGGGCGCCTGGGCCGACGGCGGCATGGCCACCGACGAACTCGTCGCCGAACGGCTCCGCCAGTCCGGGCTGCCCGCCCTCGACCCCGAAGCCGCGACCACCGCCCTGGGCGCCGCGCTCGACCTGGGCGAGACGTTCTCCCTCGTCGTGGACATCGACTGGGACCGCTTCGCGCCCGGCCTCACCGCCAACCGCCCGAACCCGCTCATCGCCGACCTCCCCGACGCCCGCCGCGCCCTCGACGCGGCCCGCACCGCCGGTGCGGCCACCCCCGGCGCCACGCCCGGCGACCCGTCGTCGCTGGCGCGCGAGCTGGCCGGTGCCGCGACCGACGAGGAACGCGACCGGCTCGCCCTGGACTTCGTCCGCACCCAGGTGGCCGTCGTCCTCGGCTACCCCGGGCCGGACTCCGTGGAGCCCAGCCGCGCCTTCCGCGACCTCGGCTTCGACTCGCTCACCGCCGTCGAGATCCGCAACCTGCTCGGTACGCTCACCGGGCTGCGGCTGCCCGCCACCATCATCTTCGACTACCCGACGCCGATCGCCCTCGCCGACCACCTCCAGGCCGAACTCATCGGCTCGCGCCCGGCCGTCACCGGCGCGTCGTCCGTGGGCGTGGCCGTCGACGACGACCCGATCGCGATCGTCGGCATGAGCTGCCGCTTCCCGGGCGGCGTCCGCACCCCCGAGGAGCTGTGGCGGCTGCTCGCCACCGGGCAGGACGCGGTGACGGACTTCCCGGCCGACCGCGGCTGGGACGTCGAGTCGCTGTACGACCCGGAGTCCGCGGCCGAGCACACCAGCTATGTGCGCGAGGGCGGATTCCTCGCGGACGCCGCCGAGTTCGACCCTTCGTTCTTCGGGATCTCGCCGCGCGAGGCCCTCGCCATGGACCCGCAGCAGCGGCTGCTCCTGGAAACCTCCTGGGAGGCGTTCGAGCGGGCGGGCATCGACCCGACGACGCTGCGCGGCCAGCAGGTCGGCGTGTTCGCCGGTACGAACGGCCAGGACTACCTGCCCGTGATCCTGGCCGCCCCCGATGGGTCGGAAGGCTTCATGGGGACGGGCAACGCGGCCAGTGTGATGTCCGGCCGGGTGTCATACGCGCTGGGCCTTGAGGGCCCGGCGGTCACCGTCGACACGGCGTGCTCGTCGTCGCTGGTGGCGCTGCATTGGGCGATTCAGGCGCTGCGGGCGGGTGAGTGCTCCCTCGCCCTGGCCGGTGGTGCTTCAGCCGTCAGCGGGGGCTGGCGGCGGACGGTCGTATCAAGGCCTTTGCGGCCGGTGCGGATGGCACCGGTTGGGGCGAGGGTGTCGGCATGCTGCTTGTCGAGCGGCTGTCCGAGGCCCGCCGCAACGGCCACCCGGTGCTCGCCGTCGTCCGTGGCTCGGCCATCAACCAGGACGGTGCGTCGAACGGTCTGACGGCGCCGAACGGCCCGTCGCAGCAGCGCGTCATCCGGCAGGCGCTCGCCGGTGCGGGTCTGTCCGCCGCCGAGGTGGACGCGGTCGAGGCCCATGGCACGGGCACCCGGCTGGGCGACCCGATCGAGGCGCAGGCACTGCTCGCCACGTACGGCCAGGACAGGGACGCGGACCAGCCGCTGTGGCTGGGCTCCATCAAGTCCAACTTCGGCCACACGCAGGCCGCCGCCGGTGTGGCGGGCGTGATGAAGATGGTGCTGGCGTTGCAGCACGGCGTGCTGCCGCAGACCCTCAACGTCGACGAGCCGACGCCCGAGGTCGACTGGTCGGCGGGCGCGGTCGCGCTGCTGACGGAGGCGCGGGAGTGGCCGGAGACCGGCCGTCCGCGCCGGGCCGCGGTGTCCTCGTTCGGTATCAGCGGCACCAACGCGCACACCATCATCGAGCAGGCCCCGGCCCTCGATGAGGACGCCGAGACGGTCTCCCGGACCGGCGGCCCCGCCGCCTGGGTACTGTCGGCCAAGACCCCCGAAGCGCTGCGCGACCAGGCCGCCCAGCTGCGCGCACACCTGGACGCCCGCCCCGAGCTGGACGGTCACGACGTGGCGTTCACGCTCGCCACGCGCCGTACGGCGTTCGAGGAGCGGGCCGCCCTGGTCGCCGACGACCGCGCCGGGCTGCTGACCGCTCTGGACGCGCTGGCAGCGGGCGAGCCCGCCCCGGGCCTGGTCGAGGGCTCGGTGGCGGACGGCAAGGTGGCGTTCCTGTTCACCGGCCAGGGCAGCCAGCGGCTGGGTATGGGCCATGAGCTGTACACCACCTCTTCGGTGTTCGCGGACGCGCTGGACGAGGTGTGCGCCCACCTGGACGCGCATCTGGAACGCCCGCTGCGGGACGTCCTCTTCGGGGACGACTCCGAGGCGCTGGACCAGACGGCGTTCACCCAGCCCGCGCTGTTCGCCATCGAGGTGGCGCTGTTCCGGCTGGTCGAGGCATGGGGTCTGCGGGCGGACTTCCTGTCCGGGCACTCCATCGGTGAGGTGGCCGCTGCCCATGTGGCGGGTGTCCTGTCGCTCGCCGACGCGGCACAGCTGGTCGCCGCGCGTGGCCGCCTGATGCAGGAGCTTCCGGCCGGTGGCGCGATGATCGCCGTTCAGGCCTCGGAGGGCGAGGTGGCGCCGCTGCTGACCGGGCGTGTCAGCATCGCCGCTCTCAACGGACCCACGTCGGTCGTGATCGCGGGTGACGAGGACGCTGCTGTCGAGATCGCGGCGTCCTTCGAGGCGCAGGGTCGTAAGACCAAGCGCCTCACGGTCAGCCATGCGTTCCACTCGCCCCGCATGGACGGGATGCTGGACGCGTTCCGCGAGGTCACGGAGGGCCTGTCGTACGAGGCTCCGCGCATCCCGATCGTCTCCAACCTGACCGGTGCCGTGGTGTCCGCCGAGGAGATCACCAGCCCGGACTTCTGGGTGCGCCACGTCCGTGAGGCGGTGCGCTTCCTCGATGGTGTGCGCACCCTCGAAGCGCAGGGCGTCACCACCTACGTCGAGCTGGGCCCTGACGGTGTGCTCACCGCCATGGCGCAGGAGTGCGTGACCGGGGGCGACGCGGCGTTCGCGTCCGTCTGCCGCAAGGACCGCCCCGAGGCCGGGGCGCTGCTGTCGGCCGTCGCGCGGGCGCACGTCCGTGGCGTGGCGGTGGACTGGGCGGCGTACTACGCCGGTACGGGCGCCGCGCAGGTCGAGTTGCCCACGTACGCCTTCCAGCGGCAGCGCTACTGGCCGAAGGTGTCGTCGCTGTTCCTCGGCGATGTGGCCGCGGTGGGCCTGGGCGAGGCCGAACACCCGCTGCTCGGCGCGAGCGCCGAACTGCCGGACTCGGACGGGACGCTGTTCACCGGCCGCCTGGCGCTGTCCACCCACCCCTGGCTCGCGGGTCACACGATCCTGGACAGCGTGCTGCTGCCGGGCACCGCGTTCGTGGAGCTGGCGATCCGCGCCGGTGACCAGGTCGGCTGCGACTACCTCGAAGAACTGACCCTCGAAGCGCCGCTGGTCCTGCCCGCGCAGGGCGGCGTACAGCTGCGGCTCTCCGTGGGCGCGGCGGACGAGTTGGGCCGCCGCACGATGGCTCTGCACTCGCGCCTGGAGAGCCTGCCCGCCGAGGAGCCATGGACCCGGCACGCGACCGGTGTCCTGGCGTCGGGCGGTCGCCCGGAGGCGATGTTCGAGCTGGGCGCCTGGCCGCCCGCCGACGCCACCGAGATCGACCTCGACGGCCGCTACGACGGCCTGCTGGACATCGGTTTCGCGTACGGCCCGGAGTTCCGGGGCCTGCGCAGGGCGTGGCGGCGCGACGGCGAGGTGTTCGCCGAGGTGGCGCTGCCCGAGGACGTGGCGGAGGACGCCGCCGCGTTCGGTCTGCATCCGGCGCTGCTGGACTCCGCCCTGCACGCCATCGGGCTCGACGGCCTGGGCAACACGGGTGGCGAGGGGCGGCTGCCGTTCGCCTGGACCGGGGTGTCGCTGTACGCGAGCGGCGCGTCGGCGCTGCGCGTCCACCTGGTGCCCGCGGGCAACGACGGGGTCCGGCTGGAGATCGCCGACACCACCGGCGCGCCGGTCGGGGCCGTCGAGACGCTGGGGCTGCGCCCGGTATCGGCCGAGCATCTCCAGAGCGCGCGTACCGCGTACCACGAGGCGCTGTTCCGCCTGGAGTGGACGGCGTCCGGGGCCGTGGCCTTGACGGACGCCCCGGTCGAGGGCCGGTGGGCCGTCCTGGGCACGGACACGCCGGGGCTCGGCGGCACGGTGTACGCGGACCTCGCGGCGCTGACCGAGGCCGTCGCCTCGGGCACGGTTCCGTCGCCCGAGTACGTCGTCGTGGCGCCGTCCACGGATGGTGGCGACGTGGCCGCGGGTGCGCACCGGGCCGCCGCCGAGGCGCTGGCCACCGTTCAGCAGTGGCTGGGTGAGGAGCGGTTCGGGGACGCCCCGCTGGTGGTCGTGACCCGCGGCGCGGTGGCCGCCGACGCCGGTGAGCCGGTGCCGGACCCGGCCGGTGCGGCCGTCTGGGGTCTGCTGCGCTCGGCGCAGTCGGAGAACCCGGGCCGTTTCGTCCTGGTGGATGTGGACGGCCGTGACGAGTCGGCGCAGGCCCTGCCCGCCGCCGTGGCGTCGGGCGAGCCGCAGCTCGCGATCCGTGCGGGTGTGGTGTCGACGCCACGGCTGGCGCGGGTGCCCATGGAGCCGGACGCGGACGACGCCCGTGGCCTGGACCCCGAGGGCACGGTGCTGGTGACCGGTGCGTCCGGTTCGCTGGGCGGGCTGGTGGCGCGCCATCTGGTGGCGGAGCGTGGCGTACGGCAGCTGCTGCTGGTGAGCCGCCGCGGCGACCAGGCGCCGGGTGCCGTCGAACTCATCCAAGAGCTCGCAGAGTTGGGTGCCCGGGTCCGCTGGGCGGCCTGCGATGTGGCGGACCGGGACGCGCTCGCCGCGACCCTCGCCGCCGTCCCCGCCGAGCATCCGCTGACCGCCGTGGTGCACACGGCCGGTGTGCTGGACGACGGTGTGATCGGGTCGCTGACGCCCGAGCGCATCGACCACGTCATGCGCCCGAAGGTGGACGCGGCGTGGAATCTGCACCAGCTGACGGCGGACCTCGACCTCGCGGCGTTCGTCCTGTTCTCGTCCTCCTCCGGCGTGTTCGGCGGCCCGGGGCAGGGCAACTACGCCGCCTCCAACGCCTTCCTCGACGCGCTCGCGCAAGCCCGTGCCGCCCTGGGCCTGCCCGGGACGGCACTGGCGTGGGGCCTGTGGGCCGGTGCCGGTATGGGCGACACCCTGGACGAGGCCGACATCAACCGCATGCGACGGGCCGGACTCCCGCCGCTGCCGGTGGCGGACGGCCTCGCGCTGCTCGACACCGCGCTGACCGTGAACGCGGCGTCGCTGGTGCCGATGCGGGTGGACCTCGCGGCGCTGCGCAACCAGCCCGCCATCTCGCCCCTCTTCCGCGGCCTGGTGCGCATCCCCGCGCGGCGCGCCGTGGACGCGGTCGCGGCCGGTGGCGACGCCGGTCTTGCCGGTCGGCTGGCCGGGCTGAGCGTGGCGGAGCAGGAGCGGCTGCTGCTGGACCTGGTGCGGGCGCAGGTGGCGACCGTACTGGGCTACGGCGGCGCGGACACGATCGGCGCCGGTCGGGCGTTCAAGGATCTGGGCTTCGACTCGCTGACGGCGGTGGAGCTGCGTAACCAGCTCAACTCCGTCACCGGGCTGCGGCTGCCCGCCACCCTCATCTTCGACTACCCGGACCCGCAGGTGCTGGCCCGCCAGCTGCGGACCGAGCTGGTGGGCGAGGAGCAGCAGGCGGCGGTGCACACGCCGGTGCCGGTGTCGGCGGCCACCGACGACGATCCGATCGTCATCGTGGCGATGAGCTGCCGCTACCCGGGCGGGGTCACCACCCCCGAGGAGCTGTGGCAGATGCTCGCCGCGGGCGAGGACGGCATCACGCGCTTCCCGGACAACCGCGGCTGGGACCTTGACGCCCTGTACGACCCGGACCCGGAGACCCCGGGCACCTCGTACGCCCGCGACGGCGGATTCCTGCACGACGCGGCCGAGTTCGACCCGGCGTTCTTCGGTATCTCGCCGCGCGAGGCCCTGGCCATGGACCCGCAGCAGCGGTTGCTGCTGGAGACCACCTGGGAGGCGTTCGAGCGCGCGGGCATCGACCCGTCGTCCGTACGCGGCAGCAAGACCGGTGTGTTCGCGGGCGTCATGTACCACGACTACGGGTCCCGGCTGCACTCCGTGCCGGACGGGGTCGAGGGCTACCTCGGCACCGGCAGCTCCAGCAGCGTGGTGTCCGGCCGCGTCGCGTACACCTTCGGCCTGGAGGGCCCGGCCGTCACGGTCGACACGGCCTGCTCCTCGTCGCTGGTGGCGCTGCACCTGGCCGCGCAGGCGCTGCGCAACGGCGAGTGCTCGCTGGCGCTGGCCGGTGGTGTCACGGTGATGTTCACCCCGGGTACGTTCATCGACTTCAGCCGCCAGCGCGGGCTGGCCCGCGACGGCCGCTGCAAGTCGTTCGCGTCGGCCGCCGACGGCACCGGCTGGGGCGAGGGCGCGGGCATGCTGCTGCTGGAGCGGCTGTCGGACGCCCGGAAGAACGGCCACGACGTGCTGGCGGTTGTACGCGGCTCGGCCGTCAACCAGGACGGTGCGTCGAACGGTCTGACGGCGCCCAACGGCCCGTCGCAGCAGCGCGTCATCCGGCAGGCCCTCGCCAACGCCCGCCTGGCCACCGGCGAGGTCGACGTGGTCGAGGCGCACGGCACCGGGACGACGCTGGGCGACCCGATCGAGGCGCAGGCGCTGCTCGCCACCTACGGCCGGGAGCGGGACGCGGAGCAGCCGCTGTGGCTCGGCTCCGTCAAGTCCAACCTGGGCCACACCCAGGCCGCCTCCGGTGTCGCCGGTGTCATCAAGATGGTGCTGTCGATGCGCCACGGTGTGCTGCCGCGCACCCTGCACGTGGACGAGCCGTCGCCGCACGTCGACTGGGAGGCGGGCGCGGTCTCGCTGCTCACCGAACAGCGGACGTGGCCGGAGACCGGCCGCCCGCGCCGCGCCGCGGTGTCGTCGTTCGGCATCAGCGGCACCAACGCGCACGCCATCATCGAGCAGCCGCCCGCCCCCGAGGCGGAAGAGGCCCCGGCGGACACCACGGCCCTGCCGTACGTCCCCGTGCTGCTCTCGGCGCGCGACGAGGACGCCCTGCGCGCCCAGGCGCGGCGGCTGCGCTCGCGGATCGCCGCCGGCACCGATCTCACCGACCTCGGATTCTCCCTCGCGACGACCCGCGCCGCCCTCGAACACCGCGTCGCCCTGGTCGCCGACGGCCAGGACGAGGTGCTGGGCGCGCTGGACGCGCTGGCGCGCGGCGAGCACCCGGCGGCAGAGCTGCGCGGCGTCGCCGCCGACGGCGGCAAGGTGGCGTTCCTGTTCACCGGTCAGGGCAGCCAGCGGCTCGGCATGGGCCGCGAGCTGTACGCGACGTTCCCGGTGTTCGCGGAGGCGCTGGACGAGGTGTGCGACGCGCTGGACCCGCACCTCGAACGCCCGCTGAAGACGGTGGTGTTCGGGGACGATGCCCCGGCGCTGGACCGGACCGGTTTCACCCAGCCCGCACTGTTCGCGGTCGAGGTGGCGCTGTTCCGGCTGGTCGAGGCATGGGGGCTGCGGCCCGACTTCCTGTCCGGGCACTCCATCGGCGAGCTGGCCGCCGCGCATGTGGCGGGTGTGCTCTCCCTCGCGGACGCGGCGAAGCTGGTGGCCGCGCGTGGCCGTCTGATGCAGGAACTCCCCTCCGGTGGCGCGATGATCGCGGTGCAGGCGTCGGAGGACGAGGTGGCGCCGCTGCTCACCGAGCGCGTCAGCATCGCCGCCCTCAACGGGCCCACGTCGGTGGTCATCGCGGGGGACGAGGACGCCACCGTACAGATCGCCGCGTCCTTCGAGGCGCAGGGCCGCAAGACCAAGCGGCTCACCGTCAGCCACGCCTTCCACTCGCCGCGCATGGACGCCATGCTCGCGGACTTCCGCAAGGTCGCGGAGGGCCTGACGTTCAACGCCCCGACGATCCCGCTGGTCTCCTGCCTCACCGGCACCGTGACCACGGCCGACGAGATCCGCATGCCGGACTTCTGGGTCCGCCACGTCCGCGAGTCCGTCCGCTTCGTCGACGGTGTGCGCACCCTGCGCGACAACGGGGTGACCACCTTCGTGGAACTCGGCCCCGACGGGGTGCTCTCCGCGATGGGCGAGAACTGCCTCGCCGAGACGGAAGCCGAAGCAGAGAACGACGGCGACCGGGCGGCGTTCGTCCCCGCCCTGCGCAACGGCCGCCCCGAGGCCCAGGCGCTGGCCACCGCCCTCGCGCAGCTCCATGT
Organism: Streptomyces sp. BRA346; assembly: GCF_052851135.1. NCBI lineage: Bacteria > Bacillati > Actinomycetota > Actinomycetes > Kitasatosporales > Streptomycetaceae > Streptomyces > Streptomyces sp. BRA346. The sequence continues at coordinate 7,112 of NZ_JAIWIH010000081.1, read as the reverse complement.
GCGGGGCGTGGCCCTGGACTGGGCGGCCGTCTACGCCGGGCGCGGCGCCCGCCGCGTCGAGCTGCCGACGTACCCCTTCCAGCGTCAGCGCTACTGGCTCGACGTGGGCATCTCCGCCGAGGACGTGGCGTACGCGGGCCTCGGCACGGCGGGCCACCCGCTGCTGGGCGCGGCGGTGGAACTGCCCGACACCGGCGGCTTCGTGTTCACCGGACGGCTGTCGCTGCTGACGCACCCCTGGCTGGCCGACCACGCCGTCATGGACACCGTCCTGCTGCCCGGCACCGCCTTCGTCGAGCTCGCCCTGCGGGCCGGTGAGGAGGCGGGCTGCGACACCGTCGAGGAGCTGACCCTCCAGGCGCCGCTGGTCGTGCCCGAACAGGGCGCCGTCCAGCTGCGGCTGGAGCTGGCCGCGGCCGACGAGACGGGGCGGCGCCAGCTGACCCTGCACTCCCGCCGGGAGGACGTCCCCGCCGACGAGCCGTGGATCCGGCACGCCACCGGCTTCCTCACGCCGGGCGCGCCCGCCGAGCAGGCGGAGGACGTCGACCTCACCGTCTGGCCGCCCGCCGACGCGACCGCCCTCGAAACCGACGCGTTCTACGAGCACGCGGCCGCCGCCGGACTCGGCTACGGCCCGGTCTTCCAGGGCCTGCACGACGCCTGGCGGCGCGGCGACGAGCTGTTCGCGACCATCCGGCTGCCGCGCGGCCAGGAGCCCGAGGCCGCCACGTACGGCGTGCATCCCGCCCTGCTGGACGCCGCCCTGCACACCCTCGGCCTCGACACGCCGGACGGTGAGACCCACGAGGGCGCGCGGCTGCCGTTCGCGTGGACGGGCGTACGGCTGCACACCGGGGGCGCCGCATCGCTGCGCGTACGGCTGCGCCCGGCCGCCGAAGGCGTGTCGCTCCACCTCGCGGACGGCACCGGCGCCGCCGTCGCCACCATCGACGGCCTGGTGCTGCGCCCGCTGTCGGCCGACCAGCTGAACGCCTCGCGCGCCGCGTACCACGAGTCGCTGTTCCGCCCGGAGTGGACGGACCTGCCCACCCCCGTGTCCGCCACCGGCATCCCGGTCGGTGAACGCTGGGTGACCCTCGGCGCCGACGCCACCTTCACGGCGGCGGGCGGGCGGCTGGACGACTACCCGCACCTGGCCGCCCTCACCGACGCCCTCGACGGAGACGGCACCGCGCCCGACGTGGTGCTCGTCCCCCTCACCGGGGGCGGGGCGTCGCTGCCCGAAGCGGCCAAGGCCGCCGCCCGGGACGCCCTGGACCTCGTCCAGACGTGGCTGGGCGACCAGCGGTTCGCCGACACCCGCCTGGTGTTCGTGACCCGCGGCGCGGTCGCGGCACGCCCCGGTGAGGACATCGCCGACCTGGCCCACACCACCGTCTGGGGCCTGGTGAAGTCCGCCCAGTCGGAGAACCCGGGCCGGTTCGTGCTGGTCGACGTCGACGGCACCGACGCCTCCCAGCGCGCGCTGCCGACGGTGCTCACCACCGACGAACCGCAGCTCGCGCTGCGCTCCGGCACCGCACACGCCTACCGCCTCGCCCGGGTCCCGGCCGACCCGGACACCCCGCAGGCTGCCGGGTTCGGCGATCCGCACGGCACCGTGCTGCTGAGCGGTGCGAGCGGCGCCCTGGGTGGCCTGTTCGCCCGCCACCTGGTGGCCGAGCGCGGCGTACGGCAGCTGCTGCTGCTCAGCAGGCGCGGCGGCGACGCCCCCGGCGCGGCCGAACTCGCCGCCGAACTGGGCGCGTTGGGCGCCACGGTGACCTGGGCGGCCTGCGACACCGCCGACCGGGACGCCCTGGCCGCCGTCCTCTCCGCGATCCCGGCCGAGCACCCGCTCACCGCCGTGGTGCACACCGCGGGCGTCCTGGACGACGGTGTGATCAGCTCGCTGACCGGCGAGCGGATCGACGCGGTGCTGCGCCCCAAGGTGGACGCCGCGTGGAATCTGCACGAGCTGACCCGCGAGCTGGACCTGTCCGCGTTCGTACTCTTCTCCTCGGCCGCCGGAGCCTTCGGCAGCTCGGGACAGGGCAACTACGCGGCGGCGAACACCTTCCTGGACGCGCTCGCGCAAGCCCGCGCGGCACACGGCCTGCCCGCGTCGTCGCTGGCCTGGGGCCTGTGGGCGGCAGCCGACGGCATGGCGGGCAGCCTGGACGACGCCGACGTGGGCCGCATCTCGCGCGGTGGCTACGAGGCCCTGCCGCAGGACGAGGGCCTGGCCCTGTTCGACGTGGCGGGCACCCTCGCCGACGCGGTGTTCGTCCCCATCCGCATCGACACCGGCGCCCTGCGCGGCCAGGCCGCCGCCGGGCTGCTGCCGCCGCTGCTGCGCGGCCTGGTCCGTACCCCCGTACGGCGCTCCGCCGACACCGGAGCCACCGGTGCGCCCGGAGTGGCCGGAGCCGGGACCGACTCCGGCTCGCTCACCGAGCGGCTCGCGGGCCTGTCGGACACCGAACGCGACCGGGAGCTGCTGGAGCTCGTACGGACCCATGTGGCGGCCGTCCTCGGACACGCCACACCCGACGACGTCGACGCCGGGCGCGGCTTCCTCGACCTGGGCTTCGACTCGCTCACCGCCGTGGATCTGCGCAACCGACTGGGTGCCGCCGCCGGACTGCGGCTGCCGGTCACGCTGATCTTCGACTACCCGACGCCCACCGCCCTCGCCGGGTATCTGCGCGAGGAACTCGGCCTGGACACCACGGCCGCACACCAGCCCGTGCACGCGGAACTCGACAAGCTGGAAGCGATCCTCGCCACGATCGCCCCCGACGACGCCGAGAGCCCCGGCATCACCACCCGCCTGCGCGACCTCCTGTCGAAGTGGAATGAAACGCACAGTGCTACGGACAGCACCGCACAAGACCGTGAAATCCAGTCCGCGACAGCAGACGAGATCTTCGATCTCCTCGACGACGAGCTCGGGCTCTCCTGACCTGCTCCACAAGAGCGCATCGACTCATCTCAGCACCGCGGAGACGGCGTAATGGCGACGGCGAACGAAGAGAAGTACCTCGACTACCTCAAGCGGGCCACCACCGACCTGCGCGAGGCGCGGCGGCGGCTGCGCGAGGTCGAGGAGCGCGAGCAGGAGCCCATCGCCATCGTCGCGATGAGCTGCCGCTACCCGGGCGGCGTGCGGACGCCCGAGGAGCTGTGGGAGCTGGTCGCCCGCGGCGGTGACGCGGCCTCGCCGTACCCCACCGACCGCGGCTGGGGCACGGACGTCCTCTTCGACCCCGAGCCGGACAGCGGCCAGGAGCCGTACGTCCGCGAGGGCGGCTTCCTGCACGACGCCGCCGAGTTCGACCCGGCGTTCTTCGGCATCTCGCCGCGCGAGGCCCTCGCCATGGACCCGCAGCAGCGGCTGCTGCTGGAGACGTCGTGGGAGGCGTTCGAGCGCGCGGGCATCGACCCGACGACGCTCCAGGGCAGCCGGACCGGCGTGTTCGCGGGCGTCATGTACCACGACTACGCGTCCCGGCTGTTCTCCGCGCCCGAGGACGTCGAAGGCTTCCTCGGCAACGGCAGCTCCGGCTCCATCGCCTCCGGCCGCGTCGCGTACACCTTCGGCCTGGAAGGCCCGGCCGTCACCATCGACACGGCCTGCTCCTCCTCCCTGGTCGCCCTGCACTTCGCCGCCCAGGCGCTGCGCCGCGGTGAGTGCTCGCTGGCGCTGGCCGGTGGCGTCACCGTCATGGCCACCCCCGGTACGTTCACCGAGTTCAGCCGCCAGCGCGGGCTGGCCACCGACGGCCGCTGCAAGTCGTTCGCGGAGGCCGCCGACGGCACCGGCTGGGGCGAGGGCGCGGGCATGCTGCTGCTGGAGCGGCTGTCCGACGCCCGCGCCAACGGCCACCAGGTGCTCGGTCTCGTCCGCGGCTCCGCCATCAACCAGGACGGTGCCAGCAGCGGCCTCACCGCCCCCAACGGACCCTCCCAGCAGCGCGTCATACGCCAGGCCCTGGCCGGGGCCCGACTCTCCGCCGGACAGATCGACGTGGTCGAGGCGCACGGTACGGGGACCACGCTGGGCGACCCCATCGAGGCGCAGGCGCTGCTCGCCACCTACGGGCGCGACCACGGCGAAGAGCAGCCGCTGTGGCTGGGTTCGGTGAAGTCCAACATCGGCCATACCCAGGCCGCCGCCGGTGTCGCGGGCATCATCAAGATGGTCATGGCGATGCGCCACGGCGTCCTCCCGCAGACCCTGCACGTCGACCAGCCCACCTCCAACGTCGACTGGTCCGCCGGCGCCGTCTCGCTGCTCACCGAGCCCCGCGCCTGGCCCGACACCGGACAGCCGCGCCGCGCCGCGGTGTCCTCGTTCGGCATCAGCGGCACCAACGCGCACACCATCCTGGAGCAGGCGCCCGACCAGCAGCCCGCTGCTGAGGACGGTGGCGAGGTCGCGACCCCCGCCACCGCGCTGCCGCTGTGGACCGTCGCGGCCAAGACCCGGCCCGCGCTGCGCGCCCAGGCCGCGAACCTCCGCGCCCACCTCGACGCCAACCCCGGACTCCCGCTCGCCGACGCCGCGTTCTCCCTGGCCACCGGCCGGGCGGCCTTCGAACACCGTGCGGCGATCGTCGCCGACGACCGCGACGGCCTGGTACGGGCCCTCGACGCGCTGACCCGCGAGGAGCCCGCGACCGGGCTGTTCGACGGCAAGGTGGCGGGCGGCAAGGTGGCGTTCCTCTTCACGGGGCAGGGCAGCCAGCGCCTCGGGATGGGGCGCGAGCTGTACGACGCGTACCCGGTGTTCGCCGGTGCCCTGGACGAGGTGTGCGCCGAGCTGGACCCGCACCTTGAACGGCCTCTGAAGGGCGTGTTGTTCGGCGAGGACGCCTCGGTGCTCGACCGGACCGGCTTCACCCAGCCCGCGCTGTTCGCGGTGGAGGTGGCGCTGTTCCGTCTGGTGGAGGCGTGGGGGCTGCGGCCCGACTTCCTGTCCGGGCACTCCATTGGCGAGCTGGCCGCCGCGCATGTGGTTGATGCAGGAGCTTCCGGCCGGTGGCGCGATGGTCGCGGTGCAGGCGTCGGAGGACGAGGTGGCGCCGCTGCTGACCGAGCGCGTCAGCATCGCCGCGGTGAATGGCCCGACGTCCGTGGTCATCGCGGGCGACGAGGACGCGGCGCTGGAGATCGCGGCGGGCTTCGAGGCGCAGGGTCGGAAGACGAAGCGGCTGACGGTCAGCCACGCGTTCCACTCACCGCGTATGGACGGGATGCTGGACGCGTTCCGCGAGGTGGCGCAGGGGCTGTCGTACGAGGCCCCGAAGATCCCCATCGTGTCGAACCTGACCGGCGCCGTGGTCTCCGCCGAGGAGATCACGACGGCCGACTTCTGGGTGCGCCACGTCCGTGAGGCCGTGCGCTTCCTCGACGGCATGCGCGCCCTTGAGGACCGTAACGTCACCACGTTCGTGGAACTGGGCCCGGACGGCGTCCTCAGCGCCATGGCACAGGACTGCCTGACCCGTGACGACGCCACCCTTGTCTCCGCGCTGCGCACCGGCCGCCCCGAGGTCCGGAGCCTGGCCACCGCGCTCGCGCAGGCACACGTACGCGGCGTCTCACCCGACTGGAACGCGGTGTTCGCCGGGACGGACACGGCCCGCACCGACCTTCCGCTGTACCCCTTCCAGCGCGAAACGTACTGGCTGGACGCCGGATACCCGATGGGCGACGTGACGTCCGCCGGGCTCGGCGCCGCCGACCACCCCCTGCTGGGCGCCGCGGTGGCGCTCGCCGACACCGACGGCTTCCTCTACACCGGCCGCCTCGCCCTGGACACCCACCCGTGGCTGGCGGACCACACGGTGGCCGGTTCGGTGCTGCTGCCCGGGACCGCGTTCGTGGAGCTGGCGGTGCGCGCCGGTGACCAGGTGGGCTGCGATCTGCTGGAGGAGCTGACCCTGGAGGCGCCGTTGGTGCTTCCCGAGGTGGGCGGCGTGCAGCTTCAGCTGTCGGTGGGCGCGCCCGACGCGTCGGGGCGGCGTGCGCTGACCGTGTACTCGCGGCCCGAGGACGCGGCCGTGGACGAGGTCTGGGAGCGGCACGCCTCGGGTGTGCTGGGCTCGGGGGCGTCGTCTTCGGCCGCCTTCGACCTGGGCGTATGGCCCCCGGAGGGCGCGACGCCGATCGCGGTCGAGGGCCTGTACGAGGGCTTGGCCGACGCAGGGTTGGCCTACGGTCCGGTGTTCCGCGGGCTGAAGTCCGCGTGGCGGCTGGGCGATGACGTCTACGCCGAGCTGGAGCTTGCCGAGGATGCGCGGTCCGAGGCGGGGTCGTTCGGTCTGCATCCGGCGCTGCTGGACTCGGCGCTGCATGCGGTGGGTCTGGGTGGCCTGATCGAGGGCGAGGGCGCTCGGCTGCCGTTCTCGTGGTCGGGCGTGGCGCTGCACGCGGTGGGTGCGTCGGTGCTGCGGGTGCGTTTGGCTGCGGTCGGTACGGACGCCGTATCGCTGGCGGTGGCCGATGGTGCGGGTCGTGCCGTGCTGTCGGTGGATTCACTGGTGCTGCGGCCGGTGGCCGTCGACCAGATCCGCGGCGCGCGCCAGGAGTCGCTGTACCGGCTGGATTGGACCGAGGTGTCGGGCGCGGGCGCGGCGGGGAAGTGCGTGCTGCTCGGACCCGATGCGCTCGGCCTGGCGCAGCGGTTCGACACGTGCACGGACCTGGAAGCGCTGGCGGCTGCGGTGGACGGGGGTGTGGAGTCCCCGGAGTACGTAGTGGTGTCCCTGGCGGCTGCGCTTGTAGGCGACGCGGCACTTGAACACCCGAGCGCGGCGAATCAGGCTCTTCCCGGCGCGGCAGTTGAAAGCCCGGGTGCGGCAAATCAAGCCCGTCCGGCGATTGAGGACACGCCCGAAGGGCGTTCCGGCCCGCGCGCGGACGGTGCGGCATCTCCAGCCCGTCCGGCGTTTGAGGACCGGGGTCTTGGGGCGGAGCTCCAAGTTTCGGGAAGGGGCGGGGTGGGGGAAAACCCCACCCAAGCCGCACACGTCGCCACCACCCAGGCCCTCCACCTGCTCCAGTCCTGGCTGGCCGACGACCGCTTCGCGGACTCCCGCCTG
>NZ_JAIWIH010000080.1:0-12371 GCF_052851135.1 Streptomyces sp. BRA346 | reverse complement strand
GTTTGCCGGTGGTGTAGGTCCAGGTCTGGCCGGCTGCGCCGGTGCAGTCCCGGAGCTGGGTCTGGGTGCCGTTGGTGGTGCCGGCGCCGGGGACGGTCACGCAGCGGCCGGACTGCGCGCCCACGATGGGGGCGCTCTGCCCGGGCTCGATCGGTGCCGCCACCGCGGTGGCGCCGACGGCGACAAGCACCAGGGCGGCGCCCAGTGCGGACAGCCGTCCGTACCGGCGGGGCCGAGGTATACGAAACACCATGGCGGTTCCTCACCTGTTCGTAGGGTGGGATGCCCGGCGCGCGACCGCGACGGGCATCCCGTCCGGACGGGCTAGACGGCGGTGAACCGCCACTGCTGGTTGGTGCCGCCGTGGCAGCTCCATTGCAGGAGTCGTGCGCCGTCGGCCGTCGAGCCGCCGTTGACGTCGACGCACAGTCCACTGGGAAGGTTTTTCACCGTGTACACGCCCACCGTGGTGGTCGGTGTGACGAGGAACTTCTGCGGGTTGCTGTTGTCGCAGGTGGACTGCTGCAGGAACGCGCCCTGGGCGGTGGACCCGCCCGTGACGGCGAGGCACTTGTCGCTGTGCACCGCCTTCAGGTGGACGGCGCCACCGCCGGCGTCGACGGCCTGCCACTTCTGGTTGTTGCCGCCGGTGGCCGGCCACTGGACGATCTGGGCGCCGTCAGCGGTCGAGGCGTCGCTGACGTCCATGAACTTGCCGCTGTGCTGCGCCGCGACCGTCCAGGTGCGACCGGCCACGCCGCCACCGCCGCCGCTGCCTGGTTCGCCGACCCCGTTGCCGCCGAAGGTGAGCGAGTCGAGGTCGAACCAGTTGTTCGAGGTGCCCTTGAACACCAGGTAGAGCTGGTGCGAGCCGGCGAGATCGGCAGTGTTCACCGCCGGCGTGGACCGGTAGTCGTTCCAGCCGCCGGTGCTGGGCACCGGTGTCGTGGCCAGGAGTGTGCCGGTCGGGGAGTCGGCGCGCAGTTCGATCGATCCGCCGCCGCTCGGCGACGACAGGCGGTAGCTCACGCTCGTGATGCCCGACAGGCTCATCGGGTTGAACGCGATCCAGTCGTTGTCCGAGATGTCGCCGACCCGCTTGCCGCTCTCCGCGCCGGCCTGCTCGACGACCCGTACACCAGACTGGTCCGTGGAGAACTCGGCCTGCTTGTGCTTGGGCTGGAGGATCGTTTGAGCGTAGCCGGTGAGCGGGTTGGCACCGCCGGGGCCGCCGTCGTCGGTGTAGCGGGCGTTGAGGACGTAGTACAGGTTGGCGCCCTCGGGGTGCCCGCCGAGCAGCTTCGTGTCGATGGTGCCCGAGCACCCGGGGTAGTCCGTGGTCTCGTGCTGGTGATCGTCGTGGCCGAGGGCGGGGTTGACGAACACCTTGGCGCAGTCGATGGGCGCGCCGCCGGGGTCCGAGACGGACACCTTGTACGAGACGCGGTCGCCGAAGTCCAGCATGCCGCCGTCGGGCGGAATCGTGAGGGTGACGATCGGCGCGGTGTTGCCCACGGTGATCGGCACGTTGGCGAAGGCCGACTTGCCGGTGTTGTCGGTGACCTTGAGCTGGGCGGTGTAGTTGCCGTTGGCGGTGTAGGTGTGTGACGGGTTGGCCGCCGTGGACGTGGCGCCGTCGCCGAATGTCCAGTGGTAGCTGAGCGTGTTACCGGGATCCGGGTCCGTGGACCCCGCGCTGCTGAACTGCACGGTCAACGGCGCGTTCCCGCTGGTGGGCGTTCCCTTGGCCTTGGCGATCGGCGCCCGCCCGCCCTGGTTGTAGTCGATGCGGTAAAGACCCGAGTCGTTGTTGCCACCGCCGAAGTTGTTGCCCCATTCGAGCAGGTACAGCGAGCCGTCGGGCCCGAACTCCATGTCCATCGGCTTGAGGAACTTGCTCGCGGGCATGAAGGAGTTGGTCCGGGTGACCGCGGTCGCGGAGTCGAAGTGGACCTCCTTGACGGTGTGGCGCGACCACTCGTAGAAGAAGTGGACCCCGTCGTAGTAGGGCGGGAACTTTGTCTCGGACGGGTTCGCGGCGTCGTAGCGGTAGACCGGTCCGCCCATCGGCCCCGAGCCGCCGGAGCCGAGTTCGGGGAAGTTCGGCGAGACGCCGTAGCCGTACCACATGTTCGGCGCGACGATCGGCTTGAGGCTGGTCAGGCCGGTGTTGTTCGGCGAGTTGTTGACCGGCGCGTTGCAGTTGAACTTGGCGCCGACGACGCGGGTGTCCGGGTTGTAGGGCGCGTAGGCCTGGTTGTCGCCATGGCAGAACGGCCAGCCGTAGTTGCCCGGGGCCTTGATGACATTGAGCTCGACGAGCCCTTCGGGGCCGCGGTTCGTCGCGGGCGGGTTCCGGTCCGGGCCGTAGTCGGCGAGGTAGACCCACCCGTTGTCCGGGTCGATCGAGAAGCGGAACGGGTTGCGGAAGCCCATCGCGTAAATTTCCGGCCGGGTCTGCGCTGTGCCTTGCGGGTAGAGGTTGCCGGCCGGGATGGTGTAGCCGCCGCCCGCCGAAGGCCGGATGCGCAGGAGCTTGCCCCGCAGGTCGTTGGTGTTGCCGGCGGTGCGGGCGGCGTCGAGGTTGGCCTTCCCCGGTCGCCAGTCCAGCGGGGCGTAGCCCTGCCAGTTGGAGTCGAGGTTCGGTGGGACGTCGTCCCCGGTGCCGATGTAGAGGTTCTTGTCGGGGCCGAACTCGATGTATCCGCCCGTGTGCCCGGGCTCGGCGAACGTGCGGTCCCGGGTCGCGGGGATGTCGATGATCGTCACCTGGCTCGACATGTTCAGGGTGTCGCCGGTGAGCGTGAACCGGGAGACCCGGTTGATGTCGTTCGGGACTCCGGCCGGGGAGTGATACAGGTACACGTAGCCGTTGTCGGCGAAGTCGGGGTCGAGCGCCAGTCCGGTGAGGCCGTCCTCGCCGCCGGTGTAGACGCTGAGCGTGCCGGCTGTCACGGTTCTGTTCGTGGTCGGTTTGAAGATCTTCAACTGCCCGGCCCGCTGGACGTAGAGCACCCGCCCGTCCGGGGCGACCGCGAGGGCCATCGGGTCCGCGGTGTTGTCGTCGAGGGTGCGCTTCTCGAAGTTGCTCCACACGGTGCCGCCGCAGTCGCCGGGCTCTTTGCCGGCCGCCCACTTGACGCCCCCGAGGACGTGGTTGCGGAAATGGGTCTCGCTGTAGGCCGCGCTGGTGTGGCCCATGCCGGTGGCCCACACGCGGCCGCCGCCGGTGTTGCGGCACCAGGAGATGGGGTGGTCCGGCCCCATGGCGCGGGGGCCGGGGTTGTACGTGCGCTCATCCGCGGTGACCAGGACGTGGACGTCGCCGCGGGGGTTGCGGTCGAAGTTGTACCACTCCTCGCTGCGGTTCCAGCGGTCCGGCAGGCCGGCCGTCGACGGGTGCTTCTTGTCCGCGACGATCGCGGTGCCGGACAGCACACCGGGGGAGTGCTCCGGCATGTGCGCCCCGCCGTTGATGGTCTGGTCCCACCACGGGTACTCGTTCTCGATGCCCATGTCGGTGGCGTTGTGGACCGCGACGATGCCTTTGCCGCTGGCGAGGTAGCCCTCCACCGCCTGACGTTGGGCCGCCGTGGTCCACACCATTCCCGAGGTCTGGAACATGATGAGCACGTCGAAGGTGGCGAGGTTTGCCGGGGTGAAAACGCTCGAGTCCTCGCTATGGACCAACTCGAAGTTGTTGGCCGCCGCCTGCTCCCGGAACATCGTGAGGCCGGCAGGGATGGAATCGTGCCGGTAACCGGCCGTCTTCGTGAAGACCAGGGCTCGGAAGGCCGGCGCCGCTGACGCCGGTTGGGCGACGACGAGCGACAGGAGCACACTCGCGATCACCCCGAAGACAAAAATGATGCGACGCATGCCGTCTCCTATTTCGGCGGAGCAACGATGCCATGACCACGGGCACGTGCCGGCCGCACCTCCGATGCGCCAGAGTGCCCGAGTGCGTCGTAGGCACGCGTGTGCCGTCAGCTCGTCATCCGTCCGCCATGACGGCCAGTCAAATCCCTATGCGAGCAAGGGGAGTCACACCAGATGCGACCGTCTCCCGTGGTCTGCCGGCCAGCATGCAGCGGCGTATCGCAACAGTCAATATGAATCGCGTGCGGCCGATTCCATAACACATTTTGCGCATCAACCGTCGTTGGTTCGGCGCGCGACTGTCGTCGGGCTGATTCCATAACACATTTTGCCCATCAGTGTTCGTGGTTCGGCCCGCGACTGTGGACAGGTCGATTCGATAACAGATTTTGGCGTCTCAATCGCTGTCGACTGATCGCCGGTCCACATTGAGCAGTTCGAACGGCGAAACGTCCTACTGTGATGTCCGGTGGTATTGCCAGGCGCTCATCGAGGCATTTACCCTCGGGGCCGCGATGTCGCCATCGCGTCCGGCGAAAGTACGCGGCTATTCGACGACAGCTCGCGGGCAGGAGCTGTCATCCCATGCCGGCCGTACCCGAACGATTCAGTTATCGGTGACGCAATCCTGCTGACGACGCGAATGCAGAGGTTCCCACGATGTCTGGCCTGCCACCGTCGCCGCTGCTCGCTCTGCGAGGCATCGGCAAGTCGTTCCTCGGCGTGCGGGTGCTCGATGACATCGACCTCCAGGTCCGGCCGGGCGAGGTGCACGCGGTCGTCGGCGAGAACGGCGCCGGCAAGTCCACGCTCATGAAGGTGGTGTCCGGCGTCCACCAGCCCGACGAGGGAACGGTCGAGTTCGCCGGCGCACCGCGGACGTTCCGCAGCCCGCGTGAGGCCCAACAGGCCGGTATCGGCATCGTCTACCAGGAGCTGACCCTGCTGCCCGAGCGCACCGTCGCGGAGAACGTCTTCCTGGGCCGCGAGCCCCTGCGCCGCGGGCTCGTCGACCGCAGGGCGATGCTCAGCCACAACGCGGAGCTCCTCGCCTCGATCGGGGAGGGCTCGTTACCGCCCCACACGCGCGTGGGACGACTCGGCGTGGCGCGACAACAGGTGGTCGAGATCGTCAAGGCACTCGCCCTCGACGCGCGGCTGCTCATCATGGACGAGCCCACCGCGGCTCTCGCCGACCACGAAGTCGTCCAGCTCTACGCGCTCGTGCGGCGGCTGCAGGAGCACGGGATGGGCCTGCTGTACGTCTCGCACCGCCTCAAGGAGGTCTTCGACCTGTCCAGCCGGATCACCGTGCTCAAGGACGGCCGGGCGGTGGCCACCTTGGACACCGCGGACACCAGCCCTGATCAGCTGGTGCGCCACATGGTCGGCCGCGAGCTGTCGAGCTACTACCCCGACCTGGCGAAGCCGCGGGAGCTGGGCCCGGTGCGGCTGACCGTCCGGGGCGGAGGCAACCGGAAGCTGCGCGGCATCGACCTGCGGCTGCGCGCCGGCGAGGTGCTCGGCGTCGGCGGCCTGCAGGGCTCCGGCCGGTCGGCGTTGGCCCGCGCACTGTTCGGCGCCGCACCGTTCAGCACCGGCCAGGTGACCGTCGACGGAGCGCCGGTCCGGCTGCGCTCGCCCCGCGCCGCGATACGGGCCGGTATCGCCTACGTCTCCGAGGACCGCAAGGGCGAGGGGATCGTCGCCGAGCAGTCGGTGCTCGCCAACGCGCTGCTGGCCGGCCGCGCCGTCCACCCGGGCTGGGCCGGCCGCGGTGCCCGGACCGCTCGGGTCCGGGAGCTGCTCGCGGCCGTTGAGCTTCACGCCGCAGGGGAGGACCAGGAGATCCGTTTCCTGTCCGGCGGCAACCAGCAGAAGGTCGTGTTGGCCAGGTGGCTCGCGCTCGCCCCGAGGATCCTGCTCTTCGACGAGCCGACCCGGGGCATCGACGTGGGCGCCAAGTCGGCGATCCACGATCTCGTCCGCCGGCTGGCCCTCGACGGCGCCGCCGTGCTGATGATCTCGTCCGAGCTGCCCGAGCTGCTCGGCATGAGCGACCGGATCATCGTCATGCGCGACGGCCGGATCGCCGGCGAGCTACCCGCCGGCGCGACGGAGGAGGATGTCGTCGCCCTGGCGGTCGGCACCGCGCGGGAGGCCGGATGAGCGGCGCGCTGTCCCTGCCGGCCCGGCGGACCCCGCCCGGCGTGTTCGTCGCCCTGGTGCTCACCCTGGCGATCGGCTGGCTCATCGTCACAATCGATGGCGGCCGGCTGTTCAGCCTGCCGACGACGGTGAGCCTGCTGCATGTCGCCGCCGGTCTGGGCCTCGTCGCGGTCGGCCAGACGCTGGTCATCGTCGGGGGCTCGCTGGACCTGTCCGTGGCGTACGTGGTCAGCCTGAGCACCCTCGTCGCCGCCGAGACCATGGCCGGTGACGACGGTGCGCTGCTGCCGGCGATCGGCCTGACGCTCGCCGTCAGCGCCACCATCGGCCTCGTCAACGGCCTGCTCGTCACCACAGCGCGGATCAACCCCTTCATCGCGACCGTCGGCGTCGGACTGCTGCTGAAGGGATACCTCGACAACGGGTACGACGGCCCAGCCGGCAAGACCGCACCCGCCCTGGTGCAGGGCCTGGGGTACCAGCGCATCGGCCCGGTGCCGCTGTCGTTCCTGCTGCTGCTCGCCGTCGCCGCCGCGGCCTGGTTCGTGCTGGCGCGCACCCGCTTCGGCCACCACCTGATCGCCGTGGGCGGTGACCCGGAGGTCGCCCGGCTCTCCGGCGTGCGGGGCAGCCGGGTCCTCGTCACCGCCCATGTGCTGTGCGCCCTGTGCGCCGGCCTCGCCGGGGTCTACCTCGCCAGCCGGCTCGGCGCCGGCGCACCGAGGGTGGGCACCGAGGGACTGTACGACCTGGAGTCGATCGCCGCGGTGGTGCTCGGCGGCACCGCCCTGGCCGGCGGGCGCGGCGGCGTCGTCGGCACGGTCGGCGGCGTGCTGCTGCTCGCGAGCATCGACGCCATCTTCAACCAGCTCGAGGTCGACGTGTTCTTCAAGCAGGTGATCCGTGGCGTGATCATCATCGCGGCGGTCGCCGTCTACGCCCGCCGGGCGATGCGAAAGGCGTCATAGCATGCAGATCGCGCGCCCACTGCGGCTCCTCACGTTCCGCTCCGGCAGTCTCGCACCGATCATCGTGATCCTGGCGGTGTTGCTGGTTCTGCTGACCGCCCGCCAGCCGGACTTCCTCTCACCGCCGTCGCTGATGTCGTTCCTCGGCCGCTCCGCGCCGATCATCCTGCTCGCCGCCGGCCAGTACTTCGTGATCGTCTCCGGCGAGCTGGACCTGTCCGTCGGCTCTCTGGTCACCGCGCAGGTGGTCATCGCCGCCCGGCTGATCGACGGCGATCCGTCGGCCGGCTGGCCCGTCGTCGTGCTCCTGCTCGCGTTCGGCATCGCCGTCGGCCTCGTCAACGGCCTCGTCACCACGCGGCTGCGGGTGCCATCGTTCATCACGACCCTCGGGATGTTCCTGATCCTCGTCGGTGCCGTGTACCTGTGGTCCGACGGTGCCCCGAAGGGCGGCCTCTCCGAGGAGTTCCGCCGACTCGGCCGGTCGGCGTTCGAGGACGTGCCCGCGCTGGGCCGGATCCCGTACGCCCTGGTCATCCTGCTGGCGGCGGCCGCTCTGGCGCTGGTGCTGACGCGTTCGGACTTCGGCCGCACCCTGGTCGCCGTCGGCGGCAACCCGCGGACCGCCGAGCTGAGCGGCGTGCGCGTGTGGCGCGCCAAGACCATGGCGTTCGTCCTCAGCGGACTCGCCGCCACGCTCGCGGCGGTCCTGATCGGCGGGTACAGCGGAGTGTCGTTCCAGGCCGGTGCCGGCCTCGAGTTCGGCGCGATCACCGCGGCGGTCCTCGGCGGTGTCGCTCTGGGCGGAGGCCGCGGTTCGGTCGTCGGCGCGATGCTGGGCGCGCTGACCCTCGAGACGCTCTTCACGCTCATGAACTTCTACGGCGTCTCCGGCGCCCTCGAACCGACCGTCCAGGGCGCGATCATCCTGCTCGCCGTGGCGGCGGCGTCCTTCCGTTTCCCGTCCAGATAAAGGGGATCCAGTGAGGCATTCCATGACGGTGCTGGCCGTGAGCACCTTACTGGTGCTGGCCGGCTGCGCCACCGACGAGCCCACCACCGGTGCATCGGGTTCGCCCTCCGCGAGCACCGGGTCGGGCACCGGGGAGCAGTCGAGGTTCTTCGTGCAGGCCGACTACGACAAGCAGCTCGCGCTCCTGGACGCCGCGCCCACCGGGCCGGCCGGCAAGCCCTGGGAACAGGCGCTCAACCCGGCGATGGTGGAGACCGCGAAGTTCACGAAGCCCGGACCGTACAAGATCTGCTTCTCCAACGCGGGGCTGAACAACCCCTGGCGCCAGGTCGGTTTCAAGACCATGCGGGCCGAGGTCGACACGCACCGCGGCCGGATCTCCGAGTTCGTCCACGTCGATTCCGAAGGCAAGGACCAGAAGCAGATCGCCGACATCAACGACCTGCTCGGCAAGGGCTGCCACGCGCTCATCGTCTCGCCGAACACCACCGCGACGCTCACCCCGGCCGTGAAGGCCGCCTGCGAGAAGGGCCTGCCGGTCATCGTCTTCGACCGCGGCGTCGACACGAACTGCCCGGTGACGTTCATCAACCCGATCGGCGGCTACGGATTCGGCCACGTCGCGGCGGAGTTCGTCACCCAGAAGATGAAGCGGGGTGGCAAGGTGCTCGCCCTGCGCATCCTGCCCGGCGTCGACGTGCTGGAGACCCGTTGGTCCGCGGCGAAGGTCGCCTTCGACAAGGCGGGAGTCGACGTCGTCGGCGTCGAATTCACCGACGGCGACCCGGCCAGGACGAAG
Source organism: Streptomyces sp. BRA346 (assembly GCF_052851135.1). Classification (NCBI taxonomy): domain Bacteria; kingdom Bacillati; phylum Actinomycetota; class Actinomycetes; order Kitasatosporales; family Streptomycetaceae; genus Streptomyces; species Streptomyces sp. BRA346. The sequence goes on along the minus strand of NZ_JAIWIH010000080.1, from coordinate 3,583 downwards.
AAGATCGTCAACGACTACCTCCAGCGGTACGGCACCATCGACGGCGTCTGGATGGACGCCGGGGCGGTCGCGGGCGCGGCGGTCGAGGCGTTCGAGGACGCCGGCAAACCCGTGCCGCCGATCAACGGCGAGGACCAGCTCGACTTCCTGAAGCTGTGGAAGGACAAGAAGCTCACGGCGATCGCCCCGACCTACCCGACCTACCAGTGGCGCACCCCGATCATCGCCGCGCTGAAGATCCTCGACGGCGAGCAGGTGCCGAACCCGTGGAAGCTGCCACAGCCGACCATCACCCAGGACAACCTGGACGAGTACGTCGACCCCACCATGCCGCCGCTGCACTACGCGATGTGCGGCTGCACCGACCTGCCCGGTTACCCGCGGCGCTGGAAGTAATCCGGTGTACACCATCGGTGTCAACCCGTGGGTCTGGGCCTCGCCGGTCGACGACGAGGCCATGGCCGAGCTGGTGCCGCGGATCGCCGCGTTCGGTTTCGACGCGGTCGAGCTGCCGATCGAGCAACCCGGCGACTGGGACCCGGCCCGCACCCGGGACTTGCTGGCGGCGTACGGCCTGCGCGCGGTCGGCGTCTGTGCGGTCACCTCGCCCGGACGTGACCTCGTGAACGCCCCGCCGGAGGTCGTCGCCTCCACCGTGGCGTACCTGAAGACGTGTGTGGACACTGCGGTGGCCGTCGGCGCGCCCTGCGTCGGCGGCCCGGTCTACGCCGCGGTGGGGCGGACCTGGCGCATGTCACCGCCTGAGCGCGCGGCCTGCTACGCGGACTTCCGCCGCGCCCTGCGGCCCGTGGCCGACCACGCGGGGGAGCGGGGCGTGAGCATCGGCGTGGAGGCCCTCAACCGCTATGAGACGAGCGTCGTCAACACGGTCGAGCAGGCGGTGGAGCTGATCGACGGCCTGCCCGCGAACGTCGGTCTCATGATCGACACCTATCACATGAACATCGAGGAGGCCGACCCCTACGAGGCGCTCGTCACGGCTGGTCCGCACATCAAGCACGTCCAGGTCAGCGGCACCGACCGCGGCACCCCGGGGGCCGACCACTTCGACTGGCCACGCTTCCTCGCCGGCCTGGCCACGACCGGCTACGGCGGCGCGGTGTGCATCGAGTCGTTCACCGCGCAGAACGAGGCCATCGCCACCGCGGCCTCGATCTGGCGGCCGCTCGCCCCGTCGCAGGACGCCCTCGCCCGTGACGGGCTGTCCTACCTCCGAACCGTCCTTCGCGGACTGGAGAACGCTCCCTTGACCGGGCGATAGGGGTGGGGTCGCTCTTGCCGTCATCCCCTTCGGCCCGGGAACCGCCCTGAGGAGAAAACATGTCCACAACTCTCATGCTACGAAGGCGGCTTCTGGCCGGAGCCGCCACAGTCGGTTTGACCGCGACCGCTGTGATGGCGTCCCCCGCGCCAGCGTCCGCAGCTCCCCGCACGGTGTACGTCTCGCCCTCCGGCACCGGCACTGACTGTTCCAGCGCGCGGCCGTGCTCACTGACAGCCGCGCAGGCGGCGGTGCGATCGCTCAACGACGACATGTCGGACGACATCGTGGTGCAGTTGGCCGACGGCGTGTACCGGCTGGCCCAGCCCTTCCGGCTGACGGCGGAGGACTCCGGCTCAGGCGGTCACACGGTCGTGTGGCGGGCCGCCCCGTCGGCGCGTCCGGTGATCACCGGTGCCCGGGCGGTCACCGGCTGGTCGGTGGCCGACGCGGCCAGGAACATCTGGCGGGCCGATGTGCCCGCCGGTCTCGATACCCGGCAGCTCTACGTCGACGGCGCCGTCGCCACCCGGGCACGCACGCAGGTGAACAGGGCCGATTTCACGGCCTCCAGCGCCGGAATGAGGTTCTCGGGCGGTGCGCTGAGTTACCTGAACAACCTGGCCGACCAGAGCCGGATCGAGGTGGAGAGCGTCAACTCCTTCACCGACCGGTACTCGCCGGTGCAGAGCATCAGTGCGAACTTCATCACGATGCAGCAGCCGGCGTGGAACAACAACAACTTCGGCTACGACACCCTCATGCGGCCACACCGGGCCGGTCCGTTCTACCTGTCCAACGCGTACGAGTTCCTGGACTCGCCCGGCGAGTGGTACCTCAATCCCACGGCCGGAGCCTTGTACTACATCCCCCTGGCCGGGCAGAACATGAGCAACGTCAGCGTGGAACTGCCGACGCTGCAGTCGCTGGTGAACGTCGGGGGCACGTACAGCGAGCAGGCGCACCACATCACGTTCAGCGGGATCACCTTCACCGGTACGAGCTGGCTGGGCCCCAGCAGCAACCAGGGTTACGCGGACCAGCAGACCGGCGCGTACATCGCCGGCAACTGGAGCTGGCCGGGCTTCGACTCCTGCCACAACGGCTGCACGCAGTTCGAGGCCGCCCGGCCACACTGGCTGCAGATGCCGTCCGCCGTGCAGATCTCCGCCGCCAACACCATCACCTTCAGCGACTCCAAGTTCGTCAACCTGGGCCAGACAGCCATCGGTATCGGCAACGACGCCAACGCGCACGCCAGCGGCGTCGGCCTCGGCGCCCGCGACATCACGGTGACCCGGTCGGAGATCGCCCGGAGCTCAGCCGGTGGCATCCTCGTGGGCGGCGTGCGCGCCGACGCGCACCACCCCGGCGACCAGCGCATGGTCAACAGGGACATCACGATCAGCAACAACCGCATCCACGGCCTCGGGGCGGACTACCGGGGCATCGTCTCCGTCCTGACCACGTACGTCACCAACAGCACCGTCGCCCACAACGAGGTCTACGACATGCCGTACTCCGGCATGTCGATCGGTTACGGCTGGGGCGCCAACGACGCGGGCGGCAGCAACCACTATGCCAACCGCGGCCTGTACAACTACCAGCCGCGCTACACGACGCCGACCACCGCGTCCAACAACCGGCTCATCGGCAACTACATCCACGATGTCATGCAGCAGATGAACGACGGTGGCTGCATCTACACGCTCGGATGGAACCCGAGCGCGCTGATCAGCCGGAACCACTGCCTGCGGACCAACGGACACTTCGGGCTGTACTTCGACGAGGGCTCGAAGTACTACACGGCCACCAACAATGTCTTCTCGAACACCGGTACGTGGGCGACGGCCAACTACTGGGGCGGCGAGAACATGGGGAACTGGACCGTCACCAACAACTGGTCGACCAACGGCAGCACGAACGTGACCAACGGGGACCGCGGCAACGTGGTCTCCGGCAATGTCACGGTCACCAATGGCAACTGGCCTTCCGGTGCCCAGGACGTGATGGCGTCCGCTGGACCGCAGGGCACCACCCCACCGCCGCCTCAGCAGATCGTGGGCGCGCAGTCCGGCCGCTGCCTGACCGTCCCCGGCGCCGGCACCACCAACGGCACCCAGACCCAGCTCTGGGACTGCACCGGCGCAGCCGGCCAGACCTGGACCTACACCACCGGCAAACACCTGACCCTCTACGGCGACAAGTGCCTCGACGCCAGCGGAGGCGGCACCACCAACGGCACCCCGGTCATCATCTGGGACTGCAACGGCCAGAACAACCAGCAATGGAACGTCAACC
>NZ_JAIWIH010000079.1:0-12868 GCF_052851135.1 Streptomyces sp. BRA346 | reverse complement strand
GACACCCTCGCCCCAACCGGTGCCATCCGCACCGGCCGCAAAGGCCTTGATACGACCGTCCGCCGCCAGCCCCCGCTGACGGCTGAAGTCCACGAACGAACCCGGCGTCGACATCACCGTCACACCACCGGCCAGGGCGAGGGAGCACTCACCCGCCCGCAACGCCTGAATCGCCCAATGCAGCGCGACGAGCGACGAGGAGCAGGCCGTGTCGACGGTGACCGCCGGACCCTCCAGGCCGAGCGCGTACGACACCCGGCCGGACATCACACTGGCCGCGTTGCCCGTGCCCATGAAGCCGTCGCCGCCGTCCTGCGAGTGGAGGACGAGGGACATGTAGTCCTGGCCGTTCGTACCGGCGAACACGCCGACCTGCTGACCGCGCAGCGTCGTCGGGTCGATGCCCGCCCGCTCGAACGCCTCCCACGACGTCTCCAGCAGCAACCGCTGCTGCGGATCCATCGCCATGGCCTCACGCGGCGAGATGCCGAAGAACGCCGCGTCGAAGTCCCCGGCGTCCGCCAGGAATCCGCCTTCGCGGACGTAGGTGGTGTTCTCGGCGCCCTGCTCCGGGTCGTACAGCGACTCGACGTCCCAGCCACGGTCGGCCGGGAAGTCCGTCACCGCGTCCTGCCCGGAGGACAGCAGCCGCCACAGCGCCTCGGGCGAGTCCACCCCGCCCGGGAAACGGCAGCTCATGCCCACGATCGCGATCGGATCGTCATCGACCACGACGCCCACGGACGGGGTGGCGGTCTCGGCCGCGCTCTCGTCGCCCAGGAACTCCGTACGGAGGTGGTCGGCGAGCGCCGTCGACGTCGGGTAGTCGTAGACCAGGGTGGGCGGCAGCCGCAGCCCGGTCACGGTGTTCAGCCGGTTGCGCAGCTCGACGGCGGTCAGCGAGTCGAAGCCCAGCTCGCTGAACGCCCGGCCCGCCTCCACCGCTTCGGCGTCGGCGTGGCCGAGGACGTCCGCCACGGCGGAACGCACCAGGTCCAGCAGCACGCGGGCGCGCTCCGCCGCCGGAGCGGCCGCCAGCCGCTGCGCGAGCGAGGTCTCGCCACCACTGGCGGTACCGGACGACTGCCCGGCCTCCGCCTCCAGCGCCGTGCGCGCCTCGGGCAGGTCCCGCAGCAGCGGGCTCGGCCGGGACGCGGCGAAGCCGGGGGCCAGCCGCTCCCAGTCGATGTCCGCGACCATCACGGTCGTCTCGTCCAGGTCCAGGGCGCGCTGGAGCGCGGCGATGGCCAGGTCCGCCGCCATCGGCGGCACACCGGCGCGGCGCATGCGCTGCTCCAGCGCGTCGTCCGCGGCCATGCCGCCCTCGGCCCAGGGGCCCCAGGCGATGGACGTGGCGGGCAGGCCCTCGGCCCGGCGGCGCTCGGCGAGCCCGTCCAGGAAGGCGTTCGCGGCGGCGTAATTGGCCTGGCCCGCGGCGCCCATGGAACCGGCGAACGACGAGAAGAGGACGAACGCCGTGAGGTCCAGCTCCCGCGTCACCTCGTGCAGATTGGCGGCGGCGTCGGCCTTCGCGCGCAGCACGGTGGCGAAACGCTCGGGCGTCAGCGACTCCAGTACGCCGTCGTCCAGCACACCGGCGGCGTGGATGACGGCCGTCAGCGGCAGCTCGTCCGGAAGCCCGGCCACCAGCGCGGCCAGCGCGTCACGGTCGGCGGCGTCGCAGGCCGCGACCGTGATCCTGGCCCCGGAGGCGGCGAGTTCGTCCCGCAGCTCGGCCGCGCCGGGCGCGTCGAGACCGCGGCGGCTCGTGAGCACCACGTGTGCGGCGCCCTGGGCCACCAACCAGCGGGCCACCTGCGCGCCCAGCGCGCCCGTACCGCCGGTCACCAGGACGGATCCCGTGCCCGGCTGCCAGGTGCGGCCGCGCGAGGCGACGGTGGCGCGGATCAGGCGACGGCCGAAGACACCGGAGGCGCGCACCGCCACCTGGTCCTCGCCATCGACCCCGGCCAGCACGCCCGCCAGCCGGGACAGCGCCCGGTCGTCCACCGTCTCCGGCAGATCGACGAGCCCGCCCCACTGCTCGGGAAGCTCCAGGGCGGCCACCCGCCCCAGACCCCACACCCGGGCCTGCCACGCGTCCACCAAGCCGTCCGACCGGCCGGTGGAGACCGCGCCGCGCGTGGCGACCCACAGCGGCGCGTCCACGCCCAGGTCGACCAGCGCCTGCGTCAGCGCGGCCGTACGGAGCAGGCCATCGGCGCCCGCGGCGACGGACGGCGGCGCGAACACACCCGCCACCGGGCCCTCCGCGACCGCCTCGCGCAGCCCCCCGGCCATGCCCGCGCGGTCCTCGGCGGCCAGCTCGACCCGCTGCGCCTCGGCGCCGCGTGCGGACAGCGTCCGTACGATCCCCTCGGCCCAGACGTCATCCGTCCCAGCGGGAACGACGACCAGCCATCGGCCGCTCAGCGTCCCCGCGCCACGGGCGGTCACCGGCTTCCAGGTCACCTGGTAGCGCCAGGCGTCGACGGTGGACCGCTCGCTCTGCCGACGCCGCCACGAGGACAGCATCGGCAGGACGGCGCTCAGCGAGGACAGCTCGTCCACGTCCTCGGACTGGAGCGCCCCGGCGAGCGCGGTCAGATCCTCGCGCTCCACGGCCTCCCAGAACCGGGCGTCCACGGAATCCATGGCCGCCACCGCCTCGCGGACCTCCTCCGGGTTCTCCACCCAGAAGCGCTGCCGCTGGAAGGCGTACGTCGGCAGGTCGACCCGCCCGGCGCCCGTACCGGCGAAGAAGGCCCGCCAGTCGAGGACGACGCCCCGGGCGTGCAGCGCGGCCAGGGCGCCGGTCAGCGACTCCGGCTCGGGGCGCCCCTTGCGCAGCGCCGGGACGAAGGCGGCGGTGTCGGTGACGCACTCCTGGGCCATGGCGGTGAGCACACCGTCCGGGCCCAGCTCGACGTACGTCGTCACGCCCTGCGCTTCGAGGGTGCGGACGCCGTCCAGGAAGCGGACCGCTTCGCGGACGTGGCGCACCCAGAAGTCGGGGCTGGTGATCTCCTCGGCGGAGACGACATTCCCGGTGAGGTTGGAGACGATCGGGATGCGCGGTGCCTCGTACGACAGCCCCTCGGCCACCTCGCGGAACGCCTCCAACATGCCGTCCATGCGCGGGGAGTGGAAGGCGTGGCTGACGGTGAGCCGCTTGGTCTTACGGCCCTGCGCCTCGAACGACGCCGCGATCTCCAACGCCGCGTCCTCGTCACCCGCGATGACCACGGACGCCGGGCCGTTGAGCGCCGCAATGCTGACGCGTTCGGTGAGGAGTGGCGCCACCTCGTCCTCCGACGCCTGGACGGCGATCATCGCGCCACCGGCCGGAAGCTCCTGCATCAACCGCCCGCGAGCAGCTACGAGGGTGCAGGCATCCGCGAGCGACAGGACACCCGCCACGTGGGCGGCGGCCAGCTCGCCGATGGAGTGCCCGGACAGGAAGTCCGCACGCAGACCCCAGGCTTCGGCCAGCCGGAACAGCGCCACCTCGACCGCGAACAGCGCGGGCTGGGTGTACCCGGTCTGGTCCAGCACCGCGGCGTCGTCCCCGAACAGCACTGAATTCAGCGGCCGTTCGAGGTGCGGGTCCAGCGCATCGCATACGGCGTCCAGCGCCTCCGCGAACACCGGGTACGCCTCGTACAGCTCACGACCCATCCCGAGCCGCTGGCTGCCCTGGCCCGTGAACAGGAACGCCGCCTTGCCATCGCCCACCGAGCCCTCGACGAGTCCGGCAGCCGACTCACCCCGCGTCAGCGCCTCCAGGGCCGTCACCAGCCCGGCGCGGTCCTCGCCGACCACCACCGCGCGGTGGTCCAGGGCCGCCCTGCCGGTGGCCAGCGTGTAGCCGACGGCCGTGGCGTCCAGGTCGGCGTGGGTGCCGAGGTGGGCCAGGAGGCGTTCGGCCTGGCCGCGCAGGGCGGCCTCGGTCTTGCCGGAGAGCACCCACGGCACCGTCGGCAGAACGGCCACCGGAGCGGTCGCGGGGGCCTCCTCGGGGGCCGGGGGCTGTTCCAGGATGGTGTGCGCGTTCGTGCCGCTCACGCCGAACGACGACACGGCCGCCCGGCGCGGTCGGCCGAGTTCCGGCCATGGCCGGGCGTCGGTCAGCAGCTCGAGGTCGCCCGATGCCCAGTCCACGTGCGGGGTGGGCTCGTCCACGTGCAGCGTCTGCGGCAGCACACCGTGGCGCATCGCCATGATCATCTTGATGATGCCCGCGACACCGGCCGCGGCCTGCGTGTGGCCGATGTTCGACTTGAGGGAGCCCAGCCACAGCGGCTGCCCCTCCGGCCGCTCCCGGCCGTAGGTGGCGAGCAGCGCCTGTGCCTCGATCGGGTCGCCCAGGGTCGTACCGGTGCCGTGCGCCTCCACCACGTCGACGTCGGCGGTGGTGAGCCGTGCGCTGGTGAGCGCTTCGCGGATGACGCGCTGCTGGGACGGGCCGTTGGGCGCCGTCAGACCGTTCGAGGCACCGTCCTGGTTGACGGCGCTGCCGCGCACGACCGCCAGCACCTGGTGGCCGTTCTTCCGGGCGTCCGACAGCCGCTCCACGAGCAGCATGCCCGCGCCCTCGGCCCAGCCCGTGCCGTCCGCCGACGCGGCGAACGACTTGCAGCGGCCGTCGGTGGACAGACCCTGCTGGCGGCTGAAGTCGACGAAGGTGTCCGGGGTGGCCATGACGGTGACACCACCGGCCAGGGCGAGCGAGCATTCGCCGTTGCGCAGCGCCTGTGCGGCCAGGTGCAGTGCCACCAGCGACGACGAACATGCCGTGTCGATGGTGACCGCCGGGCCCTCCAGGCCGAAGGTGTACGCGACGCGGCCCGACGCGATGCTGCCCGCGCCACCCGTGCCGAGATAGCCCTCGAGCCCCTCGGGGACGGCGGTCAGTCGCGTCAGATAGTCGTGGTACATGACGCCCGCGAAGACGCCGGTCCTGCTGCCGCGTACGGACGACGGGTCGATGCCCGCGCGCTCGAACGCCTCCCACGACGTCTCCAGCAGCAACCGCTGCTGCGGGTCCATCGCCATGGCCTCGCGCGGGTTGACGCCGAAGAAGTCCGGGTCGAACTCGGCCGCGTCGTACAGGAAGCCGCCCTCGCGGGTGTAGCTGGTGCCCACCTGGTCGGGGTCGTCGCTGTACAGCGCGTCGAGGTCCCAGCCGCGGTCGGCGGGGAACGGGGAAATGGCGTCGGTGGCACCCGTGACGAGCTGCCACAGCTCCTCGGGGGTCGTGACCCCGCCCGGGTAGCGGCAGCTCATGCCGACGATGACGATCGGGTCGTCGTCGGTGGCGGTGGCCGACACCGGCACCGGCGTGTGCACCTCCGCGGGTTCGTCGCCCACCAGCTCGGTCCGCAGGTAGCGGGCCAGCACCTGGGGGTCCGGGTAGTCGAAGATCAGCGTCGCGGGCAGCCGCAGCCCGGTGACGGAGTTGAGCTGGTTACGCAGCTCCACCGCCGTCAGCGAGTCGAAGCCCAGATCCTTGAACGCCCGCCCGGCGCCGATCGTGTCCGCGCCGCCGTAGCCCAGTACGGTCGCCACCTGCGCCCGCACCAGGTCCAGCAGCAGCCGCTCCTGCTCCGACGCGTTCAGCCCGGCCAGCCGACCGGCAAGACCGGCGTCGCCACCGGCCGCGACCGCGTCCACCGCGCGCCGCGCCGGGGCCCGCACCAGGCCGCGCAGCAGCGGCGAGATCGCGGGCTGGTTGCGCAGCGCCGCGAGGTCCAGGCGCATCGGTACGAGCGATGCCGCGTCGACGGTCAGCGCGGCGTCGAAGAGCCGCAGTCCTTCCGCCACCGGCAGCGGGGGCACTCCGGCCCGTCGCATCCGGGTGATCTCGGCCTCGTCCAGGGTGTCGCCCATGCCGCCACCGGCCCACAGGCCCCAGGCGAGGGATGTGGCGGGGAGACCCAGGGCGGCGCGGTGCTGGGCGAGGGCGTCCAGGAAGACGTTCGCGGCGGCGTAATTGCCCTGGCCCGGACCGCCGAAGACACCGGCGGCGGAGGAGAAGAGCAGGAACGCGGACAGGTCGAGGTCTCGGGTCAGCTCGTGCAGGTTCCATGCCGCGTCCGCCTTCGGGCGCAGCACCTTGGTCAGTCGTTCCGGCGTCAGCGAGCCGATCACGCCGTCGTCCAGCACACCGGCCGTGTGCACGACGGCGGTGAGCGGGTGCTCGGCGGGGATGGTTCCGAGGGCCGCGGCGAGCGCGTCGCGGTCCGCCACGTCGCAGGCCGACCAGTGGACGGTGGCGCCCAGGTTGGTGAGGTCGGCGGTCAGTTCGGCCGCGCCGGGCGCCTGGTCGCCGCGGCGGCTGACCAGGAGGAGGTGGCGTACGCCGCGTTCCGCCACCAGGTGGCGGGCGAACAGGCCGCCCAGCGAACCGGACGCACCGGTGACCAGCACCGTCCCGTCCGGGTTCCACGCGGGGGTCGTATTGTCGGCCGCCGCTGATGCGGTGCGGGTCAGCCGTGGCGTCTTGACGACGCCCTGGCGCACCGCGACCTCGGCCTCGCCGCTCGCGAGGGCGGCGGGCAGCGCGGCCCGCGAGTCCTCGTCGGCGTCGAGGTCGATGAGGATGAGCCTGTCCGGGTTCTCGGACTGTGCGGAGCGCAGTAGGCCGCGTACGGCGGCGCCTGCCAGGTCTGGCACCGGCTCACCGGGCTCGGTGGCCACGGTGCCGGATGTCAGGAGGACGAGGCGGGAGTTCGCGAAGCGGGCGTCGGTCAGCCAGGTTTGGAGGAGCTGGAGGGCTTGGGTGGTGGCGTCGTGTGCGGCTCGGGTGGGGTTTTCCCCTAGCCCGCCCCTTCCCGCAACCATGGGCTCCGCCCCTGGCCCCCGGTCCTCAATCGCCGGACGGGCTTGATCCGCCACCACTACGTACTCCGGCAGCGGCGTTCCGGAATCGACCGCCTCGGCCAGCGCCGCCAGGTCCGGGTACGCCGTGGCGGCCAGCCCGAACGTGTCCGTGCCCAGTACCGTCCAACGGCCGTCGGCCACGTCGGCGGGGGCGGTCGGCGTCCACTCCACGTGGTACAGCGACTCGTGGTACGCCGTACGCGCGCTCTGGAGCTGCTCGGCCGACACCGGACGCAGCACCAGCGACTCCACGGCCGCGACGGGCCCACCGTTCGTGTCCGCGATCTCCAGCCGTACGCCGTCGCCGCCCACCGCGGCCATCCGCACGCGCAGGGTGGACGCGCCGCTCGCGTACAGCGACATCCCCGTCCACGCGAACGGCAGCCGCCCCTCGGTCTCGGTGCCGCCGAGACCTGCGAGGCCGAGCGCGTGCAGGGCGGAGTCCAGCAGCGCCGGGTGCAGGGCAAACGCGGCGGCGTCCTCGACCGCTCCCTCGTTCAGCGCCACTTCGGCGAACACCTCGCCGTCGCGCCGCCACGCCCTGCGCAGCCCTTGGAACGAGGGTCCGTAAGCGAAGCCGACGTCCCGCAGATCCGCGTAACGGTCTCCGACCTCCACCTCGGCCGCGTCCGCCGGAGGCCACGCGCTCAGCTCGAACGACGCCTCCGCCATGCCCCCGGACGCCAGCACACCGGACGCGTGCCGGGTCCACGGCTCCTCGGCCGACAGGCTCTCGGCGCGGGAGTGCAGTTCCAGCGGGCGGCGGGCCGTGTCATCGGCGGCGCCGACCCACAGCCGCAGCTGGACGCCGCCCTCCTCGGGCAGGACCAGCGGTGCTTCGAGGGTCAGCTCCTCCAGCACGTCGCAGCCGACCTGGTCACCGGCGCGGATCGCCAGCTCCACGAACGCGGTGCCCGGCAGCAGCACCGTGTCCATGATCGTGTGGTCGGCGAGCCACGGGTGCGTCGACAGCGCCAGGCGGCCGGTGAACAACGTCCCGTCCGCGCTGGGGAGTTCGGCGCTCGCGCCGAGCAGCGGATGCTCGGCCTCGCCCAGGCCCAGGGCCGCGACATCGCCGAGGAACAGCGACGACACCTTCGGCCAGTAGCGCTGGCGCTGGAAGGGGTACGTCGGCAGCTCGGCCGGGTCGATGCGGGTGGTCCTGGTGTGGGCGTAGTAGGCCGCCCAGTCCACCGCCACGCCCCGCACATGGGCCCGCACGACGGCGGTCGTCAGCGCCTCGGCCTCGGGACGGCCCTTGCGGAGGGCGGACGCGAACGCCGCACCATCCCCGGTCACGCACTCCTGCGCCATGGCGGTGAGCACACCGTCCGGACCCAGCTCGACGTACGTGGTGACGCCCTGCGCTTCGAGCGTCCGGACGCCGTCCAGGAAGCGGACGGCCTCGCGGACGTGGCGCACCCAGAAGCCGGGGCTGGTGATCTCCTCGGCGGAGACGACATCACCGGTCAGGTTCGACACGACCGGGATGCGCGGGGCCTCGTACGACAGCCCCTGCGCCACCTCACGGAACGCGTCCAACATGCCGTCCATGCGGGGCGAGTGGAACGCGTGGCTGACGGTGAGCCGCTTGGTCTTACGGCCCTGTGCCTCGAAGGACACGGCGATCTCCAGGGCCGCGTCCTCGTCACCCGCGATGACGATCGAGGCCGGGCCGTTCACGGCGGCGATCGAGACACGCTCGGTGAGCAGCGGCGCCACCTCGTCCTCCGACGCCTGCACCGCGACCATCGCGCCACCGGCCGGAAGCTCCTGCATCAACCGCCCACGCGCCGCCACCAACTTCCCCGCATCCGCGAGCGACAGCACACCCGCCACGTGGGCGGCGGCCAGCTCGCCGATCGAATGCCCGGAGAGGAAGTCAGGCCGCAGCCCCCACGCCTCCACCAGCCGGAACAACGCCACCTCAACCGCGAACAGCGCGGGCTGAGTGAAGCCGGTCCGGTCCAGCACCGCAGCGTCGTCCCCGAACAGCACCGTCTTCAGCGGCCGGTCAAGATGCGGATCCAACGCATCGCACACCGCATCCAGCGCCTCCGCGAACACCGGATAGGCGTCGTACAGCTCACGACCCATCCCCAGCCGCTGGCTCCCCTGCCCCGTGAACAGGAACGCCACCCGGCCACCGGCCACCGAGCCCTCGATGAGCCCGGCCGCCGTACGGCCCTCGGCGAGCGCTTCCAGGCCGGACAGCAGCCCGGTCCGGTCGTCGGCGACCAGCGCCGCCCGCTCCTCGAAGGACGAGCGGCCGACGGCCAGCGCGTGGCCGAGGTCGGCGGTCCGTACGTCGGGCCGCGCGGTCAGGTAGGTGTGCAGCTGCCCGGCCTGGGCGCGCAGCCCCTCCGGGGTCCGGGCGGACAGCAGGACCGGGAGCACCGTGTCCTGATCGGTCTCGGCGTCGGTCTCGGCGGGCTCAAGGGCGGGGAGGGCCGGGGCCTCTTCCAGAACCGCGTGGGCGTTGGTGCCGCTGAAACCGAAGGACGACACGCCCGCGCGACGCGGGTGCTCGGTCCGCGGCCACTCCCGCGCCTCCGTCAGCAGCTCCAGCTCGCCCGCCGACCAGTCGACGTGCGGCGTCGGCTCGTCCACGTGCAGGGTGCGCGGCAGCACTCCGTGCCGCATGGCGAGGACCATCTTCATCACACCGGCGACACCGGCCGCGGCCTGGGTGTGGCCGAGGTTGGACTTGATGGAGCCCAGCAGCAGGGGCCGGTCCGCGTCGCGGTCCTGGCCGTACGTGGCGAGCAGCGCCTGCGCCTCGATCGGGTCGCCCAGCCGGGTGCCCGTACCGTGCGCCTCAACGGCGTCCACCTCGGCGGCGGACAGACCCGCACCGGCCAGCGCCTGCCGGATGACGCGCTGCTGCGACGGGCCGTTCGGCGCCGTCAGACCATTGCTCGCACCGTCCTGGTTGACCGCCGTGCCGCGTACGAGCGCGAGCACCGGGTGGCCGTTGCGGCGGGCGTCCGACAGCCGCTCCACGAGCAGCATGCCGACACCCTCGCCCCAGCCGGTGCCGTCCGCACCGGCCGCGAACGCCTTGATGCGGCCGTCCTCGGCGAGCCCGCGCTGACGGCTGAAGTCCACGAACACACCCGGGGTGGACATCACGGTCACACCACCGGCCAGCGCGAGCGAGCATTCCCCGCCGCGCAGCGCCTGGATCGCCGAGTGGAGGGCGACCAGCGACGACGAGCACGCCGTGTCGATGGTGACCGCCGGGCCTTCGAGGCCGAAGGTGTAGGCGAGTCGGCCCGAGATGACGCTCGCCGCGTTGCCCGTGCCCATATGGCCTTCGAGGCCCTGCGAGTCGCCGAGCAGCAGCGACAGATAGTCCTGGCCGTTGGTGCCGACGAAGACACCGGCGGTGGAGCCGCGCAGCGTGGCCGGGTCGATGCCCGCCCGCTCGAACGCCTCCCACGACGTCTCCAGCAGCAGCCGCTGCTGCGGGTCCATCGCCAGGGCCTCGCGCGGCGAGATCCCGAAGAACGCCGGATCGAAGTCGGCGGCGTCGTGCAGGAAGCCGCCCTCGCGGGCGTACGAGGTGCCCTCGACGTCCGGGTCCGGGTTGTAGAGCGAGGCCAGGTCCCAGCCGCGGTCGGTGGGCATGCCCGAGATCACGTCCGTACCCGCTTCGAGCAGCTGCCACAGCGCCTCGGGGGTGTGGACACCGCCCGGGAAGCGGCAGCTCATCGCCACGATCGCGATCGGATCGTCGTCGGCCGCCGCCACCGGAGCACTGGCGGTGGCGGTGGCCGGTTCGCCGAGCAGCTCGGCGAACAGGTGGTCGGCGAGGGCGATCGGCGTCGGGTAGTCGTAGACGAGCGTGGCGGGGAGCCGCAGATCGGTGGCGGCGTTGAGGCCGTTGCGCAACTCGACGGCGGTGAGGGAGTCGAAGCCGATGTCGCGGAAGGCCCGTTCGGCACTGATGTCGGACACATCGGCGTGGCCGAGCACGTCCGCCACATGGGTCCGTACGAGGTCCAGCAGCGCCCGGTGGCGTTCCGCCTCGGGCAGCCCGAGGAGCCGTTGGGCCAGCGCGGACGCCGACTCGACGGCCACCGTCTCGCCGGGGGCCACCGCGGCGTGCCGGACCTCCGGCAGGTCGGCCAGCAGCGGGCTGGGCCGCCCGGCGGTGAAGCCCGGGGCGAACCGGTCCCAGTCGACGTCCGCGACCGTCACGGCCGCGTCGCCCAGGTCGAGGGCGCGCTGGAGTGCGCCGAGCGCGAGGTCGGCATCCATCGGCGGCATACCGGCGCGGCGCATGCGCTGCTCCAGCGCCTCGTCCGCGGCCATGCCGCCCGCGGCCCACGGGCCCCAGGCGATGGAGGTGGCGGGCAGGCCCTCGGCGCGCCGGCGCTCGGCGAGCGCGTCCAGGAAGGCGTTGGCGGCGGCGTAGTTGGCCTGCCCGGCGGCGCCCACGGTGCCGCTGGTCGAGGAGAACAGCACGAACGCGGACAGGTCCAGGTCGCGCGTCAGCTCGTCCAGCGCGAGGGCGGCGTCGGCCTTCGCCCGCAGCACACCGCTGATGCGCTCGGGGGTCAGCGACTCCAGTACCCCGTCGTCCAGCACACCGGCCGCGTGCACCACGGCCGTCAACGGCAGCTCGGCGGGCAGCCCGGCCAGCAGCCCGGCCAGGGCCTCCCGGTCGGCCACGTCGCACGCGGCGACGGTCACGCGGGCACCCGATGCGGCGAGTTCGTCGCGCAGGTCGGCCGCGCCCGGCGCGTCCACGCCGCGGCGGCTGGTGAGCACCACGTGCTCGGCGCCGTTGTCGATCAGCCAGCGGGCCACCTGGGCGCCCAGTGCGCCCGTACCGCCCGTCACCAGCACCGTGCCGCGAGCGCTCCAGCTCTCGGACTCCGGCACCGGCCGTGCGGTGGCGTGCGCGAGTCGGCGGCCGAAGACACCGGACGGGCGGACGGCGATCTGGTCCTCGCCCCCGGCCCCGGCCAGTACCGCGGCCAGCCGCGACAGCACCCGGTCGGTCGGGGTCTCGGGGAGGTCGACCAGACCGCCCCAGCGGTCGGGCAGCTCCAGGGCCGCGACCCGGCCCAGCCCCCAGACCCGCGCCCGGGCCGGGTCCACGACCTCGCCCTGACGTCCCGTCGACACCGCGCCCCGCGTCGCGCACCACAGCGGCGCGTCGATCGCGGCGTCGCCCAGGGCCTGCACGAGCGCGGCCGTGGGCAGCAGGGCGTCGGCGTCCCCGGCGCCCAGCAGCGAGAGAACACCGGCGACGGCGCCGCCGTCGGCCACCGTACGCAGCTGCTCGGCGATGCCCGCGCGGTCCTCGGCCACCAGCGCGAGCTGCCGCACCTCGGCGCCGCGCTCGGTGAGCGTACGGACGACACCGGCCGTCCACGCGTCGGACTCCGCCTGAGTGACGACGAGCCAGACACCGGACATACGGGACGCGGAACCCAGCGAGAGCGGCTTCCACGACACCTGGTACCGCCAGCCGTCGACACCGGTGGCGGCGAGGGCCGCCACCGGCGCCTCGGGCCAGTAGCGACGGTGCTGGAAGGCGTACGTGGGCAGGTCCACGCGGGACGCACCGGTCCCGGCGAAGTACGCGGCCCAGTCCGGCGCCACCCCACGGACGTGCAGTCGGCCGAGGGCCGTGGTCAGCGCCTCCGCCTCGGAACGTCCCGCACGCAGCGCGGCCACGAACGCCGCACCGGTACCGGTGGCGCTCTCCTGGGCCATGGCGGTGAGGACACCGTCCGGGCCCAGCTCGACGAAGGTGGTGACGCCCTGAGCTTCGAGCGTGCGGACACCATCGAGGAAGCGGACCGCCTCGCGGACGTGGCGCACCCAGAAGTCGGCGGTCGCGATCTCCTCGGCGGAGACGACATCCCCGGTGAGGTTGGAGACGATCGGGATGCGCGGAGCCTCGTACGACAGCCCCTGCGCCACCTCGCGGAACGCCTCCAGCATCCCGTCCATGCGGGGCGAGTGGAAC
>NZ_JAIWIH010000078.1:0-20179 GCF_052851135.1 Streptomyces sp. BRA346 | reverse complement strand
CAACACCTGGCACCTCACCCCGGCCACCGCATAGCGAAAAGGGCCGCCCGGCCCGCAGCCGGACAGCCCCTCGACAAGATTTTCAGCAGCCTTCTAGCCTGGTTGCCGCACCGATGTCGAGTCGTTCCTCGCGGTCTTCGACCCGGACCGTCCCGCCCGTCTGGTCTTGGACCTACGGATGTCGCATACCAGCGGGTTCCGGGGGCTGGAGCTCCTGGACGCCTCCGGAACGGCACCCGCGGTCGTCTTCGTCTCGGCCCACGGCGGCATCCGGACGTCGTTTTCCGGCTGCCACTGTCGCAGAAGGCGAGCCCGCGCCGTGCGACCATACCGCGGCATCTCGGCGGTGAGCCTCCGTGGCCCAACCGACGTGGCCGGGCCCTTCTTCATGCGGCAGTGGGGTCAGAGGTAGACCGACTGGATTTGCAGGTAGGCCTCCAGGCCCTCGGGCCCGAGCTCGATACCCAGGCCGCTGGCCTTGACACCGCCGAACGGCGCCACCGGGTCAGGCAGGTAGTGGTTGACGCCAATGGTGCCGGTGCGCACGCGGCGGGCGACGTCCGCCCCGCGCTCCGGATCCGCGGTCCACACGGTGCCGCCGAGGCCGTAGTCCGAGTCGTTGGCGATCCGGACTGCGTCGTCGACCGTGTCGTACGGCAGTACGCAGAGCACAGGGCCGAAGATTTCTTCCTGGGCGACGACGAAACCATTGTCGACGTCCGCGAAGACCGTGGGCTCCACGAACCAGCCCTTGTCCAGGCCGGCCGGGCGGCCGCCACCGGTGGTGACGCGGGCTCCTTCATGTCGTCCCTTCGCGATGTAGCCCTCGACCCGGTCCCGTTGTTGCCGGGTGGCCATCGGACCGATGAGGGTGCTTTCGTCGAGGGCGTCGCCAACGGGGAGGGCGCGGACCAGGTCGGTGAGGAGATCGATGACCTCGGCATAGCGGGTGCGCGGTGCCAGGATACGTGTGCTCAGGAAGCACGTCTGGCCGTTGTTGGCGAGGGTCGCGGCCACCAAGTCCTCCCCGATTCCCACCGGATCCAGCTCGGCGTCGTCCAGGATGATGCCCGCGGACTTGCCGCCGAGCTCCAGGGTTACCGGGCGCAGCAGCCGCCCGCAGATCTCGGCGATGGCCCGGCCAGCCGCCGTGGAGCCGGTGAAGGAGACCTTGTCCACCCGAGGGTGGGAGACCAGATGGGCACCGGCCTCCCGGCCACCTGGCACGATATTGAGCACACCGGCCGGGACGGCGGCTGCCTCGGCGGCCTCCGCGATGAGGAACGCGTCCAGGGCAGCCTCCGGAGAGGGCTTGAGGACCACCGTGCAGCCGGCCGCCATCGCGGGTGCGATCTTGAACATCGACAGCACCTGCGGATAGTTCCACGGCACAATCGCCGCCACGACTCCGACCGGAACCTTGCGGACCTCGATCGAGCCCCCGAGCAGCCCGGCACGGACCTCGGAGAAAGCCGTCGTACGAGCGAGCCCGGCATAGTAACGCAGCACGGAGGTCGGATACCCGACCTCCAGTTGCCGGGCCCAGCTGATCGGCAGGCCGTTCTGGCTGCTGACCAGCCCCGCGATGCGTTCCGCCCGCGCCTCGAGCTCCGTGGCGAAGCGTTCCATCACATCGGCCCGGTCCTCCGGCGCCCAATGGGCCCACCCACCGGGCTCGTCGAACGCCCGCCGCGCAGCGTCGACCGCGACATCGACATCCGCCTCCAGGGCTTCGGGCACGCTGCCGAGTCGTGCCTCGGTGCTCGGGTTGACGAGAGTGATGACGTGGCTGGTGGAGGGCGTCACCCACCCTCCACCGACGTACAGCTGTGCGTAGCGATGGTCCATCAGTACTCTCCTGGCGATCTGGCGCCCGCTCCGGCATCGATGGGAGACGGGACTTCCTGCGACCTTCTCCCGGTCCGTTGACCGCGGGGTGCCGGTGCGTGCACGGGGAGCCGCCAGGAAATGCATGGGACCAGGACTGTCGGGACGTGGTGCCCGTGCCGCTTCAGCTCGGCGCGAGCTGGTCACGGCCTTGGTGGGGCCGGTGAGCGTTGAAGCGGTGTGCGTAGTCATGGAGGATCTTCTTGGCGTGGCCACGGTCGAAGGGCAGGACACGGTCGGTGCACGCTTCCCGTGCTGAGCGGATGAAGCGTTCTGCATGTGGGTTGCAGTTGGGGCCGTGTGGAGGGACCTTGGCCACGGTGATGTCTTCGCTGGCGAACACGGTGTGGAAGGTGGCGGTGAACTTCGCGTCCCGGTCGCGGATGATGCGGGTGAACTCTCCGGCCCGATTGCCGAGTTGCCGCGGAAACTCCCCGGCCTGCTGAGTGACTCATGCGGCGGTGGGGTGGGCGGTGACGCCGAGGTTATGGATGGTGCGGGCGCGCACCTCCATGCGCACCGGATAACGGCGCGGGGCGGGACCGAGACCGACGGCACGCAGCACCCGACGGACGGTGGCGGGGCTGACCTTGTGCCCGAGGCGGCGCGATTCGCCGTGCACGCGTCCGAATCCCCATCGGGGATTCTCGACGCCGAGCCGGATGATCAGGCCGCGGATCTCCTCCGGCAGGGGCGGCCGTCCGGTAGACGGCGGCTGAGTCCACTTCTGCTTCACCAGATGCTGGTGCCAGGTCAGCAGGGTGCGCGGGGAGACGATCCGGCGTTCGCGCAGGGCTTGGGAGATCAGTCGGGTCAGGACGGCGAGCAGTGCACGGTCCGGCCAGTCGGGCTTGGGTGCGGTGATCTGTCGACGCAGGACCGCGAGCTCGTGCCGCAGGATCAGTATCTCCGCGTTCTTGGCCGCAGAGGATCGAGACATCAGGAACAGCCACGCGAAGATCCGTATGGCACCCAGGTAGGTAAGTCGTACCAGCACGAGGACTGATCATGCTGGAATCTGGTGGGTCAGGTGCGTTGCCTCAGGTCAGGTCCGGGTGAAGCCATTTTGGAGCGCTACGGCTCGGGCCGGGGTGAGCAGCGGTGCGGCAAGGCCGACGGTGGCTGCCGGACTCGTGCGTCGAGGCCATCGCGAACTCGTCGTAGTCGACCGACCTCACCGACGTATTGGACGTGCGCACGTCGGCGTGATCGGGAACATCCCGCGCACTGGCCAACCGGCAATCCACAGAACTCGGAGCAGTGCGCCACATCGGGACCCGCTGGGCCCGAGGAGGCAGCCGCCCAGTCGACGCCGTCTACACCGCCGCAATCGCCTGCTCGTAGGTGTCCGTCTCGGTATCGATCGTCAGCCGCACGACGCCCCCCACCATCGTCCGGCACTGGGACTTGGTAGGCCCGCATGTTCAGGAGTCGTGGGTTCGCCATGGCGTCGGTCGAGCGTCACCCTGTGCCGGTGCTCTGCGGCATGATGACCGCCCGTGGACACCGAGATACTGATAGACCTCTGGCAGCGGCTTCTCGTCGACCCTCGCAAGTCATGGGTGCTGTTCGAGCATGGCACTTGTGTCGTGCTGACCGCTCCGGGCGGAGAGCTGGCTGAACAGGCTACCGAGATCCTTAAGGAGTTCGGTCCGGCGCATGCCGGGTCCTCAGCAGGAGACTTTGGAGTGATCGACCTCAAGGATGTCGAGGGATGGGTCGTCACCGGGCACCACAACGACGTCCTTACCTATGTCGGTCCTGATGAGCCTCAGGACCAGTCGGAGATCCGTGTTGGGCTGTTCGGACGTTCCAAGCGCCACCGGGACGGCACTGGGAACTTCACATCGTCCACGTTGAAGACAAGCGAGACTCAACGGACCCAGCGTTGAGTACACGCGCTTCATCGCTGCGGGCGCAGGCCGGTCACGACGGGGCCGTCACGCCGGACCGGTGGCCGTAGTGGTGTTGACGAGCTTCTCGAACAGGAACTCGTGCTTGAGGAAGGACACGTCGTACTCGTGGCCCGGGTAGGGCGGGATGAGCTGCGACGCCTGGAACAGCCGCCAGCCGTCGAGCAGTGCCGCCACGCCGGTGGCGTACGGCGGCTCGTCCCCGTCCCCGGCGGTGGGTGACGTGGCGCCCGTGCCGTCGTAGCGCGCCCAGCCGATGACGCCGCTGTCGAGGGAGGAGTTGTTCAGGTAGAGGACGAGCACCTGCTGCCGGATGGTGCTGGTGAGGGCGGGCTCGGCGGTCGTGGGCTGTGTGGTCACGGTGGACAGCTCCTGGTGTGAGGCGACGGCGGGGGGAGGCGGCGGAGACGAAGGCGGCGGGCGGGACGGCGCTCAGGCGCCGACGGTGGCCCTGCCGGGCCGGTTGGTCACCCGGGTCACCCAGTGGTCCAGGTCGAAGGACGGGTCCCCGGTCAGCGCCCGCCACAGCCTGATCCGGTTGTGCAACTCCAGCCGCCCGGTCGCCTGCTCGTACCACGGGAACCGGGTCCGCAGTTCCTCGGCCACCGCCGGGTCGCCGAGGTCGTCGGTGTTCCACAGGCGGACCTGCGGGACGGTCGGATTGAAGCGGATCTTGAACATGTAGCGCGGGACACCGCTGTCGTTGCGCCGGCCGCCGTGCCAGATGCCGTGGTGCAGGATCAGCACCGTGCCCGCCGGGCACACCAGCCGCTGCTGGCCGAGCAGGTTCTGGTACCGGCCTGTGTCGCTCTCGTTGGTGCGCCGCAGATGGCTGCCCGGCACGATCAGGGTCCCGCCGGCCTCCAGCGTCACCTCGCGCGGGTAGTACATGAGCTGGACGTCGAAGGCGTCCGGCCGGACATCGATGATCGCGTCACCGTGCAGCGGCTGGGCCCGGCCCTCCTGGGGCTGCCGGATGTGCACGGCGTGGTGGTCGATGGTGGGATCCGGGCCGACCAGGCTGTGGAGCGCCCCGGCCACGGCCGGGAGGTCGAGCAGGCTGCGCGCGAAGGAGCCCTCGGAGAACGCCTCGGCGGCCGCCGTGCCGTACGGGACGGCCGGCACGCCCGCGGCAAGCACACCGAGGGCTTGGTCGTTGAGGGAGTCGGGGACGACGGAGTCGAGGCGCAGAAAGCCGTGGGCCACGAACCGGGCCATGCGCGCCGAGGTCAGGAGCTGTTCGCGAGCGGGTCGGGCGGCCATGTTCTCCTCCGGTCCGGAGAGCGGGAGCGGGTGGTTTCTCGTGGTTCGTCTCCACGACGCTAGAACGCGGCTACCCCGGGACGCGTGGGCCTTGCTCACCACTACTGGTAATTTTTCACCATGACGGACATGACGACCATGACGGGAGCAGCTCCCCAGTCCCAGTCCCAGCCGCAGCGGGCCCAGGTCCGGCTCGACTCGCCCCCGCACATCGAGGGGCTCGGCGTCGGCGTCCACGGCACGCGGAGCCCCCGCGACGTCTTCCGCCTGCCCGACCTGTGGCAGCTGCACCTGTACCGCTACACCGCCGAGCTCACGGCCGACGGCGTGGCGTACACCGTGCGGCCCGGTTACGTCAGCCTCGTCCCGCCCGGTGTCCTGGTGCGCTACCGCTACCGCGGGCGCTCCGAGCACCTGTACGCCCATCTGCGGCTACCCGACCGCGGGGTGGTCCGTACGGTGCCGGTGGTGCAGAACGCGGGGGCCCAGACGGCCCTGCTCTCCAGCCTCCTGCTCCAGGCCATCGCGGCCGCCCCCCGGGCCCCGGCGCAGGCGGTCGCCGAGGTGTGGTCAGTGCTGTGGCGCGTGGCGCAGCTGTCCGTCCCCACCGGCACGGGCGGCGGGCACCCCGCCGTCGCCGCCGCGATCGCGTACGTCGAGTCGCATCTCGCCGAGCCGCTCACCGTGCCGGACGTGGCGCGCGGGGCGGGCGTCTCGCACAACCACCTCACCCGGCTCTTCCGGGCCGAGACCGGGGACACGGTCGTGGCCCACATCCGGCACCGCCGCATGGAGCGGGCCAGGCACCTGCTGCGCGAGACGACGCTGCCGATCGCGACGATCGCGGCGTCGGTGGGGATCACGGACCTCCAGGCGTTCAACAAGGCCTGCCGCCGCGAGCTCGGCGCCTCGCCGCGGGCGATCCGCGACGGAGCGCCCGGCCCCGGCGCCTGAGGATGTTCCCCGACGCGGCGCGCTTCCGGAGATGCCGGCCGAACGGGACGCAAGTACGGCGTGATGTGGCGGCGGCGCGGAAGGCGGCTGGACGGAACGGAACCGCGGCAGCGTGGTATGCCGCCTCCCCGTCCACTTCATGATCATTGTTTGAGAGGCACGCCATGCAATTTCACCGTCCAGGCCGCCCGGAGGATCTGCCGTCACTTGAGGCGCTGCGGGCCAACGGCGCGGCTGTCGCGACCGTATGCGCCGGGACCGGACGGAGCACTACATTCCGGCGGCATCCGATTATCGCCCGTGCCGCGGTGGCCGACCCTGGGCGCGGTGTCCATGCACGCCGAGCCGTCTGGCGGTCAGCAGCGGAGAGCCCGGTCGGGTCGGCAGACGCCGCACCATGCGATGGCCTTGCGTGCGAGCCGGTCGACGGCGTCCTCGGTGGTGATGCGCTCGTCGCTGTGCCGGGCCTGCCAGCAGTCGCGGCGAGGCAAGCGGCGGGCGGGATCATCGGGCCCGTACTGGTGGAGTTTTTCAACCACCCATTGCCTTCCCGCGATAGCCCCCTGCGTCGGCACCAGCGAGTAGTCCTCGCCCGGAATCTGCGCGCTGCCAACAGCTCCGACGCTGCTCGGGGGTGGGCGCACCAGGCGCATCCCCTCCGGCCTTGGCCTAGGGTTGGAGCCGTGTAGGGTCTCGTGGCTCGTGTCCCATGATGATGCCGTGACCTGCAGTTTCTCGCGGGGCCTCACGCAGGGTCCAGCCGTTCAGTCTCACGTCGTGTCCAAATCCTCGGGACGCCCCGAAGCGGAAACCCGCTGACCTGCGGAGTCTCGCCAGAGGTGCGGTCGGCGCGGACCACCCGTACCCTCACCCGCCAGCTGGGCGGCGACAGCACCCTGGTGCAGGTGCAGCGCCCTGGCTGGTGACGGGCGAGCAGGAGCTGGGACAGCTGAAACAAGAAGATGTCGAGCTGAACGCGCGTCGCGGAGGAATGCGGCCGTGGGGCCGCATGTTGGCGTATGGGCAGCCGTCGGCGACCGCTGACAGAGATCCGCCCCGGATGCGATACGGGTACGCGCGCACCCAGGCGTGCGACGGAAGGAGACTGCCGTGTGGCACAGCGAAGAGCTCGACCTCGACGCCTATCTGGCACACATCGGATACGACGGCGACCGCACACCCACTCTGGGCACCCTCCGCACCCTGCAGCGGGCGCACGTCCTCTCCATTGGCTGGGAGAACCTCGACGCCTTCCTGCACGGCCACGTGGCGCTGGACCTGGCAACCATCCAGGACAAGCTGTTGCACCGGGGGCGCGGAGGCTACTGCTATGAGCACGTGACCCTATTCGCCGCCGCCCTGGAGGCACTGGGCTACCGCTTCACCGCCGTCTCCGGCCGGATACGGATGGGCTCCGACAAGATCCTTCCGGCGACGCACGCCATGCTCGTCGTCGAGCTGGAGGGGCGCCGCTGGCTGTGCGACGTGGGCTTTGGGGCGAGCCTGTTCGAGCCGATCGAGCTGGCGGATGGCGCCGCATTCACCACCGGCGCGTGGGAATACCGCGTGCAACACGAGGAGATCACCCCCGGCGCCGACGGATGGGCCGTGTACCAGCGGAGCGGTGACAGCCCCGACGGGTGGCTGAGCCGGCACGCGACGACCCTTAACCCGCAGTACCCGATCGACTTCGCCGTCGGAAACCACTTCGTCGACTCCAACGGCCGCTCCCCGTTCGTCACCCGTCCGTTCATCCAGCGGATCCTCCCCGACCGGCTGCACATTCTCGACGGGCTGACCTGGACCACACAGTTGGCGGACGTCAGCATCCCACCCGAGACCCAGACGGTACGCGCCGAAGAGGTGCGCAAGCTGCTGGACGACGTCTTCGGCGTCGTGATCAGCGACGAGGACGCCGCCCTGCTGGAGACCAAGCTGACGGACCTGTCGGCGAACGGCGCCTGACCGCACAAGTTCCCGAACCGCTGGTGCCAGCGCAGGGCACCCAGGTTCTGACGCAACACGCCCAGCTCGGTCAGGGCGCGCGGGTGTAGGTCAGCGGGGCGTTGGGGCAGCGGGCGGCGAGTTCGGTGAGCGTGCGCGCAGTGCATCGCCTCATCCGGCATCCACTCGGTCGGGTCCCGGTCGCTCTTCTGCCGGTTCGTGCGCTCGGTGACCGCCACCAGGTGGCGCGAGCCCTCTTCTCCGCCTAGGTAGCGGCCTGGGCCGGTGAAGGCGTCCAGCAGCGTGACGCGAGGACGGGGGTATCCGGTGCGGGTGGAAGTCTGCAGAAGGATCGGCCACCAGGCGTCCTGGTACTGCTTGTACGACCGGTGTTTCGCCTCGGTAGCTGGCTCCAGCTTCTACAAGACGCCCATTCCGACCCCCTGCACGCGTTGTCCCCCACGCAGTCGGCAGCCCGACTGACCCAGACCCTGATCACCGATGGTGAGTGCATATGCTCTGCGGGTAAAGACCGCGTACCAGCCGCGCTCGTGAGCAGGAGTGCTGGGGTCAGTCCAGCGGGGAGGGGGCAGTGATGCCCAGGACCTTCCAGTCCTGAGTGCCGGTGTCGCGTTCTATCCGCAGGCCTCCCCGGCGCAGTGCATCGACCAGTCCGCGTTCCAGGGCGTCGATGGCGCCACACAGGTGCTCCGCCCTGCCGTCGCTGCCCTGTGTGTCCGCGATGTCGAACAGCTTGTCGCTGACGTTCCAGCTGACGGTGACGTGGTCGGCCGGCTCTCCCGGCTTCCACATCTCTTCACGCCCCAGCGTCACACCCGGCATGCCGTGGCGTTCGGCCACCGGCAGGTGCAGAAGGGAGCAGACCAGTCTGATCCTCTCCACCAGTTCGGTCGGCAGGTTCATCTCTTCGGGCGTGTAGCCCGGCCAGTCGTCGGTGTCGGTGTCATCGGCCACGGCGTACAGCCTCCCCGACCAGCCCGCCGCCGCGCTACGGCATCAGCCCAGGTCGGGCATCGCGAAGAGACGGTTGTCTGCCGTTCAGGGGCCCAGACTGCTTCGAGGGGGGAGCGGAAGGCGGTGTCGCCGTAGCGGGTGGGGACGGAGTCCACGGACGGCCCGGGGCTGTCGGGAGGGGTACCCAACCGAGCTCCTGTCCTGGACATGCCAGTGTGCCGGTTATGTCGGATTCCCGGTCCAGCTAGACAGTGGACCCCGCCGGGACGGAGGGCGCGCAGCGGGGGCTCTGGCGCCCGGTAGCCACGGGAGGGAGTGCCGGCCCGGCCGACACTGCGGTCCTGTGGTTTGTTTCAGGGGCCGAGTTGGGCTGTCGCGGCGTCGATCTCTTTCTCGGTGATGTTCTCGCTGCCGCTGCGGATCGCGAGGACGGCGGCGGTGGAGATGACGTAGGTGAGGGCTTTGAAGTAGCCGCCGGTGCGCTGGTGCAGTGTGACGGCGTGTTTGCTCAGGGCGTTCTCCTCCAGCCGGTACAGGCTCAAGTCGGCCTCGAAGCTTGCCAGGACGCGCCGGAAGGTCTCGTCGTCCTCGGTGTCCAGGGGCAGGGGGTGCAGCCACGTCACCGGCAGCAGGGCGGTGGGGGAGGGCGGGACGGGTACGGCCGGCCGTCCCGTCTGTTCGAGCCGTACCCGGTTTCCTCGCTGACTCGGGTCAGCTCTCCGGCCAGGATGCGGGCCCGGTGCAGGCGGTGGCTGGCTCCGGTGCCGCAGAAGACGATGGAGATGCCCATCTTGTCGCGCAGGTAGTCGAAGTAGGGCAGTACGTTCGCCAGGTGCTGCGGCGAGGCGCGGTTGATGTCGTCGATGAGCAGCAGACGGGTCTGCGCGGTCTCCAGGACGTAGTTGACCGGCAGGGTCACGTCCTGGTGCCTGCGCATCTCCAGGACTTCCCCGAGGCTCTTCGGTTCGGGGTTGAGACCCAGGTAGGAGCCGATCTCCCAGAGCCGGTTCACCCTGGGCTCAGGGTCCGCGGGGGTGGTGATGTGCACCACCGGGATCGTGTTCTGGCGCCTGCCGCCCATGGCGGCTTCGATCTTCCTCTGGGCGGTGCGTCCGATCGCCCGCAGCAGACAGGTCTTGCCGGTGCCCGCGGGGCCGTCGATGACATGGTCCATCAGCCCGTCACGGCGCCCGCTGTTGGCGTGGACTGCCTCGACGACCATTTCCTGCATGTGGGTCATCGCGTCGGTGGGCACCATCCGCAGATGCCGGTGGTAGGCGATGGCCTGTTCGTCCGTCTTCCTGTCCTCAGCCGGACTGCTGCCCGCCGCCAGTGCGGGCGGCTCCACTTCCTCGTCGACGAAGTGGGTCCAGCCCGTGAGTTGGAACAGCGGCACAGGACGCATCGGGGTGTCCTTCAGCTGCTGACGCAGACGGGCTTCACGTTTGTCACGCAGTTCGATGGATGCCCTCATCAAGCTTCTCTCTCGTCACGGTCCTGCACGCACCGGCCACCGGCTCCGGACCGCAAAAAACCTGTCCGCTCTCGGGGTCGGCCTGGGGCTGCGTCGTCACGGCTCCTGTCCTTGGTCGTCTACATCTCCCATACGTCGCCCTCGCCCTCGTTGCCGTCATCACCGTCCGGATTGAGGCCGTCGAGGAGTTCCGCCTCAACGACCTCGTAGACAGCTGCCGATGCTCCGGCAGCGGAGGCATCCGGCGGGCTGTCGTCGCCGTCGTCGGGGAAGAGTGCTGCCAGCGGATGCGGAGCCTGCCCGCTGTCCGAGGGCCGTTCCACGCCGCCCGTGCCTGTCGGAAGCGCCGGCGGGGCGGCTGCGGACGGGGGAGCCAGTTGCGCGCCGGGCGGCGGGCGATGCGCAGCCGGTCGCAGACCTCGGTGAAATGCTCGCTCACGTAAGGGCTGCCCTGGTCATAGATGATCAGTTCGGGGCGGATGACCGGGCGGGCGGCGGTGGCCTGGGTGAACCGCTCGTCCGCCGCGCGCAGCGCCCCGAACGGCAGGCTGGAGGCGGCGGCCGCGCTCAGCGGGTCCCAACCGGGCATCACCGGCCAGGGCGCGAGAGCCTGGGCCAGCATCAGGGTCAGGTCGATCGCCCGGGTCGCCTGGCCTGCCTGTCCGTTCTCGGCGTCCCGGGGACGGCTTGGTGTGATCATCAGCGCGCACATGCTGTGACTGGCCACGTCGATCAGCGAGGTCATCTCCGTGGAGGTAGGCCGGCCGTCGTCGCCGCGGGCCAGGATCCGCAGCGGCGTTGTGTCGACCTGGGTCACCTGTCCCGGCCGCAGCACGGCCTCGCGCCCGCCGTGGGGCAGGGGTGGGGTGGAGGCCAGGGCGGCCCGGGCCCGTGTCGGCTGGTCCAGGATGTCGGCCAGGCCGGACTCCTTCATCCGAAGGTAGAAGGTGGAACGGGAGGGCAGCAGGGCCGCCACGGCAGCTGGGTCGCCGAGTTCCTCGTCGTAGCGCGAGTGCAGGAGGTCCTCGACCTCCTCGCGGATCAGCTCGATGGTCACGTCCGACTCGTGCGCGCGCCGGGCCACCACGTCCTGCATGGCGGTCAGACACCGCGGGTCGGTGAAGCCCCCCGCCCTTTTGTCCCGCGCGGCGGGCAGCAGCACAACCGGATTCTCCCCGGCCGCCTTCCACTTGCGCCGCTTGTCGGCGAGGGTGTGGGCGGAGCAGCGGACGCCTTCGGCGGCCAGCCGCGCCGACATTGCGGCGCACCGCTGGGCCAGCGTCGTTTCCGGCCCGAATCCCCGCGCATGCTCGCTTTCGCCCGGCGCCAGACCGGTGTCGATCTCCACCATGCGCGCCTGCCACAGCGCGGCTTCTTCCTCCCGGCCCTCCTGCCGACCCCACCCGTCAAGAGCCGTGCCGTCCGCGGCCGGTGCCCCGCCGCCGCTGAGAACCGTGAAGTCCTCCGCGCCCACCAGCCACCGGTACGACACCGCCCGTGGTGCCTCCTCGCCGTCCTGCGGCAGCAGCGTGACCTGCGACCCCTGCCACGCCACCACCTCCCACTCGCGCTCCTGCCAGCGCACCCGCGCCCCGATGGACAGCGACCCCGCAAGCCGGGCCTCACCCGATCCCGCCATGCGCCCCCTCCGCGCCATCAAGCCGCCCAGGCCACGGCATCGGGCAGCAGCGGCTGTGCGCGGTCGAACAGCAGCCGCCGCTGCCACAGCATCCGGTACGCGAGGTCCAGACCCGTCAGCTCGTCCAGCCCGCTCGCCGCCACCCCTGCCCGCAGGCCCGCCGGCTGCCTGAACGCCTCCAGCAGCGCCGGCCCCTGGTCCTCCTCGTCGCCCGCAGGAAACCGGTAGCCGGCCAGCCAACCGAGATTGCGTACGCGCAGCCCCGATGGCTCACGCACCTGCCGCACCCGCCACCCGGCCGCCTGCGCCACCTCCTGAAGCACCTCGAGTCTCACGGCGGGCAGGCTCTCCTGTCGGGGCGGCTTCAGCACCAGCACCTCACGCTCGCCCTCGGCCGTGCGCGCCACGAAGTCGGGGCGCCAGCGGCGAAGGCGGCCTCCCGCCCGCCACCGCAGTTCCACCGGGCCGGCACTGAACGCCGCCCAGGCCGGCTCGAAGTCCAGCTCCACCGCCAGCCGCCACTGCCGCAGGCTGCCGCACACCACGGTCTGCTCCCGGGGCGCCACCGGCCAGTAGGTGATAATGCCCTTGCGGCCCCGGTAGGGCACCGGTTCACTCACCGGCCCGAACTCCTCCAGCGCCACACCCCGAAGCCCGGCCGCGCTGCACAGGCGCACCGGCCCGTACGGCTCGCGGTACAGAGCCACGACACCCTGCCCCGCCTTCGGCACGGCCTCGCCTTCCATCAGGCCGCCGGGGCCCTCCGCCGCGTTCACGCCGCCCACCCCTTGCCGTGCCGCCGCAAGGTCCCGCGTACCTGGCCGGTCGGCAGCCCCTTTGGGTCCAGTCCCTGACGTGCACCGGCCGGCCTACGAAACCGCCCGCCGTCGGCTGCCCCCTCACCGGCAGCGGCCGCCAGCAGAGCATCTTCGCCGGCCATCGGCGCCTGGGCTATCCGCTCGAACGCCGGCTGGGGATCCGGGGCCGCGGCTCCGACCGCCCGAGTGAAGGCAGGAAGCGCGCTGACTGCTACGCCCGTGACATTCGGGCCAGTGTCCTCCAGCAGCCGGAGCGCCTCCGGCAGATCCATCTCGCTGCCCGGTGGCTGTGCGGCGCGCTGCTGCTCTTCAAGCGCCTCACGCCAGGGAGCGCGGCTGCGCAGCGGCTGCAGTACAAGGAGACGGCCAAGTCGGGTGTCCGCGAGTGCCACGGCTGCCACCGCATCCCCGGCTTCGGCCGCTGCTGCGAGGGAACGAGGCCGTGGATCAGGTCCCAGCACAGCCTGGGCTGCGCTGCGCCTCACCGCCAAAGGAAGTGAGTCCCACCGCGCGGCGATCTGCTCGGTGAACTCTCCTGCCGCGACGTCCAATACGGCGACGGCATGGCTGGCCAGGGGCACGCCGGAGAACGCCATCGGCCGCGCTCCTTCGCCACGCAACTGACCGGGCAGGGAGACGAGCGTGTGCAGTACGGGCAAGCCTTCACCACTGCGCATTGCGGGTTCGTCCAGCAGCGGGGCGAGCAGCGTGAGCGCCTCGCGCAGCAGGGTGAGGGTTTCGGGGCGATCGGGCAGCACAGCGGCGTGCAGGGAGATGGTGCTCGCTGACTCGGGTGTGCCGCCAGTGCTTTCCACGGTCAGGCGTGGCAGCGGCTGGAGGGCTGCTATAAGCACGCGCGCGAGGCTGAGGGGGCCACGGATGGCGCTCTCCCCGGCGTCCAGCTCCTGCGGAGGGTGGGCAGCCCGGTCCCGGTGCCACTGGGTGATGACCCGCAGGACCTCGCGACGCCGCTCGAACAGTGCGTCAATGTGCTGCGGCAGGGCGTGGGCCGGCGCGGAGCACCACTGCCCGATGGCACGCAGAACCCCCTCGCGCCGGTCAGAGTTTTCCACGTGGAGGGCCGGTTCCATCAACCAGGCCACGTCGAGCAGCAGGCTGACCGGACTGGGTACTGCATCGGGCCCGATGCGGTGGGCGAGCTGGGCGAACCGCTCGCCCAAGTGCTGCAGACCGTACCGGTAGTGGGCGACCGGGTCTCCGCCGTCCAGCAAGCGGGGTGCAGGATCCGGCGGCCACCGCTTCACCAGCGTCTCGTGCAGGTCCGCGAAGATAGTGGGGGCGGCCACGGCCACTTCACCGGCCAGTCCGACCACAGCCGCCCACTCGCCCAGATGCGCCTCGGACGGCAGCAGCGCGCGGACAGCCGCAGCCAGCCGAGCACCCACCACATGGTCTGCCCGGTCGTGTGCTGCCTGGGCCAGGACGTTCAACTGAGGACCGAGCCGTGACGCCCCGAATTCCAGGTTCCGGCCAGCGGACGTGACGGGCTGCCCGTTCAGCTCGAGCCCGGCCATCCGCACCACCGCTTGCAGCACCCGGTCGACGTCCAACCGGACCCGGGCGGGAGGATCGAGCGCGTCGGCGAGGAGAACCGGGGCAAGCAGGGCAGGGCGCACCGAGTACGGCGAAGAATCGGCCAGCCCGGCATCGGCCAGCTCATCCAGCAGGACGGACAACCGGTGCGGCTCAGGCGGAAGCGTCGACACCGCACCAGCCAGCACGGCGAGATCCTCCCCACTGGTGACCGTGCCCAGCACCGCCAGCGCCACCGCCGCGGCCCGGTGCTCCTGCGCGGGGTCGTCGGCCGGCAGACGCCTCCCGACGGTGACCCGCAGCAGATCGGCCGCGCTCGGCCAGTCGAACCGGTTTGCGGAAAGCCCCGCTTCACAGGCCGCATGAGCGATGAGCGGGTTGCCCTGAGCCAGATTGATGACGGTTTCACGGAAGGCCGGATTCAGGATCCCCCGCCCGGTGACAAGCGCGTCGATGCCTCCTCTGTCCAGGGAACGAAGCGGGACGACAGCACCACCCCAGCGTTCGATGTTCCAACGCTGCAGCACCCCCAGGTGACGGCCGGGCCGCACCGTCAGGACAAGACGCACACGGCCGAAACGGCCGTCGTGCAGGAGCGCGGGAAGACCGCTCAGATCCGGGGCACGGTCGGCATCGTCAATGAGAACAACCAGGGGAGCATCGACCGGCGCTTCCGTGAACGCGCCGGCATCCAACGACACACCCGTGGGCGCGACGAGCACCGCCGACACCGACTTCGACGCCTCGATCGCCAGACGAGTCTTTCCGACCCCTCCCGCACCCTCCACCACCACGACCCGCGCCGCCGGATTCCTGTCAGCCAATGCCGCTCTGAGCGCCTGCATCTCCGCCTCGCGTCCCACCAAGGGCGCGGTCATCCCGGGCACCGACACGGACAGGGCGTCGATGTACTGCGCCCACGTCGACAGCCTGCGCGGAGCCCGCGGACGCACACCGAGCTCGAGCTCGGCCACCCACCGCAAGCCGTCTGTCTCCGGTTCGGTGACCAGCTCAGCCAGAGTGACGATCTCCATCTCAACGCCGTACTCCGTGCGTGCTTTCTGTCTCCACCTCTCCTTGGTGATCTCGTTGGTCGAGCGGTTCATCACGTAGATCGCTTTGGCCCGCCTGCTGTGCTTGGCGTTCTTCACCAGCTCGGACTTCAGCTTGTCCGTCCACCGCTGCTGCAGACTCGCCCACAGCACGACTTGGTCGTTCTCGCCGAACAAGGGACGGCCGAACGCATCCCGGCCCAGATCCCCCGTGGAACTGGTGATCCGCAGTTGCGGAAAACGAACCCGCAGCACATGCAATGCCACCCGCTCGAAGTCCTGATCGTTCTCGAGCTCCTGCAGAGCGGTTCTCGCGGTCTCGTACACGGGTGACTCCGCAAACGTAAGAGGGCTGTACGCACGGCCACCTCTGCCGCACCGCAACTTCATCATCGCGCCACAACGGCACAGGCGTAACCCGGACGCCAACCTGTGCACCATGCGGACAGCCAGTCGGCACCAGCCCGGATGACGCACGGGAAGCCCTCTCACCCGCCGCACACGGAACGGCCCCACCGGCCGCCCGCTGTCCACAGACGGCCCCGGGCAGGCTTTCAAGCTGTGAACATCAGCTCGCCGGGCATCGCCCGGAACAGCAGGAAGGCGCCGCGCTGCGAGCGCCACGACGCCTTCCTCCACCCGGAAGAGCAGGCCGAGTCCGCCGCGCAGTTCCCGGCAGGCCACCAGGCGCAGATGGCATTCCTCCTGGCCGCCTACGCCGGCAACGCCTCTGTGGTCGCTGCGCTCTTGGGTACCCGCGCGCGTACGGTGCACCGTCACTGCCGTGGGTGGCCGCTACCTCCCGGACCCCGGCTGCGCCCGGCCCTGCGCCGCCGTGTCCTGGACCTCGTGTGCCCGCGGTGCCTGTCCGATCGGGCGGTTGAAGAGGCACGCCAGGCGAGGCGGGGCGCCCGGCGCGCGGCCCGCCGGCTTCCGCGTGAGTAAAGCGGTCCTCATCGCTGACCTGTCGGCCCGGCGAGAGACCGCCATAGCGAGGGCCCTCGGCTCTGAGCAGGTGAAGCTTCTATGCATCACTGATAGCAATTAGCTAATTCTCGTGCGAAAGTTGCATCGAATCGGGTACATTGAGGGTATGGGATTGGCCTTGGAGGAGTCGTTGCGGCTGACGGTGGCCGCGTTGATGCAGGTGACGGGTGACTCGCAGCGGTCGGTTGCGGGGGTGCTGGGACTGACGCAGACACAGGTGTCGCGCAGACAGTCGGGTGCCGTCTCGTGGAGCCTGCGTGACGTCGATGTCCTGGCCGAGCACTACGGCATCGGCGCGCTGGACCTGCTGGCGGGTCCGACCAGAGCGTGTGAGGTGCTGCCCGCCGACAGGCGCCGTTCCGCCCGGGCCGAGGCGAAGGGCACGAGCCGGTGAGCGACTTCGACGCGATCGACTCGCTGCTCGACGCCGTCGGCCCGCAGGCACCACTTCCGCCTTGCCAGGTGCGCCGCGAGCTGCGGGAACGGGCCCGGCTGTCCAAGGCTCAGGTGGCACGCGCGCTCGGCGTGAGCCCGTCCACCCTCAGTGGATGGGAGAGCGGCCGGGACCCTGCCGGCGAGGCCCGGGCCAAGTACGCATATCTGCTGGACGGACTGAACGCCAAGCTCGCCACCGATACTGAGAACAGGGCGGAGCCGGCCGAGCAGCCCATGGCGTCAGGCGCTGCTGCGGCGGCCGTCACCTCCACGTCTTCGCCGGAAGTCGGCCAGGACGAAGACGAGGTGGAACTGCTCGCCGCGCCCGAGCCGTGTGTGCTGTGCGGCCATCCCGCCGAACAACGCGTGGCGGGGTTCGCTCAGCACCTGGACCCCTCCGACTGCCAGGCGACCCCTGTCGAAGCCCCGACACCCGCGCCCGCCGCGCCGTCTGCCCAGGCCCACGAGCCGCGCACAGCACGCCCGCCCCGCCCGGCCGGCGGGAAGCGTGCGACCCCGCGCGGGCGGGCGTTTCAGGAGCCGTCCGGGCCGGCCGACTTGATCCACGAAGCGGTGCACGCCGCGCTCGCCGAGCACGGGGGCGATGTCGAAGCCGCGAGCGCCGCGTTGCTGAAGCGCGCCATCCCGGACGCGATGCGCCTGCTGGACGAGACCCGCAAAGGCGCCCGCTACGACGTGATCGCCCACCCCTGGATCCCCGACATCCTCAAGAAGCCGACGTCCAAGGGCGCCGACCAGATCTGGGAAGCCCGCCCCAAGTGGACGCGGCCCGAACTGCCGCCCGGGAAGCACGACGTCACCGCGCTCGACATCAACGGCGCCTATTTGAGCGCACTCAAGACCCACCTCCCGCTCGGCCAGCTGGAACACTCCACGGGCTTCGCGCACGACCGGCGCCGCGCCGGAGTCCACCTGATCACCCCGCCCAAGTGGGAGCACGAGGCGGTGCTGCCCAACCCGATCGGCCAGAGAGACGAGCCCGGCCCGCTGTGGGTCACCGAACCGACCCTGCGCCTGCTGCTGCGTCTGTCCGGACCGAAACACGGCCTGTGCGAGCCGCCCGAGATCCACGAGTCGTACACCTCGGGGGCCACCGAGAACCTCCTGGAGAAGTTCAGGATCGCTCTCAAGGACGCCCGCGACTCCGCGCTTGCAGACGGCGACGAGCTGACGCTGGAGTACGTGAAGGCGATGTACTCCAAGTTCGTGTCGACGATGGGGGAGTCGAACTACAACCGGGAGCTCTACCGCCCGGACTGGATGCACATCATCCGCTCCCAGGCTTTCGCCAACCTCTGGATGAAGGCGTTCAAGGCCCACGACGGGGGACTGACGGTCGTACGGGCGATGGGAACCGACGAACTCCACATCATCGGAGACTGGCGCCGTGTCTTTCCCGAAGGCCGCTCGGTTACCGAGGTCAAGGTCAAGGACACCTACACCGCCGGGACCGGCACCGAAGCCGGCACGGGGCAGGAGCAGTAAATGCCGGAGAAGAACATCGACTTCGGGAAGTTCGGCGCGAGCGGGATCAAGGGCAGCGAAGCCGTTGCCCGCCAGCTCGACCGGCTCGCCGCTCACATCGCCACCCCGGTGACCGCCCGGCGCGGCCTGATGGCACGCCTGCACTACCTGACGACGTCGGACAGGGCCTGGCAGGCAGCCAAGGACGCCGGACTGACCGTGAGCGACCGGACGCTGAAGGCGTGGATGCAGGGCACCCGCCGTCCGTCGAAGGCCAACCTGGAACGCATCGACGCCGCTTACCGGGCGGTGCGGCGCCGCAACGTCGCCCGCCACCTCACCGCCCGCCTCAACCGCGAGGGCCGCGGCACTCGCGTGGAGATCCACCCCCTCGACCAGTCCGGCGTGGCGCGCCAGCTTCAGCGGGTGGTGGCACACCGGACGATGAACGTGCGCCGCTGGGACAAGATCGTCGGTTCCTGGGCGGCCGGCGACCACCAAGGCCTGGACGACGTCTGGACCGCCGATGTCCTGCCCGATCTGGGCTCCCAGTGGGGCCAGTACGAATACGTCAAAAACATCGGCTTCGCCGCGTAGAAGCCGCCCATCTCGGCCCAGGGGAGGACGCCGGACGTTTCACCGGGGCGATCAGAGCGGTCAATCACGCGGTGGGCAGGCCCGGAAGCCGGTCGTAGGCGGGATCGCCGGGGAAGGCGATGGAGTCGATGTGCTGCGGCGGGATCGCGTTGCGGTAGAGGACGTCGGCGTTGGCGGGGGTGTAGCCGATGGCCTTGCCGACGAAGGTGTGCACCACCGATTTGAAGACGAGGTGCCTGCCGGGACTGGCGAGGTCCACGTAGGCGGTGACCAGTGCGGGCCGGCCCAGGCAACGCAGTCTCTGAGCGACACCGGCAGGGTTGTCGCAGTGCTGCCAGTAGATCGCCTCGCCGCCCCAGAAGGACAGCAGCCGCCATGCCCCGTCGATGTCGTGGGCGGTGGCCTCGGCCGAGAGGGTCAGGCAGACCTGACCCTCTCGAATGCCCATCCTCTGCTTCCCCGGGGCGACCATGCTGTGGGAGCGCAATATCTCCCGCTCAGCGGCGGTCAGATAGCCCTGCTCATGGGCCTGGTTCAGGCGGTCATCAACGAGTGCGGCATTCAGGGGGCGCAGGCCATGTGCACGCATCGCATCGGCCTCGTGGTCGAGCAGCCTGGTGCAGTGCTGCGCCTGCAGAAGGTAGCCGCGGAGCAGGTCGAGGATCTGCGCCTCCCTGTCCTCCAACTCCAAGTCGACGTACAGCTCCGGCTCGTCCAGTTCGGCTTCGTCGGCAATCTCGTAGATGAGATCTGCCAGCGGCCCGGGCCAAGTGGCGGGGCTGTCTACATCCACGACGGGCCGGCTGCCGGCGGCGTGAGCCAGTGTCATAGCGAGCCAGTATCCCATTGCCGGACCAACAGGCTTAAGGACCGGGAAAATTGGACGATGAGCGGGGCCAGCGCGCCGGACGCCGCAACTACGGCCAGGTCAGGCCGACCTCGAGGGCCAGAAAGATCCAGAACACACGCCCCCGGCCCATCATGGTCTCCAGCGCACGCCGCCATGGCGTACGGTGGTGTGCACCGACGCGGGGTGGAGCAGCTCGGTAGCTCGCTGGGCTCATAACCCAGAGGTCGCAGGTTCAAATCCTGTCCCCGCTACTGCTGTGATGTCGCAGGACATCGGAATGACCCCGAACCCACGATTGGGTTCGGGGTCATCGTCGTTGTGGGCCGGGTGGGCGGCCGGTCGGCTGGTAGTC
>NZ_JAIWIH010000077.1:0-13128 GCF_052851135.1 Streptomyces sp. BRA346 | reverse complement strand
GGCGATGCAGCGGTCCTGGTTGTCGTACGCGTAGTCGTACCGGCGGTCGTTGGTGTCGACCCACGCTATGACGCGGCGTTCTTCGTCGTATTCGAAGCGCAGGGGGAGGCCGGAGGAGCCCGTCACGCCGGTGAGGTTGCCGTCCGTGTAGGCGTAGCGGATCAGCTCCTGGTCGCCACCGTCCTCCGCCGCGCCCGCCAAGTGGAGGGCGGTGATCCGGCCCTCGGCGGTGCTGAGCTTCAGCTCGTACCCGGCGCTGTGCGCGAGCGCGGTCGGGGTGCCCTCGGCGTCGTACTCGAAGGTGATCCAGTGGCCGGAGCGGTCGGATATCTGCTCCAGCAGCGCGACCCCGTCGCCACCCGGGTCCACGTCAAGCGGCCCAGCGAAGTGGCGGACGTGACCGGTGGCGGGATCGGTGAGGGTGTAGTCGCCATGAGGGTCGCGTTCGAGAGGCCAGCGGGGGCCTGCTTCGGGGAGGGTCGTGACATCCGGGGCCGGGTGAGGGTAGGACAGCAGCAGACCGTCCTCGCTCACGAAGACGACGCCCTCGGCGTCGATCTCCAGCCGCTGGTCCGCCGTGCTCGACCAGGACGGGCCGAACCAACGACCGACCCGGTAGCCGGACTCCACCTGGCGGCGGAACACCAGCGGCAACGCGCCCGGCAGGGAGACATCGGTCTGCGGGAGGTACATCTTCCCCGTCGCCAGGTCGACCGGGTCGGTTCCGTCGCTGCACTTCTTCTTCGGCGGTGTGGTGTTCTCCCCAGGGCCACGGTGTTTTACGGCCTTGCGCCCTGTGCCCTCGGCCGTGCGTGCAGCTTTGCGAGCCAGCCCGGCGGCTTTCCCCGAGCCGCCGGTGAGCGCGGACTCGGCGATGAACGTACCCACGTACTCTTGCGGGTCCTTGAGGAATGTGGACCATTCCGACTTCAGAAACTTCTTGGGGTCCTTGGCGGCGGTGATGAGCCCGTTCGCGGTGCTGTTGAGATTGGTGACGTACTCACCGGGGTGCGTGATGTTGTAGGGGTTGACCAGGCTGGTCTGCTTGCTCCAGTTCAACAGCCCGGCCCCGCCCTTGACGAGTCCAGCGACAAGATGCTCCGCTCCCAGCAGGTTCCCCTTGACTCCGCTGCGGGCCTGGGCGCGGTATGAGGGTTTGGGCGGCGCCGCTTCGCGTGCGGCCTCGACCGCCTTGACGGCGGCGCGTGCGGCCTCGTCGCGCTGACGGCGTGCTTCGTGCAGGGTCTCCTGCGCCTCGTCCATCTTGGCCTTGCCGGGATCGGTGGCCGGAGGCTTGTCGGGCAGGCTGTCGGGGTCACGCTCGTCGGCCGCGGTGGCGTTGTACTTGTCGACGGCGTCGTTGTAGGCGTCGACCTTCCCGCGATGCGCCTCGGAAGCTGCCTTGGCCTTCTTGTACAGGCGGATCGCTTTCCTGGCTTCGCTCTGGGCCCACTTGACGGTGCCCGCGAAGTCTTCGAGGGCGGTGCCCGCTTTCTCGCAGGCATCAGCGGCCTTGAACCACCTCGGAGGCTGAACGTCCACCGAGGCACGGAACGCGTCGGCCGCCTCGCCCTTCAGATGAGCGGAGTCCAGCGCCTTGAGACCCTTGCCGACGGCGGTGAACGCCTTGTCGAAGTCCTTGAGGT
The DNA here is from genome assembly GCF_052851135.1 of Streptomyces sp. BRA346. Lineage (NCBI taxonomy): Bacteria > Bacillati > Actinomycetota > Actinomycetes > Kitasatosporales > Streptomycetaceae > Streptomyces > Streptomyces sp. BRA346. The sequence goes on along the minus strand of NZ_JAIWIH010000077.1, from coordinate 11,482 downwards.
GCTTGGCGGTGGAGCGCAGTTTCGAGGGGCTGCCGTGGATGAGTTTGTTGGCTTCCTCAGTCTCGCCCAACTGGTCTTCGGGGACATTTCCGCCGGTCTTGTTGCTGACGTAGTCCCCGGCTTTGCGGGTGTAGTCGGCGGCCTTGTGCCAGCCCCAGTCGTCCATCTTTCCCGCGGCGGCGTCCGCGCCGGAACGGAGCAGTTCGCCGCCGCCTTCGATGGCGCCTTCGACCTTGTCCTCGACGGGGTCGGGAGTCAGGTCCTTGAGGGTGTCGGTGGTGTTGTCAGTGAGTTTCTTCGCGCCGCTCTCCAGCGCGTTCATGGCGTCTCCGAGGCCACCCATCAGCCGAAGAGCCCCGTGCCGGCGTCCAGGTAGCCCTGCTGGGCGAGTTCCTCCTTGGTGGTGTGCGGGTTACTCGCCGGTGAGACGGCCTGGATGCCCTGCTTGAGAGTGGTGGAGCGGTACTCGTCCTCCTCGAACGTGCCGCCGGCGGCCAGCCCCAGCGCCTGGGCCACGTCGTCGGCGTCCGCCATGAGGCCCCGTACGCCCCACTCCCACTCCTCGCAGAAGCCCTCGAACGCCTCGGCGAGGCCGTCGTGGCCTGCCTCCATCTTCGACAGTGGCATCTCGTTGAAGCCGCTGCCCTGGGCGGCGTCATCGGCGGTGCCGATCTCCCGGAGTTCGTCCAGGGCGGAGGTGATGCCCTTGGTCAACCGCTCGACGGTCTCCTTGTCGACCCGCAGATCCGCGTTGTCCCCCACTGCAAATCCCTCCCCGTTTTGTGCCATGCCGCGCTGGTACGACGGCGCCTTGGGCCGGCGGAATACGACGGAGTCGGCTGACCGCATCTTTCCCGGGCTGGCCGGGAGGAGTTCCTGGCCCGCTCGTGGTCGTCTGCGTCCGCGGCGTCCCTGGTGCGTCGTGCTGCCCCTTCCCTTCCGCTCCTGGGTGCGGGGGCTGCGCCGCAGGTTGGCTGCCGGTCTCACGGCAGTCGTCGGCTACCCAATGGGGCTTGCGACCGCCTGACCGTCCGCTGCGTCGTGTCAAGGCGCCCGCAAGGCCCGTCCCCCGGAGTGCTCGCTGGTCGTCCCCTCCTACCTTGGGCGTTTCGCTGGTCGAACCTCTCGGTTTGTGTGCTGGCAAGCGTGGAAGTCCCATGCCTCGTCGGCCCAGCAGGCCCTCCCGCGGACCTGCGCGCCCCTTGAGCCGACAGGTACCTCAGCAGACTGCCGGGGCTGCAGTTGGGGAGTCATTAGCAGGGAGTGCGCAGTGCTTAGCGATGCGTCTCCGCTTGGATGCCGAGTGCTTGGTGTCGGTAGTCCCTGGGGGGCATGCCGTAGTGGGTGCGGAAGGCGCGGGTGAAGTCGGCGGCGCGGGTGAAGCCCCAACGTGTGGCGATCCGGTGCACGGTGACGTGGCACAGCGCGGGGTCGGCGAGGTCGTGCCGGGCGCGTTCGAGGCGTTGGTGGCGGATCCAGGCGGCGACGGTGGTGGTGCCTTCTTCCCGGAAGAGGCGGTGCAGGTAGCTGACGGAGATGTGGTGCGCGGCGGCGATCGCGCGGGGTGTGAGTTGGGGATCGGCCAGGTGCTGCTGGATGAAGGAGCGGATGCGCAGGGTCAGCGTCCGCTGGCGGGTTTCGGGACTGAGGGTGTTGTCGGTGTGGAGTTCGTGGGCGATCAGCGCGGACAGCAGGTCGACCAGGATGGTTCCTAACCGGGGGCAGTCGGAGGGCTGGAAGGAGCCGGTGTCCGTCGTGATGCGGGTGAGGAACGATGCAAGCAGGGCACCGAAGCCTTCCCGTGCCGAGAGTCTCTGCGCGAGCAGCTTGGTGACCTTGTTCTCGGCCAACGCCAGCGTCTCCATGGGAACTGCTACCCCTACCACCTCCACCGGGCGCCCGTCGCTGATCGCGTAGGAGTCGAACGGTCGCGAGAAGTCGACCATGCTCAGGTCGCCGGGGCCGGGTGTGGCCTGCTGTCCGGACTGGCTCACGCCCACGGTCCCGCGTTCGACGAGAAGCACATGGAGTAGTTCGGGAGCCGATTGCCGGATCAGCTGGGGAGTTCGGTGAAAGTGCACGGACTGGAAAGTCGTTGGCCGTACCTGCGCCGCGCCGAGTTCCAGCAGATGAACGGATGCCTGGAAGTCGTCAGCGTAGTCACTGCTGATGTCCATCGGCACGACCGTCTGAACCATGAGTTCACGCCAGTAGTCGAACCGGTCCGCGGCAGACACGTCCTCGCTTCGGAACACTGTCTCGTACACCATGGCTCCTCGCTGCCCTCCCGTTCAGTGCCTGTCCCACTCGCCTTCCCGGTCTCGAAGTGAGTTCGACAGCAGTAATGCGCCACGGATGGAAGCGCGTTTCGCCGGCTGGTTCCTGGCGCGTACCAGGCCCCGTGCCGATCCGGCTCGCTGCACGGGGCCCGGCGAGACGTGCCCCCGATGTCGCGGCCGTGGCAGGCGACGCGTGCGGTGGGTGCACCACGCGACAGGTCGGTGCGAGCATCGGCGATCGCGAAGGCCCGCCTGAGCCTCTCTGCCAGGACCGGTCGAAGGGGTAGAGGGGCGCCCGCTCGTCCCGCTGAATCAGCCGGGATGTGACAGCCGGGACGTGAACAGCCGTGGCGAGGTGGCACTGCGTCGCCGGGACGCTGGTCAGGCTCCGTCGACCTCGAAGTCGCGATCGGGGATGCTCGAATGCGCTCCGCATCGACAACAGCGCAGCAACGCCTCGTGCTGCCGACGGGCCATCGGGCTGAACGGCGGACCTGGCGTGAAAGGGACTATTCATCCCAGCGCAGGCACTGTCCGGCAACCCAACTCCTTGTGCCGGCGATATGCGCCCAGTCCCTTCCGCCGCCGCACTGGCGGAAGGACCCGCCCTTTTTGATCTTGTTGATGCAGACGCGTTTGTTCTTCCCCACCCAGCCGGTCCGGTGATACGACTTCCCTGGGCCGCTGCGCTTGGCCAGCTTGATCTTCGCCCTGTGGTGATAGCACTTCTGTAGTTGTGCGTTCTGTCCCGCTGACGCGACCGTCGTGCTGCGGTCGGGCGAAGCCACCGTCTGATTGCGGTCGGCGAGAGCGGGGCTGGCCGAGGTCGCGAACATGCCTGCGGCCAGGGCCCAGAGAACGGCTGTCTTCTTCATGCGAGTCACGTCGACTCCTCCATGTGAGACGGGGCTGGATGTCCGAGCTGCGTGTCACGTCCCTGTCGTGGCTCCCGCAGCCCGGACATCACCGAGTTCACCCACCGCGACGTTGTTTGGCAGCCCGTCTGAGCTGGTCTGATCAATCGGACTGCGCTCGGCCCTTCCTGCCGACGGCATTGCCGTGGCCGCTTAATAGATCCGCGTTGTCGCCCACTGCGAAACACTCCCAGTACGTCGTCGCCTCCCACCGTGGCTCATGGGGTTGGACGTTTCGCTGGACGAACCTCTGGGCCGGCGCTGGCGAGAGCGGAGGACGGGCGCCTCGACCCGTCACCCGTCACCCGTCACCCATAACCCGTCACCCGGGCGCGGGGGCGCCTATCTCCGCGAGGATCGACAGGGCGTGGTCCCGGCTGGAACGCGCGGCCTGCCGGCTGCCCACCGCTTCCACCAGGTCCGCCCAGGCCATCAGGGTGTCTGCCTCAGCGTGCCGGTCGGTGATGCGCCGTTGGATGGTGAGGGCCGCTTTCAGGTGCCGTTCGGCATGGTCGTAGTGCCCGAGTCCGGTGCGGGCCTGTCCGAGACCGGTGAGGGCCATGGATTCCGTGAACGGTTCGGCGGTCTGCCGGGCCAGAGCGAGGGCTTGGCGGTTCCACGCCGCGCTCTGGCGCGGTTGCCGCCGGGCGTGGGAAGCGAGACCCAGCGTGATCATCGCCATGGCTTGGCCGTGCGGATCGCCGAGCTTCCGGGATTTGGCCAAGGCGCGCAGGGCGGTTTCGTGGCAGCTGTCGGGTCGCCCGGCGGTGAGGCTGATCAGGGCCAGGCCCAGGATGGCGCTGGACTCGCAGTGCTGGTCCCCGGTCGACCGGGCGACCTCGAGCGCCTTCCGGAGGTGCTCACGGCCTTCGTCAGTGCGCTCCAGTCGCCGGCAGAGGTGTCCGAGGGAGGCGAGAGTCCACGCTTCGGTCTGACGGTTCTTGATGCCGGCGCTGAGCGCGAGGGCCTGGTGGAGGAGTTCCTCGCCTCGGAGGTAGTCGCCCGTGACCCACTGCACGTATCCCAGGCGGTGGAGTGCGATGGCCTCGCCACGCCGGTCCGAGAGCCTCCGGAACACGTCGAGCGCGTACAGGTGGTGATCGCGCGCGGCATCGGGCCGACCGAGGTGCCACGCCGCGAGCCCGAGCCCGTGGCGGGCGATCGCTTGTCCGCGGAGGTCGCCGCTCTGTTTGAACAGGGCGAGTGCCCGTCCATGGTGGCGTGCGCACTGCCGGTAGTTGCCGAAGGCCCAGTGCGCCACGCCGACGTTGGTGGCTTCGTGCGCTTCTCCCCGGCGGTCACCGGTCGCCCTGAACAGGGCAGTAGCCCAACGGTGTTCTTCGGCGCTTTGTCGGTGCTGCCCGGGGACGAACCGGTTCGCTGTCCCCATGCCTCCGCGCGCCCGGGCCTGTCCGTGCCGGTCCGCGATCTTCGTGAATAGGGCGAGGGCACGCCGGTGCTGCTCACGGCTCTGCGGATAGCGCCCGAGGGCGTACGAGGTGCGGCCGAGCCCGATGAGTGCCTCGGCCGCACCGGGCACGTCCCCCTCCTCTTCGGACAACGTCAGAGCGGCGTGGTACTGAGCCGCACTCTCCTCGTGTCTGCCCAGACCGTCGTACATGCCGCCCAGGTCCCGCAAGGTCTGTGCCTCCTTGGCGGGGTCCGGCATCCGGCGGGCGGCCTCCAGGCCCAGCCGCAGGCCTTCGTGGCTGTGGCCGGCGTAGGCGTGCTGTACCAGGAATGCGTGGGCCGCGGTCGCCAGCCGCCAGGTGCTGTGGTGCCATTCGGCAGCCGCGGCCGCACGCGAGACGGCCAGGAGGTTCGCGCGTTCCCGTTCCAGCCAGTCGAGTGCGGAGCCCGAGTGGGACAGCGAGGCGGGAAGGGCCGTGGGGTCCGTGGGATCGTCGCCGGTGGAACCCGTAGCGGAACGGCTGCCATTCTCGGGCAGGCGCCGCCACCAGGGTTCCAGGGCGTGCCGGGCGGTCTCGGCCGCGCGACAGTACCAGTCCACCAGGCGTCGTACGGCGGTGCGCCGCTCCGGCTCGTCATCCTCGGCGCGGGCGAGTCCGGCGGCGTACAACCGCAGCAAGTCGTGGTAGCGGTACCGGCCGAAGGTGTGCTGCTGGAGGAGATGTTCGTCGAGCAGCGACTCCAACTGCCGCTCGGCCTGCGCGCAGGTCGTGCCCAGGAGCGCACCCGCCGAGGAGGGTGTGACGTCGTCGCCCGGGTGGAGGGCGAGCAGCCGGAACGCCCGCCGCAGCTCGGCCGACAGGGAACGGTAGGACAGCTCGAAGGCGCTGTCGACCGCCCGCGTTCCGACGGTGAACTGCCGCAGCCGTTCCTCGTCGGCTTCCAGCCGCCCCACCAGCTCCGCCACCTTCCACGCCGGACGGGTGCGCAGCCGCCGTGCCGCCAACGCGATGGCCAGTGGTAGCCGCCCGCTCAGCTCCACCAGACGCCGCGCGGCTCCGGAAACGGGCTCGTCGAGCGAACGGCCGGCGACACGAGCGAGCAGCGACAGGGCTTCCTGCGTCGAAAAGGCGCCCAGCCGTACGGCGTGTGCGCCGTCCAGCCCGGACAGCACCCGGCGGCTGGTGATCAGCAGCGCGCAGGAAGGGTTCCCCGGCAGCAGCGGCCGCACTTGGTCCTCGTCGGCCGCGTCGTCCAGCACCACCAAGGCGCGCTTGCCGGCCAGCCGGTCGCGGTACAGCGCCGAACGTGCCTCGACTCCCACGGGAATCTGGTTGCCGGGGACCCCCAGCAGACGCAGAAGGTCCTCCAGCACATCGGCCGGGTCCGCCGGAGGACGGCTGGGGGAGAAGCCCTTGAGGTCGGCCCACAACTGCATGTCGCCGAAGAAGCCTTCGGCGACGAAGCGGTGCGCGGCGTGCACGGCGAGCCGAGTCTTGCCCGCCCCCGCCATCCCTTCGACGACCGCGAGGGACACCGCCCCGTCCTCTCCGTCGGAGGGAGCGGCATGTCCGCACAGCGTCCGGTGCAGCTGCTCCAATTCCGCTTCGCGTCCGACGAATTCCGGTATGTCCATGGGGAGCTGATGAAGGCCGGAAACCGATTCCGGTTCGGGAGCCGTGGCACGTGGCGAACCCGGTCGGCGAAGCCGGTGCGCCGGTCGCGCGTGCTGGGACAACGAGGGGTCCGAGCGCAGTATGCGGGTGTGCAGCCTCTGGATTTCCGGGCCAGGGTCCACGCCGAGTTCGGCGCACAGGAGGCGTCGTGTCTCGTCGTACACCTCCAGCGCCTCGGCCTGTCGCCCGCACCGGTACAGAGCCAGCATCAGGTGCGCCCGTAGCCGCTCACGGAGCGGGAACTCGGCCGCCAGCCCCGTCAGTTCGGCTACCACGTCCGCCTGTCGTCCCAGCTCCAGATCCGCTTCGATCCGTTCCTCCAGCACCGTGGCGCGCCACTCGGTGAGCCGGTCACGCTCTCCGTCCAGATAGGGGCTCGACACATTCGCCAGGACCGGCCCGCGCCACAGCTCCAACGCCTCGTACAGATGAGCGGCGGCTTGCTCCAGGCTGCCTTCGGCCCGCGCGGCGCGGCCGAGCGTGACCCGTTCCTCGAAGACGTGCAGATCGAGTCCGCCCGGCTGGACGGAGAGCACGTAGCCGCCCTCGGACCACCGCAGGATCTCCGACCGGGCTCGCGGCTGCCGCCCCGGATCAAGCACGCGCCGCAGACCGGAGACGTACTTCTGCAGCTGATTGACGGCATACGCGGGTGCGGGCTCGCCCCAGACGGTCTGGACGAGCGTTTCCCTGCCGACGAGTTGATTCGCGTTGAGGAGCAGCACCGCCGCGACGGCGCGTCTGCGCGGGCCCCCGAGATCCAGCTGCCGGTCGCCGCACCAGACGCGTACCGGTCCGAACAACTCGAAGCGCAGCGATCCGTGCAGCGATTCGCGCAACGATCCCTGAGCGTGCCCAACCCCCATGCGGCCCCCTCCCGCCAAAGCCCGGCCATCCCGCGAAAGCCCGGCCACTCGTTTCCCTCCACCTTTACCAGTGTCCGACCCAGCGCATTGTCCAGCGAAACGCCCAAACGCGTCATCCAGGGTGGAAAGCCAGGGCGGGGGAGCCGGCAGCGACTGCCCCGGGCGGTGCTTCGGGGGTGCCCGGGGCAGTCGCGACGGACAGTCAGCCGATCGGCGGCCCGGCTACCGCACATGCGCAACGGAGGACGTATTCCATGGCTCAGTTGAGCAGACGCAACGCCCTCGTGGGCCTGACGGCACTGGGCACGACAGCGGCCATGGGCGGCACGGCGCGAGCGCGTGCGCCCCGCGGCCCGCGGCACACCGCGCCCCTGGACATCGTCACCGGAGAGGACGGCCTCTCGGCCCCCTCGGACGCCGGCGCGGGAGCCGTCACCTTCCGGTTGCGGACCACGAGCGACCTGACCGGCGCCGTTGGTCTCGCCCGGCTTCGGCACGGTGTGACCGAGGCGGAGTTCCGCACCCGGCTGAGGCGCGTCTTCGCCACCAAGGGGCAGGAGAACATCGAGGCAGCCAAGGCCCTGATGGCCGCCGCCGAACTGTACGGCGGCGGCCTCACTCACGTCGGCACGGACACCGGGTTCACCGTGCAGCTGGAAGCCGGCCGCTACCTGATCTTCGAGTTCCTCGACTTCGAGGGTGCAAGGGGCCGCAACCCCGCGCCGGGGCAGGAGTACGTCCGCGTACTCACGGTGCACCAACCGCGGGAGCAGCGCTCGACCGCCCCACCCGCCGCCACCATCACGGCCTGGGAATCCCCCGGCCTGGGACCCCGCTTCGCCTTACGCGGACGGCTCAAGCGGGGCCGCCCCCTCCGCTATGTCAACCACATGCCGGGGCAGGTCGACGAACTTGCCCTGTACCCCCTCACGGACGACACGGTCACCGAAGACGACATCCAGGCGTACTTCGAGGGTGCTGTGCCCACGCCGCCCTTCGACGTCACCCGTTGGCTGGGCACCCCACCGCTCTCCCCGGGCCGGCAGATCGCCCTCGCCGCGCCCTGTTCCCCCGGCCGCTACGCCGCCATCACCTGGGTCACCAGCATCCACGACGCCCGTCCCCTGGCCGCCCACGGCCAGCACCGGATCCTCACCGTGGTTTAGTGGGGGGCATGTTCTGTCCCAGGAAGGGTGTCGAGTGTATTCGACACCCCAGCCGCCGAGCGCGCTGAACGGGCGGAGCCGCCGCACCTCATCACGAATGTCGGAGCTGCCAGGCCATGAGCACACCCCCGGCCCCCGCACCGACCACCGCGCCGTCCTGGCTGCACTGCGCCCACGGCGCCGACCCCGACACCGATCCCGTCGGCTGCCCCGGCGTTCATGTTCCCGGCCATACGGCGTGTCTGGCCCATGTGGGCGGCGCCGACCGCGATGAGTACCTCAGCGGTCTGGTTCCCGGCGCCGACATCGACCACCGCGGCACTCCGTTCACCGGAACGCTCCTCAACGCGCTCCTCCAGGCCCTCCAGGACCCCGCAACCGGAAAGCCGCACCTCGGTACCGCGCGGTTCGACGGCGCACGGTTCACCGACGACGCGGGGTTCCACCGGGCGTGGTTCTCGGGCACGGGTGAGTTCGGTGGGGCGCGGTTCTCGGGAGCGGCCAGGTTCGGCGGAGCCCATTTCTCCCGCGACGCGGGGTTCGACGGGGCTCAGTTCGTCAGCACGGCCTGGTTCGACGGTGCGCAGGTGGGCGGCAACGCGCTGTTCCGCCAGGCGCACTTCGCCGATGATGCCTGGTTCGGTGGGGTGCGGGTGTCGGAGACCGCCAGGTTCGGCGGAGCACACTTCGCGCGCGATGCAAGGTTCGGCGGAGCGCACTTCTCCGGCGGGGCCGGATTCGGCGGAGCGCGCTTCTGCGACACCGCTTGGTTCGAGGGGGCTCGGTTCGCCGATGTCGCCCGGTTCGACGGGGCGCTCTTCTCCGGCACCGCCGGGTTCGGCGTGGCACAGTTCGCCGAAGACGTCTGGTTCGGCAGAGCGCGGTTTTCGGGCAGTGCCGGGTTCGGCGGGGCACGTTTCTCCGGCACCGCCAGGTTCGGCGGGGCGGACTTCGGCGATGACGTCCGGTTCGACGGGGCGCACTTCGCCGGTCCGGCCTGGTTCGACGGGACGCAGTTCGCCGACGACACCCGGTTCCACCAGACGCAGTTCGCCGAGGTCGCCCGGTTCGGCGGGACGCAGTTCTCCGGCACCGCCGGGTTCGACCTGGCCCGGTTTTCCGGTGACGTTCTGTTCCATCAGGCCAGGTTCGCCGACGTCGCCCGGTTCGACGGGACACGGTTCTGCGGCACCGCCAGGTTCGAGGGCACGCAGTTCGCCGGTGACGTCTGGTTCCATCTGGCCCGGTTTTCGGGTGATGCCTTGTTCCCTCAGGCGCGGTTCGCGGCCATGCCGTGGTTCGGGCCGGTGGTGTGTGCGGCGACGGTTGATCTGTCCGGTGCGCTGTTCGAGGTGCCGGTGACCCTGGAGATCGCGGCAGCAGAGGTGCGCTGCGAGAGGACGAGATGGGAATCGACGGCCACCCTGCGCCTGCGGTACGCCGCAACGGACCTCAGCCACGCGGTGCTCTTCTTCCCCGTGGCCGTCAGTGCCCACCCCGTCCCCTTCACCCGCGGTACCACGACGGTGGACGAGGACCTGCTGGTAGGAGCCGAGCACGGCGTGCGGGTGGTCTCGGTGCGGGGCGTGGACGCCGCGTTTCTGGTCCTGACCGACACCGACCTGAGCGACTGCCTGTTCTCCGGAGCGTTCCACCTCGACCAGCTCCGTCTGGAGGGCCGCTCCACCTTTGCGCCCGCCCCTCCCGGTCTCCATCTCCGCCGCTCCTTTTGGCCTCACTGGTGGACCCGTCGACGCACTCTGGCCGAAGAACACCACTGGCGCGCGCAGACCGCCGACCGGCGGCCCACCCCGGGCCACTGGCGCCCGGGACCGCACCACCCCGACCCGGAGCTCACTCCGGGACCGGAAAACATAGCCGCGCTCTACAGGCAGCTGCGCAAGGCCTTCGAGGACGGCAGGAACGAGCCCGGCGCCGCCGACTTCTACTACGGCGAGATGGAGATGCGCCGCCACGACCGCGCCGGTACCCCGCCCGGTGAACGGAGCCTGCTGTGGGTGTACTGGCTGGCCTCCGGCTACGGTCTCCGCGCGTCCCGCGCCCTGGCCTGGCTCACATTGGCCGTGACCGTCACGATCGTGCTGATGATGGGTTTGGGCTTGCCCGAGTCATCCCCCGAGCAGACCGCGTCCGGCACGGTTCCCGCTGGTGGCGGGCGGGTGACGCTGACCGTGGACAAGCAGGATCCGCGGCTCACCCTGCCGGTCGGCGACCGCTTCAGCGCGAAACGCTTCGACAAGAGCCTCCAAGTGGTGCTGAACTCCGTCGTCTTCCGCTCCAGCGGCCAGGACCTCACCACGTGGGGCACCTACACGGAGATGGCCAGCCGCTTCACCGAGCCCGTCCTCCTCACCCTCGCCATCCTCGCCATGCGCAGCCGCATCAAACGCTGACGACCGTGTCCCGGGCACCCGCTTGGATGATGGCGACGGCCTCGGCACGGGTGCTCTGCGCAGGCGTATTCGGCAGCCAGGCCCCAGGTTGCTCCGGCAGTTGCGTGGCCGAGCGCCTTGTCGACCAAGCGGGTCGGCGTCGCCCGCGCCCGTTTGTCGGCGACTGCTGACACTGTGCAGCTGCCGCCAGCCGAGGGCTTCACCCCCCCACCGGCCGGTGAAGCTCGCTGAGTGTCGCCAGCACGATGTTTGCCCCGGCCTCTGTAGTCCTGTGGTGGAGCGGCGACCGCTGGCGACGCCGCTGGTCACAGCGTCGGCATCGAGGGCACTGCGGACATCGTGCTGCGCATCTCCGACGACGACGGGCCGCTTGCGGCCGAAGCTGTGCCCGTACTTCTCCTATGCCCGCTTGCGCGCCTGACGCACGAGGTCGGCTCGATCGTTGCGGTCGTCGCCGTAGCCGCCGACGGAGAAGTCGAGCCCGTCGCCCAGACCGAGGGCGGCCAGTTTGGTGATGGCGATGGGGCGGAGGTTGCCGGTGACCGCTGACTGGACGGTGTGGCGATCGGCGCACGACGCTATGGCCTCCCGGGCGCCGGGTAGAACGACTCCGACCTCTCGCATACGGCCCTTCAGCTCAATGGCCGCTGCCGTCAGCGTGAGGTTCCCCCGAGATGCGGGGAGGAGTGACAGGGGGTCAGATGGGTCTCATGAGAGGAGCCCAGACGATGCCTGCCCCGAGGAAGTACCCGCTGGA
>NZ_JAIWIH010000076.1:0-13180 GCF_052851135.1 Streptomyces sp. BRA346 | reverse complement strand
CACCTCCCGCAGCGACGGATCGAAGTGCGCCAATACGGCATCCAGCGCCTCCGCGAACACCGGGAACCGCCCGTACAACTCCCGCCCCATACCCAGCCGTTGACTCCCCTGCCCCGAGAACAGGAAGGCGACCGGTCCGCGAGCGCCGCGTGCCACGCCGCGCGCGACCTCCGTCGCCCCGTCCTCGGTGGCGAGCAGCACCGCGCGGTGCTCGAAGGCGGAGCGGGTCGTTGCCAGCGAGTAGGCCACGTCGGCGGCGGGCAGCTCGGGGTGGTGCTCGGTGAAGGACGTGAGCCGCGTGAGCTGGGCGCGCAGCGCCTCCGCGGTCTTGCCGGAGACGAGCCACGGCACTACCGCGGGTACGGTCCGGCCGGGTTCGGTTTCCGGTCGCCGCGTGTCCGCCGGCGCCTGTTCGATGATGACGTGGGCGTTCGTGCCGCTCATGCCGAACGCCGACACGCCCGCCCGGCGCGCCTCGCCGGTCTCGGGCCAGGCGGCGGGCCGGCTGAGCAGCGCGAGTTCGCCGGAGGCCCAGGCGATGTGCGGGGACGGGGCGTCCGCGTGCAGGGTTTTGGGCAGGGTGCCCCGCTGCATCGCCAGGACCATCTTGATCACACCCGCGACACCGGCCGCGGCCTGGGTGTGACCGAGGTTCGACTTGACCGTGCCCAGGAGCAGCGGGCGCGTCCGGTCCTGGCCGTAGGTGGCCAGCAGCGCCTGCGCCTCGATCGGATCACCCAGCGTGGTGCCCGTGCCGTGGGCGTCGACGGCGTCGATGTCGGTGTACGCCAGCCCCGCGTCGGCCAGCGCCTGCCGGATGACGCGTTGCTGGGAGGGGCCGTTGGGGGCGGTGAGGCCGTTGGACGCGCCGTCCTGGTTGACGGCGGTACCGCGCACGATGCCGCGGACCTCGTGCCCGTTGCGTATCGCGTCGGAAAGCCGTTCCAGTACGAGCACGCCGACGCCCTCCGACCAGGAGGTGCCGTCCGCGTCCGCCGAGAACGCCTTGCAGCGGCCGTCCGGGGCCAGCCCGCCCTGGGCGCTGAACTCCACGAAGGCGTCCGGGCCCGACATCACCGACACGCCACCGGCGAGCGCCAGCGAGCACTCGCCGCCGCGCAGCGCCCGGGTGGCCCAGTGCAGGGCGACCAGCGAGGCCGAGCAGGCCGTGTCGACGGTGACCGCCGGACCTTCGAGACCGAGCACGTACGACACGCGTCCCGACAGCACGCTCGCGGTGTTGCCGGTGGCCGCGTACCCCTGTACGTCCTCGGAACCGGCCCGCAGCACGGTGGTGTAGTCCTGGCCGTTGGTGCCGACGAAGACGCCCGTCTGGCTGCCGCGCAGCGCGCCGGGGTCGATGGCGGCCCCTTCCAGCGCCTCCCACGAGGTCTCCAGCAGCAACCGCTGCTGCGGGTCCATGGCAAGCGCCTCGCGGGGCGAGATCCCGAAGAACCCGGCGTCGAACTCGGCCACGCCGCTGAGGAATCCGCCCTCGCGGGTGATGGACGACCCGGCCGCCAGGGCGTCCAGGTCCCAGTGCCGGTCGGTCGGGAACGGCGAGATCGCGTCGCGCCCCTCCGAGAGCAGCTGCCAGAAGTCCTCGGGCGAGGTCACTCCGCCGGGGAAGCGGCAGCCGATGCCGACGATCGCGATCGGGTCCTCGGCCGGGGGCCGGGTGGCGGGGTCCGCCGGCCGCGTGGCGGGGGCCGCCCGCTCCGGCAGCGATCCGAGGAGCTCGGCGAGCAGGAACTCCGCCAGTTCCTGCGGGGTCGGGTAGTCGTACACCAGCGAGGCGGGCAGGGTCAGCCCGGTGGCCGTGGCGATCCCGTTGCGCAGTTCCAGCGTGGTCAGCGAATCGAAGCCCAGGTCCCGGAAGGTCCAGTCGGCCTCGACGGTGGTCGCGTCGGCGTGGCCGAGCACCGCGGCCACCTGGGTGCGCAGCAGCTCCAGCAGGAACCTGCCGCGCTCGGCGTCGGGCATGCCCGCCAGCCGCTGCCGTAGCTCCGACTCGCCGGGCATACGGGCCGCGGCGGCGCCGCCGTCGGTCACGAGGGCCTGCCGCACCTCGGGCAGGTCGCCGACGAGCGGGGCGGGCCTGGCGGAGGTGTGCGCGAGGACGAAGCGGCCCCAGTCGATGTCGGCGACGGTGAGGGCGGTGTCGTCGTGCTCGACGGCGGCGCGCAGCGCGGAGATGGCGAGGTCCGGTGCGAGGGGCGTGAATCCGCCACGCCGCACCCGCCGTTCGATCTCGCCGCTGTCGTGGTCGGCGTCCACGCCGCTGCCGCCGACCATGCCCGATCCGGCCCACGGGCCCCAGGCGATCGACACGGCGGCGCGGCCCCGGGTCCTGCGGTGTTCCGCGAGGGCGTCCAGGTAGGCGTTCGCGGCGGCGTAGTTGCCCTGCCCGGCGGCGCCGATGACGCCGGCCGTCGAGGAGAACAGCACGAATGCCGACAGCTCGGCGTCCTGGGTCAGTTCGTCCAGGTTCCGCGCGGACACCGCCTTGGCGCGCAGTACGGCCGCGAAGTCGTCCGGCGTCAGGTCGTCCACGACGCGGTCCTCGATCACGCCCGCGGTGTGCATGACCGCGGTGAGCGGGCAGTCCTCGGGAATGTCCGCGAGGACCGCGGCGAGTCCGTCCCGGTCAGCGGCGTCGCAGGCCGTGATGGTGACCCGGGCGCCGAGTTCGGTGAGTTCCCGCCGCAGGCCGTCGGCGCCCGGCGCCTCCGGGCCGCGTCGGCTGATCAGCAGCAGATGGTCCGCGCCCTCGCGGGCCAGCCAGCGGGCGACGTGTCCGCCGAGGCCGCCGGTGCCGCCGGTGACCAGGACGGTGCCGCGCGGTGTGAACGCGCGCCCGGTCCTGTCGTCCGTCGTCACCGGGCTGTGTGCGAGCCTGCGCGCGAACACGCCGGAGGCGCGTACGGCGACCTGGTCCTCCGCGTCCGTGCCGGTGTCCGCGAGGACGCTCCGGAGCCGGCGCACCGTGGCCGGGTCGATCCGCTCGGGCAGGTCGATCAACCCGCCCCAGCGCCGGGGGTGTTCGAGTGCGACGACGCGGCCGAGGCCCCACAGGGCGGCCTGGGCCGGGCTGTGCACCGGCTCGGAGCGGCCGACGGACACCGCGCCCCGGGTGACGCACCACAGGGGGGCGTCGATCCCGGCGTCGCCGAGTGCCTGGAACGCGGTGGCCGTGCGGGCCGAGCTCCCGCCACCGTCCAACGCGTCGTCGTCATCGAGCGCGAGCAGGGAGAGCACCCCGGCGAACTCGCCCTCGGGCAGCCACTCGGCGAGCGATCCGCGGTCGGCCGCGGTGACCTCGACGCGTACGGTCGGCGCGCCGAGGCCGTCGATCACAGCGGTCTGCCACGTCTCGTCGGCGGATCCGGCCGGGGTGAGCACGAGCCACCGGCCGGGCAGGGCCTGCGACCTCGGCGTGGCGCTCGCCGGCTTCCAGATCGCCTGGTAGCGCAGGGCGTCGACGCTGGACCTGTCACGGCGGCGACGGCGCCACGACGACAGCGCAGGGGCCAGCACGCTCACCGCCTCGGCGTCGAGGTCGAGGGTGGCGGCCAGCGAGTCCGTGTCCTCACGCTCCACCGCGGACCAGAAGTCGGCTTCCGTTCCGTCCCCGGCGGCGGGCACCGCCGGAAGTGCGGGCTCCGCCCAGAAGCGCTGCCGCTGGAAGGCGTAGGTGGGCAGTTCGATGCGCCGTGCGCCCATTCCGGCGAAGAAGCCGGACCAGTCCACGGCCACGCCGCCCACGTGCGCGCCCGCCAGTGCGGCGGTGATGGCGGGCACCTCGTCGCGGTCGCGGCGCAGTGCCGGGATCACGGCGGTGCGTGCCCGTGCCTCGTCGCCCAGGCAGTCCTGGGCCATGGCGCTGAGCACCCCGTCCGGGCCGAGCTCGAGGAAGGTGCGTACGCCCCGCGCGGCGAGGGTGGCCATGCCGTCGGCGAAGCGGACGGTGCGGCGGGCGTGCCGCACCCAGTAGTCCGGGGAGCCCAGCTCCTCGTCGGTGGCGAGTTCGCCGGTGACGGTGGACACGAGGGGGATCGCCGCGGCGTGGTAGGTCACGCGCGCGGCGACGGCGGCGAAGTCGTCGAGCATGGCGTCCATGCGCGGCGAGTGGAAGGCGTGGCTCACCCGGAGCCGCTTGGTCCGCCTGCCGCGCGCCGCCAGGTCGGCCGCCACCGCCTCGACGGCGTCCTCGTCCCCGGCGATCACCAGCGAGGCCGGGCCGTTGACGGCGGCGATGGACACGCGGTCGGTGAGCAGCCCGGCGACCTCGTCCTCGGTGGACTCGACGGCGACCATGGCCCCTCCGGCGGGCAGGTCCTCCATCAACCGCCCGCGTGCGGCCACCAGCGTGCACGCGTCCTCCAGCGAGAACACGCCCGCGACGTGTGCCGCTGCCAGTTCGCCGACGGAGTGCCCGGTGAGGTAGTCGGGTGCGATGCCCCAGGATTCGAGCAGCCGGAACAGCGCCACCTCGATCGCGAACAGTGCGGGCTGGGTGTAGCCGGTCCGGTCGAGCAGTGCGGCCTCGGGTGTGCCGTCGTCCGCGAACACGACCTCGCGCAGCGGGCGGGCCAGCTCGGTGTCGAGGTGCGCCAGTACGGCGTCCAGCGCGTCGGCGAACACCGGGAACCGCTCGTACAGCTCCCGTCCCATGCCGGGGCGCTGACCGCCCTGCCCGGTGAACAGGTAGGCGAGCCGGCCCCGGCCCGTGCCGCCCCCGCCGCCGTGCACCACGCTCGTGTCGCTCAGGCCGTCGCGCAGCGCCAGCAGGCCGCTGCGCAGACCGTCCTGGTCGGGGGTGACGACGGCCGCGCGGTGTTCGAAGCTCGACCGGTACAGCGCCTGTGAGTACGCCAGGTCCGTGAGGTGCGTTCCGGGCCGGTCCTCGATCAGGGACAGCAGCCGGCCGGCCTGCGCCCGCAGCGCGTCGTCGGTACGGCCGGACAGCACGACGGGGACGATCTCCGCGCGAGGCCCGTCGGCGGGCTCGGCGGGTTCCTCGACGGGCGGTGCCTGTTCGAGAACGGTGTGCACATTGGTACCGCTGATACCGAACGAGGACACGCCGGCCCGGCGCGGCCGCCCGGTCCGCGGCCAGTCGGTGGGCTCGGTCAGCAGTTCCACCGCGCCCGCGGACCAGTCCACGTGGGACGACGGGGTGTCGGCGTGCAGGGTCGGGGGGAGGACCCCCTGGCGCAGCGCCATCACCATCTTGATCACGCTCGCCGCGCCGGAGGCGGCCTGGGTGTGTCCGATGTTGGACTTGATCGAGCCCAGCAGCAGCGGCCGCGTCCGGTCCTGCCCGTAGGCCGCCAGCAGCGCCTGCGCCTCGATCGGGTCGCCGAGTGCGGTACCCGTGCCGTGGCCTTCGATCGCGTCGACGTCCGCCGCGGACAGCCCCGAGTTGGCCAGCGCCTGCCGGATCACGCGCTGCTGGGACGGCCCGTTGGGGGCGGTCAGGCCGTTGGACGCGCCGTCCTGGTTGACCGCGCTGCCGCGGACCACCGCGAGGACCGGGTGCCCGTTGCGCCGAGCGTCCGACAGCCGCTCCACGAGCACCATGCCGACGCCCTCGGCGAGCGCCATGCCGTCGGCGGAGTCCGCGTACGCCTTGCAGCGTCCGTCGGGGGCCAGCGCCCGCTGGCGGCTGAAGCCGATGAAGGTGTTCGGCGTGGACATGAGGCTCACGCCACCGGCGAGCGCGAGCGTGCTCTCGCCGTTGCGCAGCGACTGGCAGGCCAGGTGCAACGCCGTCAGCGAGGAGGAGCAGGCGGTGTCGAGGGTGACCGCGGGGCCCTCCAGGCCCAGCAGGTAGGAGACCCGGCCGGACAGCACGCTGGACAGCGTGCCGGTGACCGCGTGCCCGTCCGGGCCCTCCGAGCCGTCCGCGCCGTCACCGCCGGGCGCGCCGCCTGCCTGGTAGTCCTGGTAGCTGGCCCCGATGAACGCGCCGGTGAGGGTGGAACGCACGGTGTCGGGGACGATCCCGGCGCGCTCGAACGCCTCCCACGCGGTCTCCAGCAGGAGTCGCTGCTGCGGGTCCATGGTCATCGCCTCGCGCGGCGAGATGCCGAAGAAGGCGGGGTCGAAGTCGGCGGCGTGGTGCAGGAAACCGCCTTGTGCGCTGTACGTACGCCCCGGGGTGTCCGGGTCCGGGTCGTACAGGGCGTCGGTGGGCCAGCCGCGGTCGGCCGGGAATCCGGAGATCGCGTCCGTGCCCCCCATGACCAGTTCCCACAGCTCTTCCGGCGAATTGGCCTCGCCCGGGTAGCGGCAGCTCATGCCGATGATGGCGATCGGCTCGTCGGTGGTGGCGGACACGGCCGGGGCCGCGGTCCGCTGCTGGTCGCCGGTGATCCCGGTACGCAGGAACTCGGCCAGCGCCACCGGGGTCGGGTGGTCGAACACCATGGTCGCGGGCAGGCTGAGCCCGGTGATCGCGGCGAGCCGGTTCCGCAGGTCCACCGCGGTCAGGGAGTCGAAGCCGACCTCCCGGAAGGCGCGCCGCTCGGCCACCGTCTCGACGGAACCGTGGCCGAGCACGGCCGCGGCCTGGCCTCGTACGGTGTCCAGCAGCAGCCGGTCCCGCTCGACGGGCGGCAGAGCGGCCAGCTTCGCCGCGAACTCGCCGTCGCCCGCCTGCCCGGCCTGCGCTTCGGCGGCCTCGACCAGCCGTCGCACCTCGGGCACCTCGTCGAACAGCGGCGTCGGGCGGACGGAGCCGAACACCGGGTAGTAGCGGTCCCAGTCGACATCGGCGACCGCGAGCACGGTCTCGTCGTCGTCCATCGCGCGCCGCATCCCGGTCAGCGCGAGGCCCGCGTCCATGAACTCCAGGCCGGTGCGCCGGACCTGGTCCGGGGCGACCCGGCCGATGCCGAGTTCGTTGGCCCAGATGCCCCAGTGGACGGACGTCGCGGTCAGGCCACGGGAGCGCCGGTTGGCGGCCAGCGCGGCGAGGTAGGCGTTGCCCGCCACGTACGCGGCGTGCTGGCCGCTTCCCCACATGCCGGCGACGGACGAGAACAGCACGAAGGCGTCGAGTTCGGTGTCCGCCAGCAGCTCGTCCAGGTTCCGCGCACCGGCGACCTTGGCGTGCATGACCCTGGCGAACGCCGCCATGTCCGTCTCCGCCAGCGTGTGCAGCTCGATGACGGCGGCGGCGTGAATGACGGTGCGCGGGGTGTGGCCTTCGGCCGCCAGCCGGTCCAGCAGCGCGGCGAGCGCCTCGCGGTCGGTGATGTCACAGGCGGCGACGGTGGCTTCGGTGCCCTGCCCCGCCAATTCATCCACCAGCTCGGCGGCACCGGGCGCGGCCATGCCCCGGCGGCTGACCAGGACGATGCGTTCGGCGCCCTGGTTCGCCAGCCAGCGCGCGACATGCGGGCCCAGCGTGCCGGTGCCGCCGGTGACCAGCACCGTGCCACGCGGTTCCCAGGTCCGGCGCGGCTCGCGGTCACCGGCCGGGGCGCGCACGACGCGCCGGGCCAGCACACCGGAGGTGCGCAGGGCGAGCTGGTCCTCGCCGCCCGTGGTCTCCGTTCCGGCCCCGGTCCCGGCTCCGGCCAGTATGGCCGCCAGCCGCTGTCCGCCCCGCTCGTCGAGGGTCTCCGGCAGGTCCACCGCTCCGCCGTAGAAGCGCGGGTGTTCCAGCGCGGCGGTCCAGCCCACGCCGAGCGTCTGCGCCTGGACCGGGCGGGTGACCCGGTCGGAACGCCCGGTGGAGACCGCTCCCCGGGTCAGGCACCACAGCGGTGCCTCGGCGCCGGTGTCCGCCAGGGCCTGTACGAGGGCAACGCCCAGGGCCGTGCCGGTGGCCAGCTCGGGATACGCCCGGCACGGCTCCTCGGCGGCGGCCAGCAGGGACACGAACCCGGCGATGCCACCGGCCTCGTCCGCCCCGTCCGCCTCATCCGTCTCGACCGCATCGGCCAGCCGGGACGCCAGCACGGCACGGTCCAGGCAGGACTCGTCCAGCTCCACCCGGCGTACGCGTGCGCCGTGGGCCCGTAGGGCGGCCACCACGTCGTCGCCGGTGTCACCCTCGCCCGTACGGCTCTCGCCTTCGGCGGTGACGACCAGCCAGGTGCCCGAGAGCGTCGCCCGGGGCAGGGCGGGCAGCGGCGTCCAGGTGACCTGGTAGCGCCAGTCGTCCACGGTGGACTGCTCGTGCTTGCGGCGGCGCCAGGCGGTCAGTCCCGGCAGGATCGCGGCGAGGGCCTCCTCGTCGACGTCCAGGCTCTCGGTCAGACCCGCGAGGTCCGCGCGCTCGACGGCGGCCCAGAACGCGGCGTCCGCCGGGTCGGCCGCCTCGGCCCGCTCGGCCTCGACCGGCCGTACCCACAACTGCTGGTGCTGGAAGGGGTACGTGGGCAGGTCGACCCGCTGGGCCGCCGTCCCGAAGGCAGCGGTCCAGTCGACGCGTACGCCCCGTACGTACGCCTCCGCCAGCGAGGTCAGCACGCGTCGCGGCCCGTCCTCGCCACGGCGCAGGGTGCCGACGGCCACGGCCGGCACCGCGGTCTCGTCGATCAGGGCCTGCACCCCCATGGTCAACACCGGGTGGGCGCTGACCTCGATGAACGCGCGGTGCTGCTCTTCCAGCAGCTGCGCGACCGCGGGCGCGAAGCGCACGGTACG
Source organism: Streptomyces sp. BRA346 (assembly GCF_052851135.1). Classification (NCBI taxonomy): domain Bacteria; kingdom Bacillati; phylum Actinomycetota; class Actinomycetes; order Kitasatosporales; family Streptomycetaceae; genus Streptomyces; species Streptomyces sp. BRA346. The sequence goes on along the minus strand of NZ_JAIWIH010000076.1, from coordinate 4,519 downwards.
GCGGAGGTTGCGGTACCAGTACTCGGCGTCCATGCCGCTCGTGTCGAGCCAGTCACCGGTCACGGTGGACAGCAGGGGGACGAGCGAGGCGCGCGGGGTGATCGGCGCCAGCTCGGTGAGCAGTTCGTCGCGCAGGTCCTCGACGTGCGCCGAGTGCGAGGCGTAGTCCACAGCGATCTTCCGCGCCCGTACGCCGTCCTCGGTCAGGCCGGCGAACAGTTCGTCCAGCGCTTCCGGATCGCCGCACACCACCACGGCACCGGGGCCGTTCACGGCCGCGATCGACAACCGTTCGTCCCACGCCTCCAGCCGGGCCCGGGCCTCGTCGGCGGACAGCGCCACCGACATCATGCCGCCGCGCCCCGCGAGGCGCCGGCCGATCGCCTGGCTGCGCAACGCCACCACGCGGGCGCCGTCCTCGACGGACAGCGCGCCCGCGACCACGGCCGCCGCGATCTCGCCCTGCGAATGGCCGACGACCGCGTCCGGGATGACGCCGTACGACTCCCACACCGACGCCAGCGACACCATCACCGCGAACGACACCGGCTGCACGACGTCGACGCGCTCCAACGACGGCGCACCGGGCTCCTGCCGCAGTACGTCCTCCAGCGACCACTCCACGAACCGGCCCAGGGCCGTCGCGCACTCACGGAGCCGTTCGGCGAACACCGGTGACTGCTCCAGCAGAGCGGCGCCCATTCCAGCCCACTGCGTGCCCTGCCCGGGGAAGACGAACACCGTCTTCCCCTCGACATCGGCCTCGCCCCGGACCACGGGAGCCGACAGGTCCTCATCGGCGAACGCGGCCAGTGCGGCCGACAATTCGGCGCGGTCCGCGCCCACGGCCACCGCGCGCCGCTCGAACGCCGACCGCGATGTCACCAGGGAGAAGCCGACATCGGCGACGTCCACCGGAGCGGCTTCGAGGTGCGATACCAGGTCTGCCGCCCGGTCGCGCAGCGAGGCTCCGTCCCGGGCCGACAGCACCCATGGCACCACTTCCCGGGCATGCTCGGACGGCAACGGAGCCGGGGTGGGTTCGCGTTCGGGGTCCGGTTCGGCCGGTGCCTGTTCCAGCACCGCGTGCGCGTTCGTACCGCTGATCCCGAACGACGACACCGCGCACCGGCGCGGCTGCCCGGTCTCCGGCCACGGCACCGGCTCGGCCAGCAACCGGAGCGCCCCCGAGGACCAGTCCACATGCGACGAAGGCGTGTCCACGTGCAGGGTCCGCGGCAGAACGCCGAGCCGCAGCGCCATCACCATCTTGATCACGCTCGCGACACCCGCCGCCGACTGGGTGTGGCCGATGTTCGACTTCACGGACCCCAGCCACACCGGCCGCTCCGGACCCCGGTCACGGCCGTAGGTCGCCAGCAGCGCCTGCACCTCGATCGGGTCGCCGAGCGGCGTGCCGGTGCCGTGTGCCTCCACCGCGTCGATCTCGGCGGGCGAGATCCGCGCGGTGGCCAGCGCCTTGCGGATCACCCGCTGCTGGGAGGGGCCGTTGGGCGCGGTCAGTCCGTTCGAAGCGCCGTCCTGGTTGATCGCGCTGCCGCGGATGACGGCGAGCACCGGATGCCCGTTGCGCCGCGCGTCCGACAGCCGCTCGACCAGCAGCAGCCCGACGCCCTCGGCCAGCGCCATGCCGTCCGCACCGTCGGAGAACGCCTTGCAGCGGCCGTCGGCGGCGAGCGCGCGCTGGCGGCTGAACGCCACGAACGCGTCCGGCGTCGTCATCACCGTGGCGCCCCCGGCCAGCGCGAGCGAGCTCTCGCCGTCGCGCAGGCTCTGGCAGGCCAGGTGGAGGGCGACCAGCGACGAGGAGCAGGCCGTGTCGACCGTGACGGCCGGGCCTTCGAGACCGAGCGCGTACGCCACGCGGCCCGACAGCACGCTCGGGATGGACCCGGTGACCATGTGGCCCTCGGTGCCGTCGCCAGCGCCACGGCCGTAGTCCTGGTAACTGGAGCCGATGAACGCGCCGGTCAGGGTGGAGTGCAGGGCGGCCGGGTCGATCCCGGCCCGTTCGACGGCCTCCCACGCGGTCTCCAGCAGCAGCCGCTGCTGCGGGTCCATCACCAGCGCCTCGCGCGGCGAGATGCCGAAGAAGACCGGGTCGAACGCGCCCGCGTCGTGCAGGAACCCGCCCTGTGTGGAGTAGGTCGTGCCACTGCGGTCCGGATCCGGGTCGTACAGGCCTGTGGTGTCCCAGCCACGGTTGACCGGGAACTCCGAGACCGCGTCCATCCCGGAGGAGACAAGGTCCCAGAACTGCTCGGGCGAGTTGACGCCACCGGGGAAGCGGCAGCTCATCCCGATGATCGCGATCGGCTCGTCGTCGGTGGGCACGGCCGGTACGGCACCCGCGCCGTACGTATCGGTGGTGTCGGTGCCGTCGGCGGCGTCGCTCAGCAGCTCCGCCCGCAGATACCGGGCCAGCGCGACGGGGGTCGGATAGTCGAAGACCATGGTGCTGGGCAGGGTCAAGTCGGTGACCAGGCCGAGCCGCTTGCGCAGTTCCACCGCGGTCAGCGAGTCGAACCCGTGGTCCTGGAAGGCCCTGTCCGGCCTGATGGCGTCCGGGCCGGGGTGCCCGAGCACAGCGGCCGCATGGGTACGGACCAGGCCGAGCAGCACCGCCAGCCGGCCGCTCTCCGGGGCCTCGTGCAAACGCTCGCGTAGTGCCGATGCCGCCGTTTCGCTCTCCCGCAGCGCTTCCCTGGCCGTCTCCGCGGCCTCACGCGCGCCGGGCAGCGTCGTGAGCGACGCGATGGACCGCAGGCTGAACAGCGCCTCCAGCACCTGCTTGTCGCCCAGGTCGGCGACCACCGTGGTCGCGTGTGGCTCGGCCACCAGCTCGGACATGGCTTCCAACGCGAGCCGCGGTTCCAGCGCCGTCGTCCCCGCGTGCCGGGCGCGCGCGGCCATGCCGTCGCCGCTCCAGGCGCCCCAGGCGATCGAGGTCGCGGGCAGACCTCGCGACCGGCGCCGCAGGGCCAGCGCGTCCAGCACCGCGTTGGCGGCCGCGTAGTTCGCCTGGCCGAGGTTGCCCACGGCGCCGGCCACCGACGAGAACAGCGCGAACACGGACAGATCCCGGTCGGCCGTCAGCTCGTCCAGCAGCAGCGCCGGAGCGACTTTGGACTGGAACACTCCCTCGAACCGCTCCGGGGTCAGACTGTCCAGCATCGCGTCGTCCAGCACCCCGGCCGCGTGCACCACACCGGTCAGCGGGAACTCTGCCGGGACGGCGGCCAGTACGGCTTCCAGTTCGGCCCGATCGGCGACATCGCAGGCCACGACCGTGACCCGGGCGCCCAGTGCGGTCAGCTCCGTCTCCAGTTCCGGTGCGCCCGGCGCGCCCGGTCCACGGCGGCTCACCAACAGCAGGTGTTCCGTGCCGCGTTCGGCCAGCCACCGGGCCACGTGCGCACCCAGCGCGCCGGTACCACCGGTGATCAGCACCGTGCCCGACGTGTCCCAGCACGTCGCGCCCTCACCCTCGATGGTGGGAGTGAGCGTGGGGTCGACGGACGGGGTGGGCGCGGGAGCGGACACCAACCGACGGCCGTAGACGCCCGAGGCGCGAACCGCGACCTGGTCCTCATCACCCGGTCCGGCCAGCACCCCGACCAACCGTCGCACGACCAGGTCGTCGAGTTCCTGCGGCAGATCGATCAGTCCGCCCCAACGCTCCGGGTACTCCAGCGCGGCGGCCCGGCCCAGCCCCCACACCGCGGCCTGCAATGGGTGGCCCACCGGATCGGCGGGCTCCACCGACACCGCGCCGCGAGTCACCGCCCACACGGGTGCCCCGATCCCGGCGTCCTCCAGCGCCTGCACCAGCACCGCCGTGTCCATCGCACCGGCGGGCACACCCGACCAACGAGCCCATTCATCAGCCGCGAGCAGAGACACCACACCCGAGGGCTCTGCCACACCCTGTGCAGTCAACTCGGCCATCTGCCGGGTAAGGTGCTCGGCCAACGCCGCACGCTCGGCGTCTTCGACCAGCACCCGCACCACGTCCCCGCCCAGCGCGGCAAGCACGAACCGGACCCACTCGTGCTCGGCCTCGTCCGCCGGGACCACGGCCAACCAGGTCCCGGACAACGCCGTCGGCAACGTGCCGCTCAACGCCTGCCATGTCTCCCGATACCGCAACGAATCCACCGCCGACCGGGTCCGGCTCCGGTTACGCCAGGCCGACAGCGCGGACACCACACCGTCCAACGCTTCCGTGTCGATCTCCAGGCGGGCCGCCAGGGCCTCCAGGTCCTGACTCTCGACCGCGGCCCAGAACTCCGCGTCGACCCCGTCCACGGTCAGCCCGGCCTCGGCCCCCGCGCTCCGAGCCGCCTCGGGCCAGTACCGCTGCCGCTGGAAGGCGTAGGTGGGCAGTTCGACCTGCCGGGCGCCGGTGCCGGTGTAGAACGTCCGCCAGTCGACGGCGATGCCGGTCACGTGCAGACGGGCGAGCGCGGTAACCGCCGCGCTCTCCTCCGGACGGTCC
>NZ_JAIWIH010000075.1:0-15785 GCF_052851135.1 Streptomyces sp. BRA346 | reverse complement strand
ACCCGCACCCTCGGTGCCGCGCAGAACATCGGTCAGCGACCAATCCACATACGGCGCCAACGCCCGCTCACACTCCGCCACCCGCGCCGCAAACACCGGTGACGTATCAAGCAAACCCGCCCCCATCCCCACCCACTGCGAACCCTGCCCCGGGAACACCAACACCTGGACATCGCCCGCTGACACCTCAGCGCCCCCGTGCACCACACCCGGATGCGACTCTCCAGCCGCCAGCGCCTCCACTCCGGCCAGCAGCTCGGCACGGTCCTCACCCACCACCACCGCACGGTGCTCGAACACCGACCGCGTCGTCACCAACGACCAGCCGACCTCGGCAACCCCCACCTCCCCATCGGCCACACGCGCCGCCAACGCCGCCGCCTGACCCCGCAACGCCTCCGCACTCCGCGCCGACACCACCCACGGCACCACCCCGTCAACGGGCCGCGACTCAGCCTGCTCGCGCACGTCCGGGGCCTGCTCCACGATCACATGCGCGTTGGTGCCGGAAATGCCGAACGCCGACACACCGGCCCGCCGCGGACGTTCGCCGCGCGGCCACGCCACCGGCTCGGTCAGCAGCCGTACGCCACCTCCGTCCCACTCCACATGAGGGGTCGGCTCGTCGACGTACAGGGTCGCGGGCAGCATCTCGTGGCGCAGCGCCATCACCATCTTGATCATTCCGGCCACGCCCGCGGCACCCTGCGCATGGCCGATGTTGGACTTCAGCGAGCCCAGCCACAGCGGCTGGTCGGCGGGCCGGTCCTGGCCGTACGCGGCGATCAGCGCGTCCGCTTCGATGGGGTCGCCGAGGGTGGTGCCGGTGCCATGGGCCTCGACGGCATCGACCTCGGCGGAGGACAGCTGGGCGTTGATGAGGGCTTGGCGGATCACTCGCTGCTGCGAGGGGCCGTTCGGCGCGGTCAGGCCGTTCGACGCGCCGTCCTGGTTGATCGCCGAGCCGCGGAGCACCGCGAGTACCTGGTGCCCGTTGCGCCGTGCGTCCGAGAGCCGCTCCAGGAGCAGTAGGCCGACGCCCTCGGAGAAGCCCGTACCGTCGGCGGCCGCGGCGAAGGGCTTGCAGCGGCCGTCGGGGGACAGCCCGCGCTGGCGGGAGAATTCCACGAAGGTGTGCGGAGTGGACATCACCGTGACGCCACCGGCCATGGCCAGGGTGCATTCGCCCTGCCGGAGCGCCTGGCAGGCCAGGTGCATGGCGACCAGGGACGAGGAGCACGCCGTGTCCACGGTGACCGCGGGCCCTTCGAGGCCGAGGGTGAACGCGACCCGGCCCGAGACGACGCTGAGCGTGTTGCCGGTGAGCAGATATCCTTCGGCGCTCCTTTCGATGTGGGGCGTGCCGAAGCCGAGGATTCCGGCGCCCGCGTAGACGCCGGTCGGGGTGCCCTTCAGCGACGTGGGGTCGATCCCGGCGCGTTCGAGCAGTTCCCAGGAGACCTCGAGGAGCTGGCGTTGCTGGGGTTCGGCGGCGAGTGCCTCGCGGGGGCTGATGCCGAAGAAGGTGGCGTCGAATCCATCCGCGCCCCGCAGGAAACCGCCCCGGCGGACGTAGCTGGTGCCGGGGTGGTCCGGGTCCGGGTGGTACAGGCCGTCCAGGTCCCAGCCGCGGTCCTTCGGGAAGTCCCCGATGGCGTCCCGGCCGGAGGCGACGAGATGCCACAGGTCCTCGGGGGAGGCGATTCCGCCCGGAAAGCGGCAGGCCATGCTGACGATGGCCACCGGCTCCTGCGCCCGCTCCTCCACCTCGCGCAAGCGCTGACGGGTCTGCCCCAGATCGGCCGTCACCCGCTTGAGATACCGGCGGAGCTTCTCTTCCGTACCCGTACCCGTACCCGAATCCGAACTCGTACCCGTACCCGGCATCTGTTCTCGCTCCTCCATCAGGGCAGTTCACGGTCAATGAGCGCGAACATCTCGTCGTCCGAAGCGGATTCGAGGGTGGTGAAGTCCGTCGTGCCGGACGCGTCGACCGGTCCGCCGTTCACCTTCGCCAGCAGTCCGCTCAGCCGCTTGGCGATCCTGAGCCGTCCCTCTTCGTCCGTGACGAGGGCGTCCAGGGTGTGGTCCAGCCTGGCCAGCTCGCCCAGAACGGGGTCCACGCCGTCCCGGCCCGCAGTGGTGGTGGCGTCGTCGGGTGCGAGCCGTTCCAGCAGGTATTCGGCGAGCACCGCGGCCTCCGGGTAGTCGAAGACCAACGCGGCGGGCAGCCGCAGTCCGGTGGCGGCGGCGAGCCGGTTGCGCAGCTCCACCGCCGTCAGCGAGTCGAAGCCCAGCTCCTTGAAGCTGGCCTCGGCCTGCACCGCGTCCACGTCGGTGTGGCCCAGCACGGTGGCCGCGTGGCCGCGGACGAGGCCCAGCACCAGCCGGTGGCGCTCGGCCGCCGACAGCCCGGCCAGCCTGGCGGCCCAGTCGACGGGCTGTTCCGCGCCGGCGGCCGCCGCCGTACGCCGCCCGGCGCCGCCACCGCCACCGGTGGTGGCGAGTGCCCGCAGGGTGGCGGGCAGTCGCTCGGCGGGCAGGGCGGCCAGGGTGCGGGGGTTCACGTCGGCGGCCACCAGCAGGTGGCCGCCGTGCTGGACGGCGGCGTCGAGCAGGGCCAGGCCCTGCCGGGTGCCGAGGGCGCCCACGCCCGTACGGGCCATCCGGGCGAGGTCGGCCTCGGCCAGGTGGCCGGTCATCCCGCTGGCGTCGGCCCACAGCCCCCAGGCCACCGATACACCCCTCAGCCCATCGGCCCGGCGGCGGGCCGCCAAGGCGTCGCAAAAGGCGTTCGCAGCAGCGTAGTTGGCCTGTCCGGGGCTTCCCAGCACCCCGGCCGCGGAGGAGAACATCACGAACATGCCGAGCCGCAGGCCCGCGGTCGCCGCGTGCAGATGAGCCGCCGCCGTGGCCTTCGCCTCCCACACCCGCGCCAGACGCTCCGGGGTCTGCGACGTGAGCACCGCGTCGTCCAGGACACCCGTGGCGTGGATGACGCCGGTCAGCGGGTGTTCCGCGTCGATGCCCGCCACCAGCTCCGCCACCGCGGCCGCGTCCGTGACGTCCACGGCGGCGACGCGCACCTGTGCGCCCAGGTCGCCGAGGCGGGCGGTCAGTTCCGCGGCGCCCGGGGCGTCCGGGCCCCGCCTGCTTGCCAAAACCAGGTGGCGGATCTGCCAGGTGCGTACGAGGTGTTCGGCGACGACCCCGCCCAGCGTGCCGGTGCCGCCCGTGATGAGCACCGTGCCGTCCGGGTTCACGGCGGCGGGTACGTCCAGCACCAGCTTGCCGGTGTGGCGGGCCTGGCTGAGCTGCCGCAGCGCCTCCCGCGCCCGGCTCAGCGGCCAGGTCCGTACGGGTGCGGGCCGCAGCACCCCGGCGGCGAAGAGCTCCCCGAGCGTGCGCAGCATTTCGCCGATGCGGTCCGGTCCGGCGTCGGGCACCAGGTCGAAGGCCCGGTAGCGCACACCGTGGGTGGCGGCGATGTGCTCCGGGTCGCGGATGTCGGTCTTGCCCATCTCCGACAGCCGCCCGCCCTCGTTCAGCAGCCGCAGCGAGGCATCGACGAAGGGCCCCGCGAGGCTGTTCAGCACCACGTCCACGCCGCGGCCGCCGGTGGCGTCCCGCAGCTCGGTCTCGAAATCGAGGGTGCGTGACGAGGCCCGGTGTGCCGGGTCGATGCCCATCTCCTCCAGCACCGCATGCTTGCCGGGGCTGGCCGTGGCGTACACCTCGGCGCCCAGGTGGCGGGCGATCTGGACGGCGGCCATGCCGACGCCGCCGGTCGCGGCGTGGATGAGCACGGACTCCCCGGGCCGCAGCCCGGCCAGGTCCACCAGTCCGTACCAGGCGGTGAGGAACACCACCGGTACGGCGGCGGCCTGCTGGAACGTCCAGCCGTCCGGGATCGGCACGACCATCCGCGCGTCCGCCACCGCCAGCGGGCCGAACGCACCCTCGAACAGGCCCATCACGCGGTCGCCCACGGCGAGTCCGGTCACCCCGGCACCGATGTCCACGACCACGCCCGCGCCTTCGCTGCCGCGGAACACCCCGCCGCCCGGGTACATCCCGACGGCGATCAGGGCGTCGCGGAAGTTGACTCCTGCTGCGTGGACCGCGATACGGACCTCACCGGGGCCCAGTGGTTCGAGCACCTCGGGGCAGGGCACCGGGGTCACGTTCTCGATGGTCGCGGCGCCTTTCACCGCGAGTCGCCAGGCCGGTTGCGCCACCGGCGCCACCAGGCCACCGCTTCCGGCGGTACCGGCGCGCATCAGGCGCGGCGCCCACACCCGGCCCGCGCGCACCGCCACCTGCGGTTCGGCCAGCGCTATCGCGCACAACACACCATCCAAGACACCGGTGCCCGGTGCGTCCGCCGGGCCACGGGGGTCGAGGTCGTGCAGGAGGAACCGGTCGGGGTTCTCCGCCTGCGCGCTGCGCAGCAGCCCCCACACCGCCGCACCGGCCGCGTCCACGGCATCGGTTCCGGGGCCGTCCGCGTCGGGTGCACCCGCCACGACGGCGCCCCGCGTCACCACCACCAACCGGGCGTCGGCCAGCCGGGGTTCGGCCAGCCACGCCTGGAGCAGGACCATCGTGCGCTGGACGGCGGCCATGCCCTGGGCCGGGGTGGCAGCCGGTGCGGGCGGGACACCGGTCAGCACCACCGAGGGGATGGGTTCGCCGCCGTCGACGCCCGCGAGCAGCGACGTCAGATCCGGGTGGCGCACAGCGCCCGCGGTGTCCCATTCCGCCGGGCCCAGCACCACCCAGTCGCCGCCGTCGGCCACCCGCTCCGGTGCTCCCGGCAGCGGGATCCAGTCCAGCGTGAACAGCCCGTCCGCGCCACGGCGGCCCGGGGTGCGCAGCTGGTCCGTACGGGCGGGGCGCAGCACCAGCGAGTCGACCGTGAGGACGGGGTCGCCCACGGCGTCGGCCACGGTCACCCGCAGCGCCCGCTCGCCGTCCCCGTTCTGCTCGTCCGGTGACAACCGCACCCGTACCGTGGTCGCCCCGGCGGCCCACAGGGACACTCCGTTCCAGGTGAACGGCAGCCACATCCGGTCCTCGTCGTCCTGTCCGGGCGGCTGCCCGGTGAGCAGGGCGGCCGGGTGGAGTACGGCGTCCAGCAGCGCGGGGTGGATGCCGAAGCCGCCGCACTCACCGGCGGTTTCGGGCAGCGCCACCTCGGCCAGCACGTCGGAGCCGTCCCGCCAGAGTTTGCGTACGCCCTGGAAGGCGGGCCCGTAGGCGTATCCGTCGGCGGCGGCCCGCGCGTAGAAGCCGTCCGCGTCCACCGGCTCCGCGCCCGGTGGGGGCCATGTGCCGGAGGGTTCGGGGGCGGCGCGGTCGTGGGGCGGCGGGGCGAGGACGCCGTCGGCGTGGCACAGCCACGTCCCATCGGGGTCGGCGTCCGGGCGGGAGTGGACGCGCACTTCGCGGCGGCCGTCCTCGTCGGCCGCGCCCACCGCCACCTGGACGTGCAGCCCGCCGGATTCGGGAAGGATCAGCGGGGTTTGCAGGGTCAGTTCGTCCACCACCGCGCACCCGGCCTCGTCGGCGGCCCGGAGCGCCCATTCGACCAGCGCGGCGCCCGGCACCAGGGGCGCCCCGGCCACCACATGTTCGGCCAGCCAGCCGTGGCCGCCACCGGTTCCGATACGGCCGGTGAGCAGATGGGTGCCGCCGTCGGCGAGTTCGACCGCGGCCCCCAGCAGGGGGTGGTCCGCCGAGGTCAGTCCGAGGTCGGCGGGGTCGCCGCCGCGTCCGTCCACTCCGTCCAGCCAGTAGCGGTCGCGCTGGAAGGCGTACGTCGGCAACGGGACGGTACGGGGCGCGGGGTCGGCCGGGAACAGGGTGGTCCAGTCCGTCTCGACCCCGGCGGTGAACGCCTGCGCCACCGAACGCACCAGCTGGGCCAGATCGCCGTGGTCGCGCCGCAGGGTGGGCACCGCGATGGCCTCGCCGCCCGCTTCCTCGAAGGTTTCCTGCATGCCGACGGTCAGGACGGGATGGGTGCTGACCTCGATGAACACGCGGTGACCGTCGGCCAGGGCGGCTCGTACGGCGTCGGCGAACCGCACCTGTTCGCGCAGGTTGCGCACCCAGTACGCGGTGTCGAGTCCGGCGGGGTCGTGGGGGCCCGCGGTCACGGTGGAGTAGAAGGCCACGCCCGTTGCGGGCTGCTGGACGGGGCGAACGCCGTCCAGCAGCCGGGTGAGTTCGCCGGTGATCTCGTCGACCTGGGGGCTGTGGGAGGCGTAGTCCACCTCGATCCTCCGGGCCCGCCCGCCGGTGTCTCGGCAGGCGGCCACGGCCGCGGCCACCTGCTCGGGCGGTCCGGACACCACCGTCGACACCGGTCCGTTGACGGCTGCCACCACCACCTCGGCGGCGCGCTCGCCCAGGTCGGCGAGCAGCTGGTCGGCCCGTTCCCGGCCCACGCCGAGGGAGGCCATCGCCCCGCCGCCCGCGAGGCGCCGCAGGGCCCGGCTGCGCAGGGCCACGACGCGGGCGCCGTCGTCCAGCGAGAGCGCCCCGGCCACGCACGCGGCCGCGATCTCGCCCTGGCTGTGGCCCACGACGGCGGCGGGTTTCACGCCGTGACCGGCCCATACGGCGGCCAGGGACACCATGACCGCCCACAGCACCGGCTGCACCACATCGACCCGGCTCAGATCGGCGATGCCTTCGGTGCCGCGCAGCACATCGGTGAGCGACCAGTCGACGTAGGGGGCCAGGGCCCGTTCGCAGGCGGCCACCCGCTCCGCGAACACCGGGGAGACGTCGAGCAGTTCGGCCCCCATCCCCTGCCACTGCGACCCCTGTCCCGGGAACACCAGCACCGGACCGGCCGCGCGGGGGTCCGGGGCGGTGCCGGACTGCACGACGCCCGGGTGGGTTTCGTCGGCCGCGAGCGCCTCCACGGCGGCCAGCAGCTCCGTACGGCTCTCGCCGACGACCACGGCCCGGTGGTCGAAGAGCGTACGGGCCCTGATCAGCGACCAGCCGACCTCGGCGGGCGTGGCCCCGGGAGCGGTGGCGAGGTGGGCGGCCAGTGCCCGGGCCTGCTCGCGCAGCGCCGTCGCGCCCCGTGCGGACAGCACCCAGGGCACCACGCCCCGGTGGGCGGCGGGCTCCGGCGCCTCGGGTGGTTCCGGCGCGTCGACCGGTGCCTGTTCGAGGATCACATGGGCGTTGGTGCCGCTGATGCCGAAGGAGGACACGGCGGCCCGGCGGGGTCGCTCCTCGTGCGGCCATTCGACCGCCTCCGTGAGAAGCCGTACGCCGTCCTCCCACTCCACGTGCGGGCTCGGTGCGTCGAGGTGCAGGGAAGCGGGGAGCAGTCCGTGCCGCATCGCCATCACCATCTTGATGACGCCCGCGGCTCCGGCGGCGGCCTGGGTGTGGCCGATGTTCGACTTGATGGAGCCGAGCCACAGCGGCCGCCCGTCGGCCCGCTCCTGGCCATAGGTGGCGAGCAGCGCCTGCGCCTCGATCGGGTCGCCGAGCGTGGTTCCGGTGCCGTGGGCCTCCACCGCGTCGATGTCGGCCGGAGCGAGGCGGGCGGTGGCGAGCGCCTGCCGGATCACCCGCTGCTGAGAGGGCCCGTTGGGGGCGGTCAGCCCGTTGGAGGCACCGTCCTGGTTGACGGCCGAGCCGCGGAGCAGGGCGAGCACGTGGTGTCCGTTGCGCCGGGCGTCCGACAGGCGTTCCAGGACGAGCAGTCCGATGCCCTCGCCCCAGCCGGTGCCGTCGGCCGCCGCCGCGAACGGCTTGCAGCGGCCGTCGGTGGCCAGTCCGCGCTGCCGCGAGAACTCGACGAAGGTGTTCGGCGTGGCCATCACGGTCACGCCGCCCGCCAGGGCCAGGGCGCATTCGCCCTGGCGCAGCGCCTGGGCGGCCAGATGCATGGCCACCAGCGACGACGAACACGCCGTGTCCACCGTCACCGCGGGCCCCTCCAGGCCGAAGGTGAACGCGACCCGCCCGGAGGCGATGCTCGGCGTGCTGCCGGTCATCAGGCGGCCCTCGACGCCCTCGGGGGTACGGCCCAGGAAGCGGCTGCCGTAGTCGTCGTACATGACGCCGGTGATCACGGCGGTCTGGCTGCCGCGCAGGGTCACCGGGTCGATGCCCGCGTTCTCGAAGGCCTGCCAGGCGGTCTCCAGGAGCAGTCGCTGCTGGGGGTCGGTGGCCAGCGCCTCGCGCGGGCTGATGCCGAAGAACTCGGCATCGAAGCGCGCCGCGTCGTAGAGGAATCCGCCCTCGCGGGCGTAGCTGGTGCCGGGGTGGTCCGGGTCCGGGTCGAAGAGCCCCGCCAGGTCCCAGCCACGGTCCGCCGGGAATTCGCCGATCGCGTCCACGCCCTCGGACACCAGCCGCCACAGTTCCTCGGGCGACCCGACACCGCCCGGATAGCGGCAGGCCATGCCGACGATGGCGATGGGATCGCCGTCGGTGGCCACCGTGGCGGCCACGGGCGCGGGCGGTGTGGCGTCGCGGGTCCCGATCAGCTTCTCGCGCAGGAAGCCGACCAGGGCGTCGGGGGTCGGATAGTCGAAGATGACGGTGGCCGGGATCCGGGTCCCGGTGGCCGCGTTGAGCCGGTTGCGCAGGTCGAGGGCGGTGAGCGAGTCGAAGCCGAGTTCCTGGAAGGCCCGGCCCAGTTCGATGGCTTCCGGTGCCGGATGCGCGAGCACGGTGGCCACTTGGGCGCGGACCAGCTCGCCGAGGGCCCGGTCCTGTTCGGTGACGGGCAGACCGGCCAGCCGCTCGGCCCAGGGCACCGCCCCGGTGTCCTGCGCGGGCCGCCGGGCAGGGCGGGGCACCAGGGCCCGCAGTACGGGCGGCAGCGGGCCGGTGGCGGCCCGGGCACGCAGCACGGTCAGATCGAAGCGGGCCGGTACGAGGACGGGGTGCGGGGTGGTCAGTGCGGTGTCGAGCAGCACGGGCACCTGGTCGTCCGCGATGGGGGCGACACCGGAGCGCGCCATCCGGGCCAGGTCGGCATCGTCGAGGTCGTGCGTCATGCCCCCGGCCGAGGCCAGCAGCCCCCAGGCCAGCGTGTGGGTCACCAGGCCCTCGGCGCGGCGGTGTTCGGCGAGGGCGTTGAGGAACATGTTGGCGGCCGCGTAGTTGGCCTGCCCTCCATTGCCCATGACGGAGGCGGCGGAGGAGAACATCACGAACGCCGCCGGAGCCATCTCACGGGTCAGCCGGTGCAGATGCCACGCCGCGTCGAGCTTCGGACCGAGTACGGTGTCGAACCGCTCGGGGGTCAGCGAAGTGACCACGCCGTCGTCCAGCACCCCGGCGGCGTGGACGACGGCCGTCAGCGGAAGTGCGGCGGGGATCGTGGCCAGCAGGGCGGCCACCGCGTGCGGATCGGCGACGTCACAGGCGGCGACCCGCACATCGGTGCCCAGGTCGGCCAGTTCGGCGGTGAACGCGTCGATGTCGTGTGCGGCCGGGCCGCGCCGGGAGGCGAGCAGCAGATGCCGGGCGCCGTGTGCGGTGGCCAGATGCCGGGCGACCCGTCGGCCGAGTGCTCCGGTGCCGCCGGTGATCAGGACGGTTCCGTCCGGGTCGAGGGCGGGAAGCGGCGCCTCGTGGTCGGGGCGGACCCGCACCAGGCGGGGGACGCGTACGGCCCCGGCCCGTACCGCCAGCTCGGTTTCACCGGCCGCCACGGCGGCCGGGAGGGCGGTGCGCAGGGCGTGGCGGGAGGCCGGGTCGTCGTCCAGGTCCAGCAGCAGGCTCCGCTCGGGGTGTTCGGCCTGCGCGGCGCGGACCAGGCCCCACAGGGGTGCGGTGGTCAGGTCCGCGGGCGGGTCCTCGGGGGTGGCGGCGATCGCGCCACGGGTGGCGATCACCAGCCGTGCCGTGCCGAACCGTTCGTCGGCCAGCCACGTGCGCAGCGCCTCCAGCACCTGATGGGCGGCCGTGCGCACCCGTGCGGGGGTCTCGTCGGGGCCGGACGTCGCGCTGTCGCGGCCGGGGTACGGCATGATGACGAGGCTCGGGACCGGCAGCCCTTCGCCGATGGCGGCCTGGAGCGCGGCAAGGTCCGGGTGGGTGGAGAGGGGTTCGGGGCCGTCGTCGCCCAGGTCCAGGGGGTCGGGGCCGATTACGGCCCAGCTCCCGGCCGTGGCCGGTTGGTCGGCGGGCAGTGGCTGGGGCTGCCAGTCGAGCCGGTACAGGGAGTCGTCGGTGTGCGTGGAGCGCCAGCGGTCGGCGGAGATCTCGCGCAGCCCGAGGGTTTCGATGGTGGCGGCCACGGTGCCGTGGTCGTCGGTCAGGGTGAGCGTGACGGTGTCCGGGCCGGTCGGGGTGATGCGGACCCGTAGCCGGGTGGCGCCGGTGGCGAACAGCCGTACCCCGCTGAAGGAGAACGGCAGTCGGACGGTGCTTGGAGGGCCGTCCGGCGTGCGGTCGGCGTTGAACAGCTCCTCCACCGGGTGCAGCGCGCTGTCGAGAAGGGCGGGGTGCAGGCCGAAGCCCTCGGCGTCGCCCCGCTGCTCGGTGGCCAGGCGCACCTCGGCCAGCATGTCCTCGCCGTGCCGCCATGCGGCGTGCAGTCCGCGGAAGGAGGGCCCGTACGCGTACCCCTGCTCGGTGAGGCGACGGTACAGGTCGGCCACGTCGACCGGCACGGCGTCGGCCGGTGGCCACGGCGCCGGGGGCGCCGCCGGGGCGGGCGCCGCCGGGGGCGCGAGGAGCCCGACGGCGTGGCGGCGCCAGGTGTCCGTGGTACCCGGGGCCTCGTCGTCCTGGTCCGCGGGTCGGGAGGAGAGGGTGAGCGCCCGGCGGCCCGCGTCGTCGGAGGCTGCGACCGCCACCTGGATGCGCACCGCGCCGGAGGCGGGCAGGAGCAGCGGGGTCTCCAGGGTGAGGTCCTCGACCACGTCGCAGCCCGCCCGCGCGCCGGCGAGCAGGGCCAGCTCCAGAAGGGCCGTCCCGGGCAGGGGGACGCTTCCCGCGATGATGTGGTCCGCCAGCCAGGGGTGGGTGTGCAGCGACAGCCGCCCGGTGAGCAGCAG
Organism: Streptomyces sp. BRA346; assembly: GCF_052851135.1. NCBI lineage: Bacteria > Bacillati > Actinomycetota > Actinomycetes > Kitasatosporales > Streptomycetaceae > Streptomyces > Streptomyces sp. BRA346. Next base: position 4,734 of record NZ_JAIWIH010000075.1, on the reverse strand, counting down.
TTCGCCGTCGGGCGTTTCCACGACGGCCTGGAGGAGGGGGTGGCCGGTGGCGCCGAGCCCGGCGGCGCGCACGTCGGCGGTGCCGTTCGGGACCGGCCGCCAGTAGCGCTCGCGCTGGAAGCGGTAGGTGGGCAGGTCGACCTGGCCCGCGCCGTCCGGGAGCGCGGCGGAGAAGTCGGCGGTGCCGCCGTCGATGTGCATCCGGGCCAGGGCGGACAGCAGGGTGCGGGGCTCGTCGCGGCCGTGGCGCAGGGCGGTGGCGAACACCGGCGCCGTGTCCGGTGCCGTCGCGTCGGCTGTGGTCCCGTCGGCTGTCGTCACCTCGACTGTCGTCACGTGGGTGGCGGGAGCGTCTGCGGCGAGGGCGTCCTCGGCCATGGTGGTGAGGACGGCGTCCGGGCCGAGTTCGAGGTAGCGCACCACGCCCTCGGCGCGCAGGGTCCGCAGTCCGTCGTGGAACCGTACGGGCTCGCGGACGTGGCGTACCCAGTACTCCGGGTCGCGGAGTTGTTCGGGGTCGGCCACCTCACCCGTGACGTTGGAGATCACCGGGATGTGCGGCGCATGGTAGGTGAGGGTGCGGGCGACCTCGCGGAAGTCGTCCAGCATGGGCTGGAGGAGCGGCGAGTGGAAGGCATGGCTCACGCGCAGCCGCTTGGTGCGGTGGCCGCGCTCCTTGAGGGTGCGTATGACCGCATCGACCGCGTCCTCGGCACCGGACACCACGAGGGCGGTGGGGCCATTGACAGCGGCCAGGGCGAGGCGGTCCGCGTGCTCGCTGAGCAGGGGAAGGACCTGTTCCTCGGTGGCCTCGACGGCGACCATGGCGCCACCAGCCGGGAGCGCCTGCATGAGGCGCCCCCGGGCGGCGACGAGGGTGCAGGCGTCCGGCAGCGACAGCACACCCGCCACATGTGCGGCGACGATTTCGCCGACGGAGTGTCCGGTCAGATATTCGGGGGTGAGCCCGAAGGACTCCACCAGCCGGAAGAGGGCGGTCTCCAGGGCGAAGAGGGCCGCCTGGGTCGCTCCGGTGCGGTGCAGGGAGCGGGCCTCGTCGGTGTCCTCGGCGGCGAAGAGGATGTCCCGCAGCGAGCACCCCAGCAGCGGGTCCAGGTGGGCACACGCCGCGTCGATGGCCGTGGCGAACACCTCGAAGTTCCGGTACAACTCCGCGCCCATACCGGGCCGTTGGCTGCCCTGACCGGTGAACATGAACGCGGTGGCGCCGGGCCGGGACGCCCCGGCACGGGTCAGCCCGGGGTGGGTCCGGCCCTCGGCCAGCGCCCGTACGGCCGTCAGCAGCTGGTCGCGGTCGTCGCCGAGGGTGACGGCCCGGTGTTCGAAGACGGTGCGGGTCCTGGCGAGCGACCAGCCCACATCGGCCAGGGGCAGCCGTGGATGGGCCTCGGCATGGGCGGCCAGCGCCGCGGCCTGGTCGCGCAGGGCCTGGCCGGTACGGGCGGACAGCACCCAGGGCAGCGCGCGGCCGCCGGGCTGGGTGCTCTCGGTGGCCGGGCGCGCGGGCGGGTCGTCCGGGGCGGATGCGGGGAAGGCCGGTGCTGATTCGAGGAGGAGGTGGGCGTTGGTTCCGGAGATGCCGAACGAGGACACCGCGGCCCGGCGGGGGCGTTCCCCGCGTGGCCAGGCGACGGGTTCGGTGAGCAGGCGCACGGCGCCCGCGTCCCAGTTCACGTGCGGGGTGGGCTGGTTGACGTTCAGGGTGGCCGGCAGCGTCTCGTTCCGCATCGCCATGACCATCTTGATGACGCCCGCCACACCCGCGGCGCCCTGGGTGTGGCCGATGTTCGACTTGACCGAGCCCAGCCACAGTGGCTTCCCGCCGGGCCGGTCCTGGCCGTAGGTGGTCAGCAGCGCGTGCGCCTCGATGGGGTCGCCCAGCCGGGTGCCGGTGCCGTGTGCCTCGACCACGTCGACCTCGGCCGGTGACAGCCGTGCGTTCGCCAACGCCTGGGTGATGACGCGCTGTTGGGAGGGGCCGTTGGGCGCGGTCAGGCCGTTCGAGGCGCCGTCCTGGTTGATGGCCGAGCCCCTGATGACCGCCAGCACCCGGTGGCCGTGGCGGCGGGCGTCGGACAGCCGTTCCAGCAGCACCAGGCCGACGCCCTCGGCGAAGGCGGTGCCGTCGGCGTCCGCGGAGAAAGCCTTGCACCGGCCGTCGGGCGCGAGCCCCCGCTGCCGGGAGAACTCGGTGAACACGTTCGGGATCGCCATCACCGTCACACCACCGGCCAGCGCCAGACCGCATTCGCCCTGCCGCAGCGCCTGACAGGCCAGATGCATGGCCACCAGCGACGACGAACACGCCGTGTCCACCGTCACCGCGGGGCCTTCGAGTCCGAGCGTGTACGCCACCCGGCCCGACAGCACACTGGGGGCGTTGCCCGTCACCAGATAGCCCTCGGCGCTCCGGTCGATGTGCGGCGTGCCGAAACCGGGGAGGGCGGTCCCGGCGTACACGCCCGTCGAGCTGCCCTTGAGCGACACGGGGTCGATTCCGGCGCACTCCAGCAGTTCCCAGGCCACTTCCAGCAGTAGCCGCTGCTGGGGGTCGACTGCCACGGCCTCGCGCGGGCTGATGCCGAAGAACTCGGGGTCGAACCGGTCGGCGTCGTAGAGGAAGCCGCCCTCGCGGGCGTGACTGGTGCCGGGGTGGTCCGGGTCCGGGTGGAACAGGCTCTCCAGGTCCCAGCCGCGGTCCGTGGGGAACTCCCCCATCGCGTGTTCGCCCGAGGCGACGAGCCGCCACAGGTCCTCGGGCGTACGCACACCCCCCGGGTACCGGCAGGCCATGCTCACCACGGCGACCGGCTCCTGGGAGCGGTCCTCCATGGCGCGGAGCCGCTGGCGTGTCTCGTGGAGGTCGCCCGCCACTCGCCTCAGATAGTCGACCAGCTTCTCTTCGTCAGCATGCGGCACAGAGGGTCACCCGGCCTTCCGCGAAAGGGCGCGCCACGTCGGTCATGACAGGCCAAGCTCGTTGTCGATGAAATCCAGCACCTGATCGGCGGTCGCGACCTGGAGCCGTTCCACGGCGCCACCGTCGTCGTCTCCCGAGGGACACATCGCCTTCCATCGCGAAAGCAACGTCTCCAGCCGGGTGGTGACCGCCCCGGAATCCAGCTCCTCGACGGCCACGGCGGACAGGGTGTTCTCCAGCCTGACCAGCTCGTTGAAGACCGGGTGGAGAACGTCCCGGCCCGGGGCCCCGGCATCGTCCGGGGCGAGTTGGCTGCGCAGGTGTTCGGCGAGCGCGGCCGCTTCGGGATGGTCGAAGACGAGCGCCGCGGGCAGCCGCAGACCGGTGGCCGAGGCCAGCCGGTTGCGCAGTTCGACCCCGGTCAGCGAATCGAAGCCGAGGTCCTTGAACGACGCGTCCGGGTGCACGGTGGTGGGGTCGGCGTGGCCCAGCACGGTGGCGGCGTGGCCGCGCACCAGGTTGAGCAGCAGCCGGTGCTGCTCGGGAGTCGGCAGCCCGCGGAGCCGGGCGGCCCAGTCGCTCGGCCGGCCACCGGCCGCCGCGGTCGGCCTTCCACGGCCGCTGCCGCCGGTGGCCGCGAGCGCCCGGAGCGGCGTGGGCAGGGTGGCGGCGTCCTGGGCGGCCAGGGCCCGGGCGTCCAGCTTGAGCGCCAGCAGATGGGGGTGGCCGTGGCGGTACGCCGCGTCCAGCAGGGCCAGCCCCTCTTCGGTGGTGTTGGCCGTGATCCCCAAGCGGCCGATCCTGGCCAGGTTGGCGGTGTCCAGCCGGGCGGTGAGGCCGCTGGTGGCCGCCCACAGCCCCCAGGCCACCGACAGTCCTGGCCGACCGGCGGCCTGGCGGTGGGACGCGAGGGCGTCGCAGAAGGCGTTGGCCGCGGCGTAGTTGGCCTGGCTGGGCGTGCCCAGATGGGAGGCGAAGGAGGAGAACATGACGAACGTGCCGAGTCGCAGATGTGCCGTCGCCGCGTGCAGATTGGCCGCGGCGGTGGCCTTGGCTCCCCAGACCCGCGCCAGCCGCTCCGGGGACTGCGCGGGAAGCATCGCGTCGTTCAGGGCGCCTGCGGCATGAATGACGCCGGTCAGCGGACGTGCCGGATCGATGCCCGCGACGAGCTCGGCCACGGCGGTCGCGTCCGCCACATCGGCCGAGGCGATTCGCACCTCCGCGCCCAACTCACCCAGCGCGAGCGCTAGTTCCTTCGCCCCGGGGGCATCGGGACCGCTACGGCTGGCCAACACCAGATGCCGGATGCCCCAGGTGCGGACGAGGTGTTCGGCCACCTGCCCGCCCAGGGTGCCCGTACCCCCCGTGATCAACACCGTGCCCTCAGGATCCACGGGCGCCGGAACATCGAGCACCAGCTTGCCGGTGTGCTTGGCCTGGCTCAGATACCGCAACGCCTCCCGCGCCCGCGACAACGGCCACGCCCGCACCGGAGGCGCCACCAGACCCCCCGACGCGAACAGCTCACTCAGCTCGCGCAGCATCCGGCCGATACGGTCCGGCCCGGCACCCGTGATCAGGTCGTACGCCTCGTACCGCACCCCGGGACAGTCGGCCGCGACCCGCTCCGGATCACGGATGTCGGTCTTGCCCATCTCCAGCAACCGGCCACCCTCGGCCAGCAACCGCAAGGAGGCGTCCACGAAGGGCCCGGCCAGGCTGTTCAGCACGACATCCACACCGCGGCCACCCGTGGCCTCCCGCACGACCTGCTCGAAGTCCAGATCCCG
>NZ_JAIWIH010000074.1:0-31083 GCF_052851135.1 Streptomyces sp. BRA346 | reverse complement strand
CAACACCTGGCACCTCACCCCGGCCACCGCATAGCGAAAAGGGCCGCCCGGCCCGCAGCCGGACAGCCCCTCGACAAGATTTTCAGCAGCCTTCTAGCCGCGTTCCGCCTCCACCGCCCCCTCGCCCCCCGTACGCTCCGGCTCCGCCCGCCACGGCGCGCCCGGGACGACGAGGGGGCTGCCCGTCACCGGGTCCGGTACGACGACCGCCTCCAGCCCGAACACCTCCCGCACCAGCTCCGCCGTCACCACTTCCGACGGGCGCCCGCGCGCGACGACGCGCCCCGCCTTCATCGCGATCAGGTGGTCCGCGTACCGCGCCGCCTGGTTGAGGTCGTGCAGGACGGCCACCACCGTGCGGCCGCGCTCGTGGTTGAGCTGGCGGACCAGGTCCAGCACCTCCACCTGATGGGAGATGTCCAGGTAGGTCGTCGGCTCGTCCAGCAGCAGGAGGCCGGTCTCCTGCGCGAGGGCCATCGCGATCCAGACGCGCTGCCGCTGGCCGCCGGACAGCTCGTCCACCAGCCGGTCGGCGAGCGCCGTCACGTCCGTACGCTCCATCGCGTCGCCGACCGCGCGCTCGTCCTCGTCGGACCACTGCTGCCACCAGTGCTGATGCGGCTGGCGGCCGCGGGAGACGAGGTCGGCGACGGTGATCGCGTCGGGCGCGACCGGGGTCTGCGGGAGGAGCCCGACCGACTGGGCGATCTTCTTGGTGGGGATGCGGGCGAGGTCCGTGCCGTCGAGGAGGACGGCGCCGCCGCGCGGTTTGAGGAGGCGGCCGAGGGCGCGCAGCAGGGTGGACTTGCCGCAGGCGTTGGGGCCGACGATGACCGTGACCTCGCCGTCGGGTACCGCCAGGTCGAGGCCGTCCACGACGGTCCGGTCCTCGTAGGCGAGGGTCAGGTCGCGGGCGGCGAGCCGCCCCGTTGCGGATGCGGTCATGCCGTGGTGCCTCCGTTGCGGCTGCTGCGGCCGCGTCCCCCGGACGTCAGCAGCAGGTAGATCAGATACGGGGCGCCGACCGCGGCGGTCAGCACCCCCACCGGCAGTTCGGTCGGCGCGAACGCCTTGCGCGCCAGCAGATCGGCGGCGACGACGATGAACGCGCCGGTCAGCGCCGAGCAGAGGAGCGGGATCTGCGCGGTCCGGGTCATGCGGCGGGCGATCTGCGGGGCGAGCAGCGCCACGAAGTCGACCGGACCCGCCGCGCCCGTCGCCATCGCGGCGAGGACGATGCCGAGGGTGGCGAGCCCGAGCCGTACCCGCCCGAGCCGTACGCCCAGCGCGGTCGCCGTGTCGTCGTCCATCGAGACGGTCCGCTGCGCCCGCGCCGCCCACAGCACGGCGGGCAGCAGGAACAGCAGCGCCCAGCCGAGCGGGACGGCCTCGTCCCAGCCGCGCCCGTTGAGGGAACCGGTCATCCACACCTTGGCCTGCTGGGCGACGAGGTAGTCGCCCTTGGTGAGGAAGAGCTGGGTGATGGAGCGGAGCGCGACGGCGACCCCGATACCGATGAGGACGAAGCGGGTGGCCTGGAGCCCGCCGCGCCAGGCGAAGACGTAGACGAGGGCGGCGGCGCCCAGGCCGCCCGCGACGGAGACGTACGGCAGCACGGCGAAGGCCGTCACGCCGTACGTCATCGCCCCGACCGTGACCGCGCTCGCGCCCTGGGTGACACCGATGATGTCGGGGCTGGCGAGCGGGTTGCGGGCCACGGTCTGGATGAGCGCGCCCGCGATGCCGAAGGCGGCGCCGACCAGCAGGCCGAGGGTCATGCGGGGCAGGCGGAGGGTGCCGACGACGAGGTCGTTCGGGGTGGGCTGCCCGATGCCGTACTGGGTGTGCAGGACGGCCTTCACGGCGTCGGCGGGGGCGATGGGGCTCTCGCCGAGGCAGAGGTACGCGACGCACACGGCCGCCGTGGCGGCGGTCAGCGCGAGGGCGACGACGGCCGCGCGGCGGTGCAGCAGGAACGAGGCGCGGCGGCCGGTGCGGAGGAGGCCGTAGCCGGGGGGCCGGGCGCTCTGCCGCGGTACGGGCACGGCGCCCTGCCGCGGCGGGCCGGTTCGCCCCTGTACGGAAGTCTGCCCCGGCGGGGCGGCCTGCTCCGGCACGGCAGTCCGCCCCCGTACGGCGGTGCTGCCGGTGGGGCGAGCGTCGGCCCTGGGGGGCGTACCACCGGCAGCGCTGCCGGTGGTGGGCGTACCGTCGGCAGCGCTGCCGGTGCTCCCGGTGCCGCGCGTGCCGTCCGCGCCGCCGCTGGTGTTCTCAGCCGCGCTCATGCCGTCACCGTCCTGCGCCGTACCAGCGTGACCAGGAACGGGACGCCGATCAGGGCCGTCATCACTCCCGCCGGGACCTCGCTCGGCGGGAAGACGAGGCGGCCCACCACGTCCGATACCAGCAGCATCACCGGGCCGATCAGGGCGGCCATCGGCAGGACCCAGCGGTGGTCCGTGCCCACCACCGCCCGCGCGAGGTGCGGGACCGCGAGGCCGACGAAGGCGATCGGGCCCGCGGCGGCGACGCCGACGCCGGTGAGGACCGTGGCGCCGAGGCCCGCGAGGACGCGGACGACCGCGATGTTCTGGCCGAGCCCCTTCGCGACGTCCTCGCCGAGCGCCAGCGCGTCCAGGCCGCGGGCGGCCGCTGCCACGAGCACCGTGCCCACCAGCAGGAACGGCCAGATCTGGCCGGCGATCTCGGCGTCGCGCCCCGCGAGGGAGCCGATCTGCCAGAACCGGAACTCGTCCAGCGCGGCGGCCTTCGTCGTCAGCACGCCCGAGGTGACGGACACCAGCAGGGCGTTGACGGCGGCCCCGGCGAGCGCGAGCTTGACCGGGCTCGCGCCGCCCCGCCCGCCGGAGGCGATGGCGAAGACGGCGACCGCGGCGAGGCCCGCGCCCGCGAAGGCGAACCACACGTACCCGGTGAGCGTGTGCACCCCGGCGAAGGCGATCGCGAGCACGACCCCCACTGACGCGCCCTGGCTGACGCCGAGCACACCGGGGTCGGCGATCGGGTTGCGGGTGACGCCCTGCATCACGGTGCCCGCCAGGGCGAGCGCCGCGCCGACCATCAGGCCGACGACCGTACGCGGCAGCCGCAGCGACCGCACGATGTCGGCGGCGTCGCTCGTACCGCCGTGCAGCAGCGCGTCCACGACCTGGCTCGGCGCGATCTGGCGGCTGCCGAGGGCGAGGCTGAGCAGCACCGCGAAGAGGAGGGCGACGACGGCCGCGGCCGTCCAGCCGACGCGGCGCCGGACCAGTGCGGCTCTGGGACTTCGGCTGCTGGCCCGGTCGGCAGACATCGCTTCCGTTCGCTCGTTCGGTTCTCGCGCGTGAGATCGGCGCAGGTAAGGCGACGCTTAGTGTATGCAAGGGCCAGGCACAATGACGGGCATGGCTGTACCGAGCGCTTCCCCCCTGACCGTCGGCTTCGACCTCGACATGACCCTCATCGACTCGCGCCCCGGCATCAAGGCCGCCTACGAGGAGCTGGCCGCCCGGACCGGAACCCCGATCGACGCCGAGCTCGCCATCACCCGGCTCGGACCGCCGCTGGAACAGGAGCTGGCGCACTGGTTCCCGGACGAGCGGATCCAGGAGATGGGCGACCTGTACCGGTCGCTGTACCCGGAGTTCGCGATTCCCCCGACCCTCGCCATGCGCGGCGCCCGGGAGGCGATAGCGGCGGTGCAGCGGGCCGGCGGGCGCGCCATCGTCGTCACGGCGAAGCACGAGCCGAACGCCGAGCTGCACCTGAGCCACCTGGGCATCGAGGCGGACGCGGTCATCGGCTGGCTGTGGGCGGAGGCCAAGGCGGAGGCGCTGCGCGAGTACGGGGCGTCGGTGTACGTCGGGGACCACACCGGTGACGTACGGGGCGCGCGGACGGCGGAGGCGCTGTCGGTGGCGGTCGCCACCGGGCCGTGCGCCGCGGAGGAACTGCGCGAGGCGGGGGCGGACGTCGTGCTCGACGACCTGACCGCGTTCCCGGCGTGGCTGGAGGGCCACACCGCGGTGTGACCCGCTGCGGGGGTCTCTTACGGCCGGGGCGCGTGACGAGGCCCGCGCGCGATGACGGCTTGTGGTGCGCGACTACGGCTTGTGGTGCGCGACGCGGGCGGCCTCGCGCCGCTGCGCCGCGATCGACCGCAGCATCCCGGCGGCCGCGAGCGCGAAGCCGACGCCCATCAGCATGCAGACGAAGTACGCCACCGACGGCAGCGGATCGGCGCCCAGGAACAGGGGCGCGACGGTCGCGAGGGTGGCGACCGCGCCGACGGCGAAGACGATCACGCCGATGCGGACGAGCCGGTCACCGGGAGCCTCATCACTGGTTCCGCTGTGCGGGGTTTCGTTGCTCACCGCTCCAGGGTAGATCCGTGCCAGAGCGCGCATACCAACCACCCGGAACCACCCGGGTACGTCTTGTCACCAGGCTCGGGACCATTAGCCTTGGTGGTGGCGGGTCTTACGACCCGCTGTAGTGCTATCCAGAGCTGTTTTTCCGTGTTTTCCGACGAGCGACGAGGACGAGGACAGACGTGCCTACCGGCAAGGTCAAGTGGTTCAACAGTGAGAAGGGTTTTGGCTTTCTCTCCCGCGATGACGGCGGTGACGTCTTCGTGCATTCGTCGGTGCTCCCGGAAGGCGTGGACGCGCTGAAGCCGGGGCAGCGCGTTGAATTCGGTGTCGTCGCGGGAAACCGCGGTGACCAGGCGCTTTCGGTGACGCTTCTCGATCCGGCACCGTCCGTCGCGGCCGCACAGCGGCGCAAGCCGGACGAGCTGGCGTCGATCGTCCAGGATTTGACCACGCTGCTGGAGAACGTGACACAGCAGTTGGAGCGCGGCCGTTATCCCGACAAGGCGCACGGCCACAAGATCGCGGGGATGCTGCGGGCGGTGGCCGACCAGCTCGACGTGTGATGCGGAAACCGCGCCGATAGTCGATAAGCGAACGTAAAAGCGAACGGAATTAGGCGAATTCCAGTGCGTCCGGGCCGAGGGGCGGTACGAGCCCCTCGGCCGCCGCGCGTGTGAGCAGTCCGCGCACCGCCGCGTAGCCGTCCTCGCCCAGGTCCGCGGTGAACTCGTTCACGTACAGCCCGATGTGCTGGTCCGCGACGCGCGGGTCCATCTCCTGGGCGTGCTCCAGGACGTACGGACGCGACGCCGCCGGGTCGTCCCAGGCCATCCGGACCGACGTACGGATGGCGTCGGCCAGTTCGCGCAGCCGCTCCGCGCCCAGCGAGCGCTTGGCGATGATCGCGCCGAGCGGGATGGGCAGCCCGGTGGTCAGCTCCCAGTGCTCGCCCATGTCGGCGAGGCAGTGCAGGCCGTAATTCTGATAGGTGAACCGGGCCTCGTGGATGACGAGTCCGGCGTCGGCCAGACCGTCCCGTACCGCGGGCATGATCTCGTGGAACGGCAGCACCCGGATCTCCCCGACCCCGCCCGGCACCTCGGCGGCGGCCCACAGCCGGAAGAGCAGGTACGCGGTCGACCGCTCGCTCGGCACGGCGACCGTCTTGCCCGCGAGGTCCTTCGCCGCGCCCGGTTCCCTGGTGAGCACCAGCGGGCCGCAGCCGCGCCCGAGCGCCCCGCCGCACGGCAGCAGCGCGTAGTCGTCCAGCACCCAGGGCAGCACCGCGTACGACACCTTCAGCACGTCGGACTCGCCGCGCTCGGCCATCCCGTTGGTGATGTCGATGTCGGCGAACGTGACGTCCAGCGCGGGCGCGCCCGGGATCCGGCCGTGCGCCCAGGCGTCGAAGACGAATGTGTCGTTCGGGCAGGGCGAGTAGGCGATCGTGAGTGGCTGTGCGGTCACGGCTGGCTTCCTTCCAGGTCCAGGGCCGGTTCCGGGGCAGCCGGATCCGGGGCCGCCGGGTCTGGGGCCGGGGCCAGATCCGGGGCGGCGGTCGCGAGGGCGGGTGCGGCCCGGGTGAACGCCTCCGCCAGGGCGTCGAGTGCCTCGCCGATGCGCCAGGCCGCCCGGTCGCGCGGGCCGACCGCGTTGGAGACGGCCCGCACCTCCAGGACGGGCACGGACTGGGCGGCGGCCGCCTCGGCCACCCCGAAGCCCTCCATCGCCTCGGCGACGGCGTCCGGATGGCGCCGCAGCAGCGCGGCGGCCCGCTCGGCGCTGCCGGTCACGGTCGACACGGTGAGCACGGTGCCGCGTACGGCCTCGATCGCCGTGGCGACGACGGCGACGAGGGCGGGCGGCGGCCGGTGGGCGACGGTGCCGAAGCCGAGGTCGGTGACGGCGGCGAAGCCGTCGGGCGTCTCGGCCCCCAGGTCGGCGGCGACGACGGCGTCGGCGACCACGACGGAGCCCAGCGGGCCGTGCGGCGCGAAGCCGCCGCCGATACCGGCCGAGACGGCGAGGTCGTACGGGGCGCCCCGGACGGCGGCGACGGTCAGCGCGGTGGCGGTCCCGGCCGCCGCGGCGGCCGGTCCGACCCCGGCGGCCAGCACGTCGACGGTGAGCGGCGGCCCGTCGGGACCGCCCGCCCGCAGCCGGTGCAGCACCCCGCCGGGCACGGCGACTTCGGCGGCGTCGGCGTCGGCCGTGCCGCATCCGCGGAGGACGGCGTCCCGTTCCGCGGGCACGGCGGTGACGATCAGTACGCGCATCAGCGCCTCCCGGCTGTCGTGCCGCGGACCGAGTGCACGGGGCGACGTGAGGTCAGCTGTCCCGTTCCAGCTTGAAGCGCCAGATGCCCTTCACGCCCTGGGTGCCGTCGCCGAGCTGGGCGACGGTGACGGTGACGCTCTTGGACATGGTGGTCTGTCCGGTCTGCGGGTTCTGCTGCGCGAAGAGCGTGTCGCTGTCGAAGCTGCGGTACGTCTCCTTGCTGGGCTCGGCCATGACCGGGTTGTTGGCGATCAGGCCCCAGTTGGATTCGGCGATCTCCGGGTCCACCCCGATCCGCACCTTGTCCCCGGCGCCGACCTTGATGGTGTCGGCGGGCTTGGCGGACAGGCACTTCTTGAAGGTGCCCGAGCCGAGGTTCTTCCCGTCGCCGAAGCAGCCCTTGCTCGCCTCCGCCGTCACGGTGCTCGAACCGACCGTCACCGTCGCGAGAGGAGTCGGCTTGTCGCAGGCGGAGAGGGCGATGAGCCCGAGGGCAACGGCGCAGGCGGCGGTGGTGGCCCTGCGGCCCTTGCCCCTGGAAAACAGCGCAGCGGTCATGCGGGCAGGCTATCGGGCGCTCCCCGCCGCCCGGCGCCGGGGTGGCGGATCGACGACGCCCCAGGGGGTGTCGTGCCGATCATGCCGGGCTCCCGACGCCGCTGTGACATCAGCCGCTGCCGCGGCGGGCAGCCCCTCGCGGCCCCGCGCTCGTCGCTCCCCCAGCTACCGCTGGGCGGTGCCCCTGCGCTCTCCTCACGCGGGTTGCGAGCCTCTCCCAGCTACCGCTGGGTGGTGCCCCCTGACGCCGCTCGCTGATCCGGCCTGACCGACAACACCCCCTAGACGTCACGCCACCCGCGGACGGGCCGTGGTGTGCCGGGCCGCGGACAGCAACCCCCGGACGCTCAGGGCCACGCCCAGCCCGATCATCGTCGCCGCGGCCGCCATGCCCACCACCCCGCTCAGGGGCAGCGAGATGCCCACCGCGCCGCCGACCACCCACGCGATCTGGAGCGTGGTCTCGGAGCGGGAGAACGCCGACGTACGGACCTCCTCCGGCACGTCCCGCTGGATCAGCGCGTCCAGCGACAGCTTGCCCAGCGCCATCGAGATGCCCGCGGTGGCGGCCACCGCGGTGACCGTCACCGCGCCGTACAGCACCGCCGAGAAGATGATCACGCCGAGGGCCGAGGTCAGCACCACCGCGATGATCCGTTCCGGGCCGCGCGCCCGCAGCCAGGCGCCGATCGCCGTGCCCAGCGCGTTGCCGCCGCCCGCCGCGACCACGACCAGGCCGAGCGAGAGCTCGGGGGACAGCCCGCCCACCGGATGCTCGCGGAGCAGGAAGGCCAGGTAGAGGGTCAGGAAGCCGGACAGCGACTTGAGCGAGGCGCAGGCCTGGAGCGCGTGCAGGACGGACGGGCCGACCGTCCGCAGCCCGGGCTTCCGGCCGCCGCGCCCGCCCGATCCCCCGCCCCACCCGCCGGCGAACCGGCGGCCGAACCGCCCGTCGCCCGGGCCCGGGTTCGGGGCGGCGGGAGAGGTCGGGGTCGGCTTGGGGTCGGCGACCGTCACCACCTCGGGCGCCGCCGCGGGCACGGTGTTCGGCCCCGCCGCGCGGTGCCAGGGCGCGCGGTGCCCGGGGGACCGGTGCCCGGGGGGCCGGTGCCCGGCCGTGCGGTGCCCGAAGTGGTGCTCGCCCGACGTCAGCCGCGCCTTGGCCTCGCCCTTCGCCGAATCCACCTTGTGCGGCAGCGTGAAGGACAGGAACGCCCCGGCCGTGAAGACCACGAACGCCCCGTACAGCGGCCAGCCCGGCCCCAGCTGGTGCAGCCCGGCGCCCAGCGGGGCCGCCGCCCCGGTCGCCAGCAGCCCGGCCAGGGTCACCCGGGAGTTGGCCTTGACCAGCGAGAAGCGGGGCGGCAGCAGCCGCGGTACGACGGCCGATCTGACGACCCCGTACGCCTTGGACGCCACCAGCACGCCCAGCGCCGCCGGATACAGTTCGAGGCCGCCGCCCGCCACCGCGCCCGCCATGGTCAGTGCGAGCAGCGCGCGGGTCAGCATCGCGCCCGCCATCGCCGCGCGGCGGCCGTGCGGGACCCGGTCCAGCAGCGGGCCGACCACGGGCGCGAGAACGGCGAACGGGGCCAGGGTGATCGCCAGGTAGAGGGCGACCCGGCCGCGCGCCTCGTCCGTCGGCACCGAGAAGAAGACCGTCGAGGCGAGCGCGACCGTGATCAGCATGTCACCGGCCGAGTTGACCGCGTGCAGCTCGATCAGCTTGCCGAGCCCGGACTCGCCCGCCCCGTGGGCGTGGGTGGCCCGACGGATGCCGCGGCCGGTCGCGGTGAACGGCACATGCAGTGCGCGGCCGAGCAGGCGGCCCGATCGTCTGACCGGGCCGTCCTCGTGGAACCGCATGCCTGCCACCCGACCATGGTGCCGCCAAGCTGCCCGCAACGTGAGACCTACGACGGCTTTCCGGTCATGACGTCTTGTTCTCTCACCCGCACAACCCCCTTCTGGCCAGCGAAAACGACCATCCGGCGGGTGTGCCCACGAACGCCGGACCCGAGACGGGGGTGGGGGCGGCGCGGCCGGACAAGGTAGCGTGCGTTACGCGCCATCCACGGTCGTTCCTGGCCATGCGCCGAGTCGCCATCCCGCAGAATGGGACGTACAAGGTGCGCCCGAGGCCGGATCGGGTGCGGACGTCGACGCGGTCCCACGGTCCGCTCCGTCCGCAGTCCCGCCGTCCGTCCGTGCGGCTGGTGCACTCGTCAAACGACGGCTGAGACGGCGTGGAAGAGAGAATCGATCCTGTGAGTGCTGCGATGCGGAGCCGTACCCCCGACCGCCTGTGCGCCGAGGCGGTCGAACTCGCCCGCGAGGCGGCGGCGGAAGCGGCCCGTCCGGGGACGGTCGGCGAGCACGTGGGGGCGATCGCCGAGGGCGACCGCGTCGTCACGCATTTCTTCGAGAGCGCCGAGCCGGGCTATCGCGGCTGGCGCTGGGCGGTCACCGTCACCCGCGCCTCCCGCGCGAAGATCGTCACCCTGGCCGAGACGGTGCTGCTCCCCGGCCCCGACGCACTGCTCGCCCCCGAGTGGGTGCCATGGAGCGAGCGGCTGCGCCCCGGCGACATGGGACCGGGCGATCTGCTCCCCACCGACGCCGAGGACCTGCGCCTGGAGCCCGGCTTCTCGGGCGAGGACGCCCCGCCGCCCAACTCCGTCGTCTCCGAGGAGATGGAACAGCTCGCGGCGGTGGAGGAGGCCGACGTGACGGCCGGCCCGCCGTCCGCCCAACCGGCCGCGCCCGGCACCATCGCGGCCCTCGCCGAGGAGCTGGGCATGCGCCGCGCCCGGGTGCTCTCCCGCTACGGGCTGCACGTCGCCGCCGACCGCTGGGACGAGGCGTACGGAGCCAAGACCTCGATGGCGCAGGCGGCCCCCGGTACCTGCGTGACCTGCGGCTTCCTGATGCCCCTCGCGGGCTCGCTGAAGCAGGCGTTCGGCGTGTGCGCCAATGAGTTCAGCCCGGCGGACGGCCGGGTGGTCTCCCTGGCGTACGGCTGCGGCGCCCACTCCGAGGCGGCCGTCATGCCCAAGCCCCCGCGCCCGGCCGAGCCGGTGATCGACGAGACGCTCGTCGAGCCGATGCCCCTGCACCCGGACCGCACCGGCGGCTCGGTGGAGCCGGACGCCCCGGCGGAGGAACTGGGCCACTCCTGAGCCCCCGGGGCGCGNGCCCGCCCCCGGCGTGGGGCGGGCCGCACCGTGCGCCCGTCCGCGCCGACCGGCCCGCGAGCCGCCCCGCCGCGGGCCCGGGGAGGAGCGCCCCCGCCATGCCGTTGGCGTCCGTCCCACGGGCGTACCGCCTGCCCCGCAGCGCGCCCGGGACGCGCTCCGTGCCGGGCCCGGGGCCGTCGCCCCATTCGTGCCCGCTGCGCCGAGCCCCCGTACCCGGCCGTGCCCGCCGCATCGGCGTACCGCCTGCCCGCAGAGCACCGGCCCCGCGGCCCGGGCCGCGCACCCACAGGGGGCCCGGGGCCGCGCCCGCCCGCCCGCCCCCGGCGTGGGGCGGGCCGCACCGTGCGCCCGTCCGCGCCGACCGGCCCGCGAGCCGCCCCGCCGCGGGCCCGGGGAGGAGCGCCCCCGCCGTGCCGTTGGCGTCCGCCGCGCCGCGCCCCGGCCGTACCGGCCGTGCCCGCCGCACCGGCGTACCGCCTGCCCGCAGAGCACCCGTCCTGCGGCCCGGGCCGCGCACCCGTCGCGCGTCCGGGGCCGCGTCCGCCGGGCCGCTCGCGTCCGCCGCGTCGCGGCCCGGCCGTACCGGCCGTGCCCGCCGCACCGGCGTACCGGCGTACCGGCGTACCGGCTGACCCTCCGCGCACCCGGGACGCGCGCCCGCCGCGGAGCGGGCCCGCACCCGCCGCGGACCGGGCTAGCGGACCGGGCTAGCGGACCGGGCTAGCGGACCGGGCCCGCGGGGGAGGGCGGGGCGCGTGCGCGCCTCGGATAGGGGTACGTTCGCGGTCTAGCAATGTGGAATGTGGCGGCACACCCACAGGACCCGGAGGCGATACGTGAGCAGCACGGCGATGGTGCGAGGCGCGACCGAGGACGCGGATCCCTTCGGGACCGCGCGGCTGCGGCGCGGCGTGCTGGACGCCTGGGCCGCGTCGCCCGCCCGCTTCCGCGAGGACGCCAACGCGGAGGAGGACCTCGCGCTCGGCGGCCACCGCGACAGGCTGGTCGTGGAGCTGGCGCAGAACGCGGCGGATGCCGCCGCCCGCCTCGGCGTACCCGGGCGGCTGCGGCTGACGCTGCGCCCGGCGACCGACGGCGAACCGGCCGTGCTGGTCGCCGCCAACACCGGCGCCCCGCTGGACGCCGCCGGGGCCGAGTCGCTGTCCACGCTGCGCGCGTCGGCCAAGCGGGACGAGGACCCCGGGCGGGCCGTGGGCCGGTTCGGCGTGGGCTTCGCGGCGGTGCTCGCGGTGAGCGACGAGCCCGCGGTGGTGGGCCGTTCGGGCGGGGTGCGCTGGTCGCTGGCGGAGGCCCGCGAACTGGCCCACAAGGCGGCGCTGCGCAGCCCCGGTCTCGCCGACGAGCTGCGCCGCCGCGACGGTCACGTACCGCTGCTGCGGCTGCCGCTGCCCGCGGAGGGCACCGCTCCGGAGGGGTACGACACGGTCGTGGTGCTGCCGCTGCGCGACGGCGCCGCGCTGGACGTGGCGGAGCGGCTGCTCGCGGCGGTCGACGACGCGCTGCTGCTGACCCTGCCGGGGCTGGCCGAGGTCGTGGTCGAGACGGCCGAGGGGACGCGGACGCTGCGGCGCTCCGAGGAGGGCCCGTACGCGGTCATCGAGGACCACGGCGACAAGGAGCGCCGTACGACCCGCTGGCGCACCGAGCGCGCGAGCGGGCAGCTGGACCCGGAACTGCTCGCCGACCGCCCGGTGGAGGAGCGGCTGCGCCCGGTGTGGTCGGTGACCTGGGCGGTGCCGGTGGACGCCGAGGGTGCGCCGGTGCGGCCCGCGACGGCGCCGGTCGTGCACGCGCCGACGCCGACCGACGAGCCGCTCGGGCTGCCCGCGCTGCTGATCGCCTCGTTCCCGCTGGAGCCCACCCGCCGCCACACCGCGCCGGGACCGCTGACCACCTTCCTGGTGGAGCGCGCGGCCGAGGCGTACGCGACGCTGCTGCGCGACTGGCACCCGGTGGGGACGGGCACGATCGGCCTGGTCCCGGGCCCGCTGGGCAAGGGCGAGCTGGACGGGGAGCTGCGGGCGCGGGTGCTGGAGCGGCTGCCGCGGGTGCCGTTCCTGCCGAGCGCGGCCGTGCCGGACACCCTGGAGCCGGAGGCGGCGGCACCGGAGGCGGACGCGGGCTTCGGCTGGGACGCCGCGATCCTCGCGCGCGGCACCTTCGAGGGCGAGCCGTACGCGCTGCGCCCCCGGGACGCGGAGATCGTGGAGGGCGCGGGCGCGGAGACCGTGGAGGTGCTGGCCGAGCTGTTCCCGACGCTGCTGCCCGCCGGTCTGGAGCGGCGGCAGGAGCTGCGGGCGCTGGACGTGGCCCGGGTGCCGCTGGGCGAGGTGATCGACCGGCTGGCGGGCGTCGAGCGCGCCCCGGCCTGGTGGCGGCGGCTGTACGACGCGCTGGCCGGTACCGACCCGGACCGGCTGAGCGGGCTGCCGGTGCCGCTGGCGGACGGCCGGACGACGATCGGGCCCCGTCAGGTGCTGCTTCCGCTGCCGGGAGACGTCGATGGCGGGGATGGCGGGGATGGCGGGACCGAAACAGACAAGGGCGAGGGCTCGGCGGGCGAGACCCACCGCACCTTGGCCCGCCTCGGCCTGAAGGTCGCGCATCCGGAGGCCGCGCATCCGCTGCTGGAGAAGCTGGGCGCGACCCCGGCCACCCCGCGCGCCGTGCTGAGGACCCCCCAGGTGCGGGCCGCCGTGGCGCATTCGCTGGAGGCGGAGGACGACTACGACCCGTATCCGGAGGAGGGCGCGGCGCTCGGCGGCGCCCTGGACCCGGACACCCTGGCCGACACCGTGCTCGGCCTCGTGCAGCAGGCCCGGCTGGCGCCCGGCGACGAGCCGTGGCTCGCCGCGCTCGCGCTGCCGGACGAGGACGGGGAGCTGGCGCCCGCCGGTGAACTGGTCTTCCCCGGCGGCGCCTTCGAGCAGGTGATGCGGGAGGGCGAGCTGGCCGCGTGCGACGCGGACCTCGCGGAGCGCTGGGGCGAGGAGCCGCTGTCCGCGGTCGGCGTGCTGGCCGGTTTCACCCTGGTCCGGGCCACCGACGTGGTGCTGGACCCGGACGAACTGGAGCCGCGCGAGGGCGACTTCGCCGAGCCGGACGACGTCGGCGTGCTGGACGCCGTGGACGTGTGGTGCGAGGACGCGCTGGACCGGCTGCCGGAGACGCCGGTGCCGCCGGTGGCCACCGAGATCGTCGCCGTGCGCGACCTGGACCTGGTGGACGACGACGCCTGGCCGCGCGCCCTGGCCATGCTCGCCCAGCCGCCGCTGCGCGACGCCCTGACCCAACGGGTCCGGGTGCTGCTGCCGGACGGCACGACGGAGTCGGTGCGCTCGTACACCGCGTGGTGGCTGCGCGGCCACCCGGTGCTCGACGGCCGCCGCCCCGCCGGGCTGCGCGCGGCCGGGGGCGATCCGCTGCTGGCCGGGCTGTACGAGGCGGTGGACGCGGCCGGGTTCGAGGACGAACAGGTGCTGCGGGCGCTCGGCGTACGGACGTCCGTACCGGCGCTGCTGGACGAACCGGGCGGCGCGGCCGAGCTGCTGGCGCGGCTGGCCGATCCGGACCGCCCGGTGACCCCGGCCCAGCTGCACGCGCTCTACGGCCTGCTGGCCGACCTCGACCCCGAGCAGGTGACCCTGCCGGACGAGCTGCGCGCCGTGGTGGACGGCGAGCCGCGGGTGGTCGACGCGGACGGGGTGCTGGTCGCCGACGCGCCCGACCTGATGCCGCTGGCCGAGGCGGACGGCCGCGCCCTGCTGCCGGTGCGCCCGGCGCGGGCGGCGGAGCTGGCGGAGCTGTTCCAGGTGCGGCGGCTGAGCGAGGCGTACCCGGCCCCGGTGACCTCGCAGGGCGAGCCGCACGAGGTCCCGGCGGCGGTCCGCGAACTGCTGCCGGACGCGCCGCTGTCGTACGTCGAGCACGAGGAGCTGCTGATCGAGGGCGGCATCGAGCTGGACTGGCGGTATGTGAGCGGCCCCCACGGAGACGACGCCACCCTGCACGCCTCGACGGTGGAGGGCGTGGCGGCGGGCCTGTCCTGGGCCGCGGGCCACTGGTCCCGCCGCTTCGAGGTGGCGGCCCTCCTGGAGGACCTCACCCGCACCGAGGAGCTGGCCCGGGCCCGCTGGTTCGACTAGGGGGTGTCTTGTCGATCAGGCCGGATCAGCGAGCGGCGTCAGGGGGCACCTCCCAGCGGTAGCTGGGGGAGGCTCGCAACTCGCGTCGTGCGACGAGCGCGGGGCCGCGAGGTGCCGCCCGCCGCGGCAGCGGCTGATGTCACAGCGGCGTCGGGAGCCCGGCATGATCGGCAAGACACCCCCTAGATACGCGTCACGGCTTGCGGGCCACGCCCGCGAAGATCCACAGGTCCAGGGCCTCCGCCGCGGCCCTGGCCTGTTCGCTCTCGGGGCGCCAGCGGTGCGGCATCACCACGCCGGGTTCGACGAGCTCCAGGCCGTCGAAGAACGGCAGGATCTCCTCGCGGGTGCGGCCCTGTACGTGGATGCCGCCGGCCCGGTAGAGCCGGGTGACCGCGTCGGAGATCTCGCGGCGCGGGTCGAGCCCGCCGTGGGAGAGGACCAGATAGCTGCCGGGGGCCAGGGGCTCGACCAGCTCCTGCACGATGTCGTACGGCTTCTGTTCGTTCGCGATGAAGTGCATCACCGCGTTGAGCGACAGCGCGACCGGTTGGCTCAGGTCGAGGGTGTCATGCAGCTCCTCGGCGGCCAGGATGGTCCGCGGGTCGGTGATGTCGGCGTGCATGTACGAGGTGCGGCCCTCGGCGGTGGAGAGCAGCAGGGCCTGGGCGTAGGCCAGCACGATGGGGTCGTTGTCCACGTAGAGGACCCGGGCGTCCGGGGCGGCCTTCTGGGCTATCTGGTGCAGGTTGGGCTCGGTGGGGATGCCGGTGCCGATGTCGAGGAACTGCCGGATCCCCGCCTCGGTGGTGAGCCAGTGGGTCGCCCGGTGCATGAATGACCGGTTGGCGCGGGTCCACGGTGTGACGTCGGGCCAGACGGCCTCGATCTGCCGGGCGGCCTCGGTGTCGGCCGCGTAGTGGGTCTTGCCGCCCAGGAAGTAGTCGTACATGCGCGCCGAGTGGGGCTTGCTGGTGTCGATTTCGGCGGCGCGAAAACGGTGACCGGTCATACCGCGCAGGTTACTCACCGGTTGGGCACAAGAGGTGACATTCTCTCAGTTTGCGCTTCCGTGGAGCTCTGATGATGTTGTGAAAAGCCGGTGAAATTCGTACAGTTGCGCCACACTCGGCTCCACGTACGTGCCGGCGTCCATCTCGGCGCAGGTCAACGCAGTGGAGCCTCTTCATCTTGTGGGGGATGCACATGCGCAAGCGCATGACCTATGCCGTGCTCGCCACCGCGACCGCGGCAGCTCTCGGGGGGCTCACCGCGCCGGCGGCGCAGGCGGACGGCTCCGGCGACACGAAGATCACCCAGGTGGCGGTGAGCGGCACCAACGTCGTCCTCGGCACCTCCGGCGCCAAGACCTTCACCGTCTCGGTGACGGCGCAGGACGACTCGGGCATCAAGGGCGCCGACCTGTACCTGGACGGCCCGTCGTACGGGTACGCGACCCCGACCGGCGCCGTGAAGTGCGCCGCGGCGGCCGGTGACCCGACCACCTCGACCTGCAAGGCGACCTTCATCCTGGACCCGCAGGTCGACTTCATCGACAACAGCGTCGCGGGCCGGTGGTACGCCAACGTGTGGATCGACGCCAACGACGGCGACTACCTGAGCGCCGACAAGGCCGGGTCCTTCGCGGTGCAGCGCGCCTCGAAGCTGACGGTCGACGCCACGCCGGAGCCGGTCAAGAAGGGCAAGACCATCACGGTCACCGGCGCCCTGACCCGCGCCAACTGGGAGACCGGTACGTACGCGGGCTACACCGTCCAGCCGGTGAAGCTCGAGTTCCGGAAGGCGAACAGCTCCACCTACAGCGTCGTCAAGACGGTGAACTCGGGCAGCGGCGGTGCGCTCAAGACGACCGTCAAGGCCGCCCAGGACGGCTGGTTCCGCTGGAACTTCGCGGGCACCAGCACGACCCCGCCGGTCAAGGCGGGTGGCGACTACGTGGATGTGAAGTAACCCACGGCACGAGGACGCGGGGCGCGGTTCAGTCGGCGTCGCTCTCCGAGGAGCGCCGGATGGCCGCGTCCCGCGCCCGTACGTACCAGATGCCCAGCAATCCGAGTCCGCTGCCCGTCAGGCAGGTCCACAGCCACCACAGATGGCCGTGGTCGGCGTACCACCCGTAGAACGGGAGCTGGACGAGGAAGAGGACGAACCACACGATGGTGCCGCCGATGATGGTGGCGACGACATTGCCCTCCAAGGGTGCAGGCGCTTCGTGCCGGGGTGTCCACTTCGTCATGGGGTCAGCTTACGGGGGTGCTGGTCGGGACCTCGGGGGCGCGGTAGGCGTGGGAGTGCCCGGGCGGGGGCAGGCGGTTTGGCGATCCGCGATTTATATATTCATACTGAACCGTTCTTGGGTCTGGGTGGAATGTCCTGTGTGATCCTCCGAGAGGCCCGCTTCCCGACGTTCACCACCTCTGGGGTTCATCCATGTCTCCCTCGGCCAGCGAGCCGGTCGATGCCGTACAGCAGGCACCGGCGCCGCCCATGAACCGTCCGTTCGTCGACAGGTTCTTCAAGATCAGCGAACGCGGCTCCTCTCCGTCCCGGGAGATCCGCGGTGGTCTGGCGACGTTCTTCGCGATGGCGTACATCATCGTGCTGAATCCGCTGATCCTCCAGGCGGGCGAGGACATGCACCAGCGCCACCTGGACTACGGCCAGCTGGTCACCGCGACCGCCCTGATGGCGGGCCTGACCACGCTGCTCATGGGCGTCATCGGCAACGTCCCGATCGCCCTCGCCGCGGGCCTCGGCATCAACGCGGTCGTCTCGCTCCAGCTCGCCCCCAAGATGACCTGGCCGGATGCGATGGGCATGGTGGTCCTCGCCGGTCTGGTGCTGATGATCCTGGTCGCCTCGGGGCTGCGGCAGCGCGTGATGGACGCGATCCCCGGCGGGCTGCGGCGCGCGATCGCGATCGGCATCGGGCTGTTCATCACCCTGATCGGACTGGTCGACGCCGGCTTCGTCACCCGTAACCCGGACGCGGCGCACACCACCGTTCCGCTGGGTCTCGGCATCGAGGGCAAGCTCCAGGGCTGGCCCGTACTGATCTTCGTGATCGGGCTCGCGCTCACCTTCGTGCTGGTCGTCCGCAAGGTCCGGGGCGCGATCCTCCTCGGCATCGTGGTCATGACGCTGGCCGCGATCGCGATCAACGCCGTCACCTCCACCCCGGACGCGAGCTGGGGCCTGACCGTGCCCAAGGTGCCGGACACGTTCGTGGCGACCCCGGACTTCGGGCTCGTGGGCCAGGTCAGCCTGTTCGGCGGGTTCGAGAAGGTCGGCATCCTGACCGGCTGCCTCTTCGTCTTCACCGTCCTGCTGTCCGGCTTCTTCGACGCGATGGGGACGATCATCGGCGTCGGCGAGGAGGCCGGGCTGACGGACGAGCGCGGTCAGCTGCCCGGCATGGGGCGGATCCTGATGGTGGACGGCGTCGCGGTCGCGGGCGGCGGCTTCGGCTCGGCGTCCGCGAACACCTGCTTCGTGGAGTCCACGGCGGGCGTCGGAGAGGGCGCGCGCACCGGTCTGGCCAACGTGGTGACCGGCGGCCTCTTCCTGCTCGCGCTGGTCTTCACCCCGCTCGCGAAGGTCGTCCCGTCGCAGGCCGCGACCCCGGCGCTGGTGGTCGTCGGCTTCATGATCATGGCGGCGAACGTCAAGGAGATCGACTGGAGCGACTCCACGATCGCGGTGCCCGCCTTCCTGACCATGATCGCGATGCCGTTCACGTACAGCATCACCAACGGCATCGGCCTCGGTGTGCTGTCGTACCTCCTGCTGCGCGTCGCGACCCGGCGGACCCGGGACATCCCGTGGCTGCTGGTCGTCGTGGGGCTGTGCTTCCTGGTCTACTTCCTGCTGCACCCGATCGAGCAGGCGCTCGGCGTCGTGTGATCCGGTAGGTCCCCGGCCATTCACCCCTCACTCGCATGGGTGAGTGGCGGAGGACACCTGTGTCGGGGTTTTCATTAGGCGAGGTAATGAGTTATGCTAAAGACCATGCCGGATCCGTCCCGCCTTCCGTCACCCGAGACGGAAGCGCCCCTCGATGACGCGGCCGCTGTGAGCGCTCTGCGGTCGGCAGTGATGCGTCTGTCGCGACGGCTGAAGCACCAGCGCGTCGACGAGTCGCTGAGCCCCACGGAGATGTCGGTGCTGGGCACCCTCGCCGGGTGCGGCTCCGCCACCCCCGGCGAGCTGGCGCGCAAGGAGCACGTCCAGCCGCCGTCGATGACCCGCATCGTGGCGCTGCTGGAGGCCAAGGGACTGGTCAGGCTGGAGCCGCACCAGGAGGACCGGCGGCAGAAGGTCGTGTCGCCGACCGAGCGGGCCGAGGTCATGCTCGAACAGAGCCGGCGCAAGCGCAACGCCTGGCTGAGTGAATTGACCGGGCAGCTGTCCGAGGACGAGTGGGAGACGCTGCGCGCCGCCGCGCCCGTCCTGGAGAAGCTCGCGCGCATGTAAGAGAAGACCGAGCAGCCAGGAGGCGAACGAACTTGAGTACGGGACCCGGAGCAGACTCCGCACCCGCACCGCACACCGACTCCCTTTCCGCCGGGCCCACCGCGGCCTCCGCCAAGGGCGGAATGTTCCGTTCACTCAGGGTCCGCAACTACCGGCTCTTCGCGACCGGTGCCGTGATCTCCAACACCGGCACCTGGATGTCGCGCATCGCCCAGGACTGGCTGGTCCTCAGCCTCACCCACTCCTCCACCGCGGTCGGCATCACCACCGCGCTCCAGTTCCTGCCCATGCTGCTCTTCGGCCTGTACGGCGGCGTGATCGCCGACCGGTACCCGCGGCGGAAGCTGCTGCTGTTCACACAGACCGCGCTCGGCCTGTGCGGTCTGGCCCTGGCCACCCTCACCCTGAGCGGACACGTCCAGGTCTGGCACGTCTACCTGATCGCGTTCCTGCTCGGCCTGGTCACCGTCGTCGACAACCCGACCCGCCAGGTCTTCGTCAACGAGATGGTCGGCCCCCGCGACCTGCGCAACGCGGTCAGCCTC
Source organism: Streptomyces sp. BRA346 (assembly GCF_052851135.1). Lineage (NCBI taxonomy): Bacteria > Bacillati > Actinomycetota > Actinomycetes > Kitasatosporales > Streptomycetaceae > Streptomyces > Streptomyces sp. BRA346. Next base: position 11,470 of record NZ_JAIWIH010000074.1, on the reverse strand, counting down.
AACTCCGCGAACTTCCAGTCCGCCCGGCTGATCGGCCCCGCGGTCGCCGGTGTCCTGATCACCGCCGTCGGCAGCGGCTGGGCCTTCCTCATCAACGGCCTCTCCTTCGGCGCCCCGCTCGTCGGCCTGCTGCTGATGCGCACCAGTGAGCTGCACCCGGTCAAGCGCGCGCCGCGCGGCAAGGGCCAGCTGCGCGAGGGCCTGTCCTACGTCCGCAGCCACCCCGATCTGCTGTGGCCGATCGTCCTCGTCGGCTTCATCGGCACCTTCGGCTTCAACTTCCCGATCTGGCTGAGCGCCTTCGCCGACGACGTCTTCCACGCGGGGCCCGGTACGTACGGCCTGCTCAACACCCTGATCGCGGCCGGTTCCGTCACCGGCGCCCTGCTCGCCGCCCGCCGCGTCACCACCCGCCGGCGGCTGCTGGTCGGCGCGGCGCTGCTGTTCGGCGTGCTGGAGGTGGCCGCCGCGGTGACCCCGTTCTTCTGGCTCTTCGCCGCACTGATGGTGCCGGTCGGGATCTTCAGCCTGACCTTCAACGTCACGGCCAACTCCAGCGTCCAGCTCGCCACCGACCCCGAGATGCGCGGCCGGGTGATGAGCCTGTTCATGATGGTCTTCGTCGGCGGCACGCCGATCGGCGGCCCGCTGATCGGCTGGGTCACCGACACCTGGGGCGCCCGGGTCGGCTTCGCCTTCGGCGGGCTGATCTCCGCCGCCGCCGCGGTCGGAGTGGGCCTCATGCTGGCCCGCGCGGGCGGCCTGCGGCTCACGGTGGGCTGGCGCCGGGGCCATCCGCACGTGGCCTTCGTGCCGAGGGTGCAGACGGAGGAACGGCTCGCTCCGGCGGCGTGACAGCGATGAGACTCTTTGCTGCCGTCCTGCCCCCCGAACCGGCCCTGGCCGAGCTGGGGGCGTACGTCGACGCGCTGCACCGGCTCCCCGGCGCGGACACCCTCCGCTGGACCGAGCGCCCCGGCTGGCACCTCACCCTCGCCTTCTACGGCGAGGTCACCGACGACGTCCGCCCCGAGCTGGACGCCCGGCTGGCCCGCGCCGCCCATCGCCACCACCCGCACGAAGTGCGGTTGGCGGGCGGCGGCCGGTTCGCCGACCGTGCCCTCTGGGCGGGGGTGGAGGGCGATCGCACCGTCCTGCGGGGGCTCGCCGGCTCCGCCGCCGCGGGGGCCCGCCGCATCGGGCTCGACGTGAACCAGGACCGCCCGTACCACCCGCACCTCACCGTGGCGCGCAACCGCTCCGCGACCCGCCTCGCGCCGTTCGCCGAGGGCCTCACCGGGTTCGCGGGCCGCGAGTGGACCGTGCGGGAGCTGAGCCTGGTCCGCAGCCATCCCCCGGCCCCCGGGGTGCCCGGGGCGCAGCCGCGGTACGAGGTGGTGGCGGCCTGGCCGCTGGGCGGCTGAGCGGCCCGGCTAACCTCGGAGGGTGAATCCGAAGACCCGAAACATGATCATGAGTGGTGCCCTGGTGATGATCCTCGTCGTGGTGGCCGTCGCGGCCGCCTTCGGAGGATGAGCCGCCGGGGCGACCCGAGCAGGCAGGGGGTGTGACCGCACACGGTCACACCCCCTCCGTACTGCCGGAACCGCCGGGGCTACCAGGCGAACGCCTCCGGCGTCGGCCCCGGGCCCGGGAAGATCTCGTCCAGCGCGCCCAGCACCTCGTCGCTCAGCGTCAGCTCGGACGCCCGCACCGCCGAGGCCAGCTGCTCGGCCGTGCGCGGCCCCACGATGGGCCCGGTGACCCCGGGCCGGGTCAGCAGCCAGGCCAGGGCCACCTCGCCGGGTTCGAGACCGTGCTTGTCGAGCAGGTCCTCGTAGGCCTGGATCTGCTCGCGCACCGCCGTGTTCTTCAGCGCGTCGGCGGCCCGTCCGCCCGCGGTGCGGGCACCGGCGCCGCCCTCCCGCTCCTTGCGGAGCGCGCCGCCGAGCAGCCCGCCGTGCAGCGGGGACCAGGGGATGACGCCGAGGCCGTACTCCTGCGCGGCCGGGATGACGTCCATCTCGGCGCGCCGCTCGGCCAGGTTGTACAGGCACTGCTCGCTGACCAGGCCGTACGAATTCCGGCGCCGGGCCGTCTCGTTGGCCTGGGCGATGTGCCAGCCCGCGTGGTTGGAGGATCCGACGTAGAGGATCTTGCCCTGCTGGACGAGGACGTCGATGGCCTGCCAGATCTCGTCCCACGGGGTCGCGCGGTCGACGTGGTGGAACTGGTAGAGGTCGATGTAGTCGGTGCCCAGCCGCTTCAGGCTCGCGTCCACGGCCCGGCGGATGTTGAGCGCCGAGAGTTTGTCGGTGTTGGGCCAGGGCCGCTCACCGTCGGCGGCCATGTTGCCGTACACCTTGGTGGCGATGACGGTCTTCTCGCGCCGTCCGCCGCCCTTGCCGAACCAGCTCCCGACGATCTCCTCGGTGCGGCCCTTGTTCTCGCCCCAGCCGTACACATTGGCGGTGTCGAAGAAGTTGATGCCCGCGTCGAGCGCGGCATCCATGATCGAGTGACTGTCGGCCTCATCCGTCTGCGGGCCGAAGTTCATGGTGCCGAGGACCAGTCGGCTGACCTTGAGGCCCGTGCGTCCGAGCTGCGTGTACTCCATGGGACCAGCCAATCCCTTGGAGTGCGCTCTAATCAAGGGCCTCGGGTGGCCCCGCTGCGGTCCCCTTGTTTCCGGAAAACCCGGAGGCCCGCTTTTTGGCCCCCCGTCGCGGTCAAAAAGCGGGCTACCGGAATCTCCGGAATGCGGGTTGTTTTCAGCGTCCGGAGCGGGTCTTCAGGAATCCGAGGACACCGAAGACCAGAATCATCAGCGCACCGATCAGGGCGATGTAGATTCCGGGGCCGGGAGTGAGGTCGTACACTTTCGCCGCCTGCTCGGCCGCCTTTTCGGCGACCTTCGCGGACACGCCTTCCTCATCCTGGAGCTTCTGGGCGAGCAGGCGCTCGGGGGACGCCATGTTGATGGCGAGGACGATCGCGGTGGCGAGCCCGGTGGCCGCGCCGATCAGGTAGAGCACCCCCTTCCTGGTGGCCAGGGCGGCGAGCATGAGCACCGCTCCGACCAGGGCGATGATCAGCGTGATGATGCCGTCGCCGTCGATGCCCTTGACGCCGCCGTCGGCGCCGTCCGAGGTGGACACCACCCAGTTCACACAGGAGCCGGCCAGTGCGATGACCGCACCGACGGCCCCGAGCACCGCGAACTTCTTCGGCGGTGCGGCCGCCACGCCTCCGCCCGGGAGCCCGGCGGAATGCATCGGCGGTGGCGCGGTTTGCGCAGAAGAGGAATGGCTGTATTCGCTCATGGGTAAAGACCGTAGAGGCGGCCTTTCTGGAAAGCAATGCCCCCGCCCGCTATGCCGTCAATGCCCGATAAATTTCCACCCCACGTAATCCCGGGATGGATTCAAATAATCTGCGGGTTATTTAAGCGCCTCCGCCGCCACGAATGATTTACGTACGTTATCCGTCCGTAATTCAGAAGGGGCCCGGGCGGGGCTCGGCCCTGCCGTGCAACCCGCCCCCGCGCGGCCGTAACGCGCCGTCCGTGCCCCGCCGGGATGGCAGGCTTGGGCCCATGCGTCCGCTTCCGTACGTCCTCGGTGCCGCCGTGCTGGCGGCCCTGCCCGTCGCCCTCCCCGCTCCCGCGGCGGCCGACGAGTCGTCCCCGTCCTCGTTCACGATCGAGGACCCCCGCATCACCGAGTCCAGCGGGCTCGCCGCGAGCCGGGCCCATCCGGGGGTCTACTGGACGCACAACGACAGCTCGGACGGGGCGTACGTCTATGCCGTCGACAGCAAGACCGGAAAGACGGTCGCCCGGGTCGAACTGCGCGGCATAGGCCGCCCCCGGGACGTGGAGGCGATCTCGATAGGCCCCGACGGCAATGTGTACGTCGGCGACATCGGCGACAACCTCGGCGGCACCTGGCCCCACGTATGGATCTACCGCTTCCCCGAGCCCAAGGTGCTCAAGGACACCACGGTCACCGCGACCCAGTTCACCGTGAAGTACCAGGGCGGGCCGCGCAACGCCGAGGCCATGATGGTCCACCCGAAGACCGGCCGGGTCTACATCGCCAGCAAGAGCGACGACGACCCCGGGCTGTACGAGGCGCCCGCCACGCTCTCCGCCCAGGGCACCAATGTCTTCCGCCGGGTCGCCGACCTCGACATGGAGGTCACCGACGGCGCGTTCGCGCCGGACGGCAGCCGCCTGGTGCTCCGCGGCTACTTCACGGCCTCCGAGTACCGCTGGACGAACGGCAAGCCGCAGGAGCTGAAGGAGCTGAAGGACGAGCCGGGGCTGCCGCTCCAGCGCCAGGGCGAGTCGGTGACCTTCACCCCGGACGGCGGTACGCTCATGTACGGAACCGAGGGCCCGGGCAGCAAGGTCACCGCGGTCGACCTCGGCGGGGACCTGCTGCCCGACGCGACCGCGCGGCAGCAGAAGAAGGACGGCGACTACTCCTCCCGCCCCGACGGCAAGCAGAGCGCCGACGAGGACGAGAAGAACCGCACCCTGCTGAAGGCCGGGCTCACCTTCGGCGCCGCGATGGTGCTGTTCCTGGGGCTGAAGCGGCTGGTCCGCCGCCGCCCGCAGTAGCCGAAACGGAAGCGGGCCCGGGGCGAACGCCCCGGGCCCGCTCGGCTACGCAACGCTCACAGGTGCTCGATGACGTAGTCCACGCAGGCGGTCAGCGCCTCGACGTCGGCCGGGTCCACGGCCGGGAACATCGCCACCCGCAGCTGGTTGCGGCCCAGCTTCCGGTACGGGTCGGTGTCCACGATCCCGTTGGCGCGCAGCACCTTGGCGATCGCGGCGGCGTCGATCTCCTCGTCGAAGTCGATCGTGCCGATGACCTGCGACCGCTTGGCCGGGTCGGTGACGAACGGGGTGGCGAACTTGGACCCCTCGGCCCAGCCGTACAGGGTGCGCGAGGAAGTGGCGGTGCGCCGCACGGCCCAGTCCAGGCCGCCCTGCCCGTTGATCCACTCCAGCTGGTCGTTGAGCAGGAAGAGGGTCGCGAGCGCCGGGGTGTTGTACGTCTGGTTCTTCAGCGAGTTGTCGATCGCGGTCGGCAGCGAGAAGAACTCCGGGACGTGGCGCCCTGACCCGTGGATCCGGGCGGCGCGCTCCAGCGCGGCGGGGGAGAAGACCCCGATCCACAGCCCGCCGTCCGAGGCGAAGGACTTCTGCGGCGCGAAGTAGTAGACGTCCGTCTCGGCGATGTCCACGGGAAGACCGCCCGCGCCGGACGTGGCGTCGACCAGCACCAGCGACCCGTCGTCGGCCCCGGCCACCCGCTGGATGGGCATCGCGACACCGGTCGAGGTCTCGTTGTGGGTGAAGGCGTAGACGTCCGTGCCCGCCTCGGCCCGCGGCTCCGGGTGGGTGCCGGGGTCGGAGGAGATGACGGTCGGCTCGTCCAGCCACGGTGCGAGCTTGGCCGCCTTCGCGAACTTCGACGAGAACTCGCCGAAGGTCAGGTGCTGGGACTTGTTGTCGATGAGGCCGTGGGTCGCCACGTCCCAGAAGGCGGTGGAGCCGCCGTTGCCGAGGACGACCTCGTAGCCCTCGGGGAGCTGGAACAGTTCGCGCACGCCGTCGCGCACCTTGCCGACCAGGTTCTTGACCGGGGCCTGCCGGTGGGAGGTGCCCAGCAGGGAGCTGCCGGTCGCGGCGAGGGCGTCGAGCGCCTCGGTGCGCACCTTGGAGGGGCCTGCGCCGAAGCGACCGTCGGCGGGCTTGATGTCTTCGGGAATCCGGATCTCAGCCACGCCCGCAGCCTAATCCGTCCCAACCCGGCATTCAGCGGGGAGTCCATCGCTTGAGACGATCCGTCCACGGACGGGGACAGTGAGCGGGGCCATGTTGACACCGCGGCACCGGCGGGCCCCGTCCACAGTGATCCATGATCACGTCGTTGAAGCACAGTGTGAACATTCTCATCGGGACCCTCCCCGTGGACCATGGGGACATGGCAGAGCACGAGGCAGAGGCAGACGAACTGGAGCAGGCGCTGCGCCGAGCCGTCCGTGGGGACGTCTCCTTCGACGCGGCGAGCCGGGCCCTGATGACCATGGACGCGTCGAACTACCGGCGCGTGCCGACCGGTGTCGTCGCCCCGCGCGACGCGGACGACGTGGCGGCGGCGCTGGCCGTCTGCCGCGAGAACGGGGTGCCGGTGGTGGCGCGCGGCGCCGGTACGTCCATCGCCGGTCAGGCCACCGGGCTCGGCGTCGTCCTCGACTTCACCCGTCACATGCGGTCCATCCGGTCCCTGGACCCGGAGCAGCGCACTGCCGTCGTCCAGCCCGGCGTCGTCCTCGACGACCTGCGGACCGCCGCGGGCGCCCACGACCTGACCTTCGGCCCCGACCCGTCCACCCACAGCCGCTGCACCCTCGGCGGCATGATCGGCAACAACTCGTGCGGCTCCCACTCGGTGGCCTGGGGCACCACCGCCGACAACGTCCACGCGCTGGACGTCCTGACGTACGGCGGGGAGCGGGTCCGCGCCGCCCAGGGGCTCGACGCGCTCCCCGCCCGGCTCCGCGACGGCATGCGCTCCCTCGCCGGTGACCATCTGGCGCTGCTGCGCACCGGCTTCCCCGAGCTGCCCCGGCGCATCTCCGGCTACGCCCTGGACGAGCTGCTGCCCGAGAAGAACGCCGACGTGGCCCGCGCCCTCACCGGCAGCGAGGGCACGCTCGGCGTGCTCACCGAGGCGACCGTACGGCTCGTCGAGGCGCCCGGCGCCCGCGCGCTCGCCGTGCTCGGCTACCCCGACGAGTCGGCGGCGGCCGAGGCCGCCCACACCCTCCTGCCGTACGGGCCGCTCACCGTCGAGGGCATGGCCGCCGACCTGGTCGCGGGCGCGTCGGGGCTGCCCAAGGGTGGCGCCTGGCTGTTCGTGGAGGTCGGCGGCACCGGGCGCGAGGAGGCGTACGCCCGCGCGGAGGAGATAGCGCGCGCCGCCGCGCACGCCACCACCGACCACACCGTGGTCGCCGACCCGGCCGGGCAGCGCGCGCTGTGGCGGGTCCGCGAGGACGCCTCCGGCACCGCCACCCGGATGCCGGACGGCAGCGAGGCGTGGCCCGGCTGGGAGGACTGCGCGGTGCCGCCCGCCCGCCTCGGGGCCTACCTCCGCGACTTCCGCGCCCTGATGGCCCAGCACGGGCTGCGCGGCACCCCGTACGGGCACTTCGGCGACGGCTGCATCCACGTCCGCATCGACTTCGACCTGATGCGCGAGGCCGGGGTGCGGGTCTTCCGCGACTTCTCCACCGACCTCGCCGACCTCGTCGTCACCCACGGCGGCTCGCTCTCCGGCGAACACGGCGACGGCCTGGCCCGCGCCGAGCTGCTGCCCCGCATGTACGGGGACGAGATGGTCGGGCTCTTCCACCGCTTCAAGGACCTGTGGGACCCGGGACACGGCCTCAACCCCGGCGTCCTCGCCCGCCCCCGCCGCCTCGACCAGGACCTCCGCTTCGACGTCCTCCCGCGGCGCCCCGTCGACGTCGAGTTCGGCTACCCGCACGACGGCGGCGACTTCTCGGCCGCCGTGCGCCGCTGCGTCGGCGTCGCCAAGTGCCGCAACGAGTCGGTGTCCGGGGCCTCCGTCATGTGCCCCTCGTACCGCGCGACCGGCGAGGAGCAGCACTCCACCCGCGGCCGCGCCCGGCTGCTGCACGAGATGCTCGCGGGCGAGGTCGTGCGCGACGGCTGGCGCTCGGAGGAGGTACGGGACGCGCTCGACCTCTGCCTGTCCTGCAAGGGCTGCCGCAGCGACTGCCCGGTCGGGGTGGACATGGCCACGTACAAGGCCGAGTTCCTGCACCACCACTACGAGGGCCGGGTGCGCCCGGCCGGCCACTACTCGATGGGCTGGCTGCCGGTATGGCTCCGGGCCGCTGCCCGTCTGAGGGCGGCCCCGGTGGCCAACGCGGCGTCGGGGGTCGGCTTCCTCTCCACCCTGGCGAAGCGCGCGGGCGGCATCGCCCCGGAACGGGACATCCCGGAACTGGCCCGCGAACCCTTCACCCGCTGGTGGCGCGGCCATGCCCGCACGGTGCCCCGGGAGGCGGCCCGGACCGCGGTGCTGTGGCCCGACACCTTCACCAACTACCTCTCGCCCTCGGTCGGCCAGGCCGCGGTGCGCGTACTCGAGTCGGCGGGCCTCCGCGTCGTCGTACCCCCCAAACCCGTCTGCTGCGGCCTGACCTGGGTCTCGACCGGCCAGCTCGACCGCGCCCGTACGGTCATGCGGCGCACCCTCGACGTCATGGCCCCGGCCCTGGACGCCGGGCTGCCCGTCGTCGGCCTCGAACCCAGCTGCACGGCCGCCCTCCGCACCGACCTCCCCGAACTCCTCGGCTCCGACGACGATCGCGCCGCCCGCCTCGCCTCGTCCGTGCGGACCTTCGCCCAGACCCTGGAGGAGTACGCCCCGGACTGGCAGCCCCCGAAGGTCGACCGCCCGGTCGTCGGCCAGACCCACTGCCACCAGCACGCCGTCCTCGGCGACGCCGCCGACCGCCGCCTCCGCGAACGCGCGGGCCTGACCGGCGAGCTGAGCGGCGGCTGCTGCGGCCTCGCGGGCAACTTCGGCTTCGAGGCGGGCCATTACGACGTCTCGGTGGCCTGCGCCGAGGAACAGCTCCTGCCCTCCGTGCAGGCGGCGGACGCCTCGGCCGAGGTCCTGGCGGACGGCTTCTCCTGCCGTACGCAACTGGACCAGCTCGCCGACGGACGCCCCGCCCGCCACCTCGCCGAAGTCCTGGCAGAACGGCTGCCCCGACAGTGATGACCTCAGCCGAGGGCGATGTCGTTGGGCTGTGACTCGACGGCGTCCAGCGCGGCCAGTGTGGCGTCGTCGAACTCGATCGTTCCGGCGGCGATGTTCGCCTCCAGGTGGCCGGCGTCCGCGGTGCCGGGGATGAGGAGGGTGTTCGGCGCGTGGTGGAGCAGCCAGGCGAGGCCGATCTGTGCGGGGGTGCGGCCGAGGGACTGCGCGGCGGCGGTGACGGCCGGGGCGTCGCTCACCTTGGGCAGACCGGGGAACGCGCCGCCGAGCGGGAAGAACGGCACCCAGGCGATCCCCTGTTCGGCGCAGAGCCGCAGCATGTCCTCGTCGTCGCGCGACACCAGGCTGTAGGCGTTCTGGACGCAGACGATGCCGGCGGGAAGGGCCCGGCGCAGTCCCTCCGGGGTGACGGCGCTCAGGCCGATCGCGCCGATCTTGCCCTCGTCCCGCAGGGCGACCATCACCGCGAGCTGATCGTCGAGGTCGACCACCTGGTCACCCTCGGCCCGGATGCCCGGCCCGACGTCCGGGCGGCGCAGGTTCACCACGGGGATCTGGTCGAGGCCGAGGGATACGAGGTTGTCCTCGACGCTCGCCCGCAGCTCCTCGGGCCGCTGGGCGAAACGCAGCGGAGGGGTGCCGCCCGGATCGGGATCGGCGCCGACCTTGCTGACGACCACGACGCCGTCCTCGGGGCGGACGGCGTCCCGGATGACCTCGTTGGCGAACCCGTTGCCGTAGAACTGGGCGGTGTCGACGTGGTCGACGCCGAGCTCGATCGCGCGGCGCAGGATGGCGATCGCGGCGTCGCGGTCGGCGTGCAGGCGCTCGAGCTGCATCGCGCCGTACCCGATGCGGGAGACCGTGTGGCCTCCGAGGGTTCCGGCCCCGCTGGCGCGCGGGGCGCCGGTGGCCGTGAGCTGGGGGGAGGGAGTGCTGTTCGTGGCCATGGGGATGCCGTCCTCATGAGACGATGAAGGAAGCGGAGGAACCTCCGCTTCATCGACTGTAGCACTGATACCGGAGGTGCCTCCGCTTTGGATTCCGACGATCCCGCAGGGGCGGCCCCCCAGGGAAAGCCGCGCGGCGCCCGCGCCCCCCGTGCCGACGCGCTGCGCAACCGCGACAAACTCGTCCGGGTCGCCCGGACCGCGTTCGCGGCCGCCGACGGCACCGTCTCGCTCGAAGGCATCGCCCGCGAGGCCGGCGTCGGCATCGGCACGCTGTACCGCCACTTCCCGGCCCGCGAAGACCTGGTGGAGGCCGTGTACGCCGCCGAACTCGACGACGTCACCGGCAGCGTCCCCGCCCTGCTCCAGGAGCTTCCGCCGGACGCGGCGCTCCGGGCGTGGATCGAGCGCTACGCCGCGTTCGTCGCGACCAAGCGCGGCATGCTCGACACGCTCCGGGCCGGCTGGGCCTCGGGGCGGATCGCCACACCGGCCACCCGGGAACGCATCACCGCCGCCGTCGCCACGCTCCTCGCCGCCGGAGCCGAAGCCGGATCGCTCCGCCCCGACGTCGAACCGGACGACGCCGTCCTGATGCTGATGGGAATCTTCCTCGCCGCCGGGACCGTCGACAGCGCCCCCGAGCAGACCGGACGGCTGATCGACCTCGTCATGGCCGCGCTGCGGCCGACGGCGATCGGCTGACCCCGGGCCCCAACGGGCGGGGCGTCGATGTCATGGGTTGTGGGCCGAACCGTTGCCGGGGTCGACGCCCTCGGCAACGCCGTACGCGAGCAGCCGTCCGGCTCCCGCTCCAGCGGAACCGCCCACAGCCAGGGCAGCCCCCGAAGGCCGACCGCCCGGTCGTGGGCCAGACCCGCGGCCACCAGCACGCCGTCCTCGGCGACGCCGCCGACCGCCGCCTCCGCGAACGCGCGGGCCTCACCGGCGCCCTGAGCGGCGGCCGCCGCGGACGGACCATTGCGACGTCTCGGTTGCCTGCGCGGAGGACCGGTGGCCGACCGCCGCCGGGACTGGCACCACAAGGCATCCACACAGATCATCCGTGACAACCAAGCGGGTGCGACACGAAGCCGCACCAATCAAGCGGCTGTATTTCGAATAGGAGCAATATAGGAGATACAGCTCGGGCCAGTGTCCAGGCCCGTTCCCGCGCCCACATGCGTCGCCGGTAACGGCGGGGTGTGAAGCTGGGCGTTCACGCTCAAGAGCGGCTCGGCCATCGGGCGGCAACAAGCAAGGGAAAGACTGGACGGGCGAACGCAAGTGAACTCCCGATTATGCCTCGTGATTGTCAGGCTGCGTGATGGTGATGCAGGCGGCAGCCATAGGGCCCAATGCTGAAAGGCAGACGGTGCCCCCTNCGGATCGCTTGGTAGGGGCCGGACACCACTGGTCCCGGGGTGAAGGGAGCGCCCTACCCAGTCGCATCTTGATGGTGGGGAACGTGGAAACCCCGTCGAGGTCCAGGAGGCATCTCCTGGTAAGTCAACCGTAAGGAAGGCCCAACTCCTCGGCGGGAACAGGATGACCCAAGAAGCGAACGCCGGTAGGCCGAAAGGTCAGGGGAAACCGGGGCATGGCAGGACTCCTATTCTGCCCCCGCATAACCCACCGGATACGAGCCCTCTGGCTCGGCCCGAAAGGGAGCTGACGTGGGTCAGG
>NZ_JAIWIH010000073.1:0-17661 GCF_052851135.1 Streptomyces sp. BRA346 | reverse complement strand
GGCCCAGCCGGGCCTATTCCGGCGCGGAGCGCCGGATATTGGGCCGGATTCAATTCGCGAAGCGAATTCCGGGCCCGCCGAATTCGTAGCGGAGCGGAGAATTCGATTCGGTCGCAGACCGAATGAGAAAGCGCGGAGCGCTTGATTTCTCTTCGGCGCGAAAGCCGTTTGCCGCCGAAATTCGAGAAATTGAATTCGACCGATTGCGGTAATTCCGGAGGAATTGCATTCTTGGAAAATGGGGAATTCCTTCCGATTTGATCTTGAACAGGGTGGAATTCGAGCCTGCGTGCGATTCGGCTCGATTACCAAAGGTGATCATTTGGGCTGTCGGCTCCGTCTTATTTCCGCAGTTCAGGGCCTGTTGCCGCCGGTAACCTCACTGAGGGTGCTTGTTGTGGCGTGCGAATTTACCCGCCACCCTAGTGGATGGCGGGTAAATTCCGGAGAGGAATTGGTGAATCAGGCGGCGGCGGTGATTGCGGCGGCCAGGACCTCGGAGTGGTCGAACGCGAGGCGTGAGGGCAGGGCGTCCAGCGGCCACCAACTGACGGTACGGGCGTCGTCTCCGGCGACGGCCGGAGTTCCGGCGGGGACGACCGCGAGGTACGCCACCGTCACGTACCGGCCGCGCGGGTCGCGGCCGGGGGCGTCCCAGACACCGACCTGACGCAGATCCTCGGCGAGCACACGCACACCGGTTTCCTCCTCCAGCTCGCGGGCGGCGGCGGCACGGCTGGTCTCGCCGGGATCGACATGCCCGCCGGCCAGGGCCCAGTGCCCCTCGAAGGGGTCCCAGCCGCGCTCGATCAGCAGCACGTTCCTGTCGGTGTCGATGATGACGACGTCGGCGGTGTAGCGGATGGTCTCGAACGTCTCGGTCTCGCTCATGATGGAGGTCTCTCCTGGTCTCGTGATGGGTCTGGGAGTGAGGGGGCGGCCGTGCGCCTGGCAGTGGACGGCCGCCCCGGGGCGGTGCCGGGTCAGTGCTGCGGAGTGGTAGCCCAGGTCTCCCAGGTGCTGGGTGCGGCGGCCTGGAGGGTTTCGCGCCGGTACTGCGCGGTGCTGCGGGCGACGTCCATGGCGCGGGCGGTCTCGGCGACGGTCCCGCCGTTGTCGATGTGGGCGCGCACGGCGGCGTCTCGGATGCCCGTCAACTGGGACAGGAGGCGCCGGTCCAGGGCCCAGATGGCGGACCGCCAGTAGTCGGCGTCGGCGTCGCCGTGCGGCTGGTCCGGGGTGTACGGGCTCTGGTCTACGTAGCCCAGACGCAGCGTCGCGAGTGCGTCGAGTGCTGCGCGGAAGGCGTCGGCCATGAGACCTACGTCCGGGATGGCTGCGGCCTGATCGCGAGTCAGGCTGATCGTGATGTCGACACCGCCGAAGCGAGCGTCTTCGCCTTCAGCGAGTTGGATCGAGGCCAGTTCCATGGAATCCATGGGTGAATCTCCCTTCCTGGTGGTCAACCTGGTGTGGTCAACCGCGTGGTCAATGCGGGTTGGTGGGTGGTCAGACGGTGCGGAGGTGGGCGGCGGCGACGGCGACGAAGTGGTCGTGAGCGTCGGCTGCCTTCTGCCGGGCGGTGGTCAATCCCTCCTGGGTGAGGTTTGCGTCGGTGGTGCCGTCAGCGCGCCGCATCCCGAATGTGGCGGTGATCATCTCGTCGGTCGCGGCGAGGACAGCGGCGTCCTGGACCAGGAGGCGGATGGTGGCCAGCGGCTCCTGGACGGCGTCCCGGGTGTCGTGCGACTTGTCGCGGAGCTGCTCGATACGCTCCGCCGAGGCGCCCCTGAGCCGGGCTTCCCCTCGCTTGTACATGGCTTTGCGGTGGGCGGAGACGGCCGCGGACAGGGCCCGCATGGTCTCCAGCAGCTCGGTCCGGCGCCGTTCGGCGCGGTCGACCTTCTCGCTCCGTCGTGCGGTGAGCTGGGTGAAGACGCCGGATACGACGGCGCCAAGCAGGGTGCCGACGACGGCGACGATGGTGGTGATCACGATTTCCCTCCCCTGTACGGAACTTCGTACAGACATGACTGTACGGAAGTCCGTACAGGGGGTCAAGGGGGTTTCATGAAGTCATGGACTCATGGCCTCGTGACGTCACAAAGGCGTCTGAACAGCAGGTGGGGCCGGTAGCACCTCATGGCTACCGACCCCACCTGCTGCTTCCTGCTACTTACCTGAGCCTTCGCATCAACGCTCGTTTCGTCGGCTCATGCTCCCGAGCCAGCCGCAGAAGTTCCCGGATCACCTCGGCCTTGTCGAGGGTCCGGCGCCGGGCATCCTCGCGGAGCTCCAAGATGAAGAAGTCGACTTCGGATGCCTCCTCGGGGTCGAACCGCACGGTGGTGGGCACGGCGTCGGCAGCGGCTGGAGGAGGCCGGCGCCCCCCGCGGCTCCGTCCCGGCCGGGGAGCCCGCCGAGGCTTCAACTCCTCCTGGGCGTCGTCGCCGTCCTGGTCCTCGTAGCCGTTCGCGGTCGGCTGGTCCTTGCGCAGGTCCTGGAGGCGCTTCCAGTCGTTGTTCAGTCCGCTCATGTCCGGGGGCGGAGTCGGGTGCCGTGCGGTCACGCGGCTACCACCTTCGCCAGCTCGCGGTACCACTCGGACGCCTCGCACTTCGGGTCGTACTCCAGCACCGGGACCTTCGCCCGCCACGCCTTGCGGATGTCGGTCCGCTTCTTGATCTCGGCGATAACGGGAGGTTCACCCAGCCCCCGGAAGGCGTCGAGCATCGAGGTGACCACCTCCCCGTCCCGCATGTCGAAGCGCGAGGGGACCAGGCCGAGGATGTCGATCCGGGAGTCCATGGCGTCGCACAGGATGGCGATCTGCCGCAGCAGCAGCCGTAGCGCCCGGATGCTGGAGTCCTCAGCTTCGACGGGCACGACGAGACCCGACCGCCGGCCCTTCTGCTGCCGGGCAGCCATCAGGGCACACTCGGTGCCGATTCCGAGCGAGGGCGGGCAGTCGATGACGCAGGCGTCGTACTCGTCCTCGAACTGGGCCAGCAGTTTCGCCAGCCGCATCTCGCGGTTGTTCACCTGGTACAGGCCCTTGTCGAGCAGGAACATGTCCAGGTTCGTCGGCAGCACGTGCAGCCGCTCGCGGTACTCGACCACGAGCTGGTGCGGGTCGCCCCTCCACTCCCCCAGCACCCAGCCCTTCATGGTGCGCTCGTCAGGCGACTCGGGGATGCCGCAGGCTTCGGTCATGTGGCCCTGGGGGTCCCAGTCGACCATCAGTACGCGGCGCCCGTACTCGGCGAGCGCCGCCCCCAGGTTGATGGTGTTGGCGGTCTTGCCCACACCACCCTTCTGGTTCGTCATGGCGTAGATATCCATGACGCCGCAGCGTAGAGGGTCTTGAGTGCAGCCACGACGGCATGGCGTCGTGACGTCACTAGATCAGGTGTCGCGCTGAGCTGTCGCGCACAGTCCACCCCCGGGGCAACGGGTTGCCCGCCCAGGTCACAGCACGCGACAGGCGCCGACGCGACAAGCTCAGCGCGACTGGGCAACCCGGTCGAGTACGGCGCGTGCAGCCTCGAGGAGGGCCTTGCCGTCGTACGGGCTCAGCTCGCCCGACTCCGTGCCGCGGATCGCATCCCGGTACGGGCGAGGGGCCCCGTACTCGACCAGGCCCCCGTAGAGCTGAACCGTGGCGCCGCCGGTGACCCCGAGCCACACGCCTTGGGTGTCGTGCACGATCTGGGCCTGGAACGGGGTTGCCCCCGACCTGATACGGGACTCCTTGGCCCACCCGAGGGCGTCGCGCAGCAGCTCGGCGACGTCGTACGCGGGAGGTCCCTGCGCGGCGTATGCGTATTCGTCCATGACGCGGCAGCGTAGAGCCTTTCCCCGGCAGCGATGCGTCCGCGTCGCGGTGAGACCCGGCACCAGGTGGCTGGCCATCGCGGCGACGCGGCAGCGCCAGGACGCATCGGACGACGCATCGGACCTGGGCTGACGCATCGGACGCATCGTTTTCGAACCCCCCCACCCCGGGCCCGAAAACGGTCCGAGGACCCTCTACCCCGCCGTACGTCACCGAGATGACGTACGGCACGAGTCGAAGACGTACCCGGCCGCAGCGGCCGGGAGCTCCCGCGCGGGCCCGCCCGACTGCTCCCGGCCCGCACTCCGCCACCCATCATCACGGCAGCGGACGGGAGTAGGAGGGAAGTCTGACCATGGTCACTGGCGAAAACAGGGTGTGAGGTGCAGCAATGCCGAGACGAGCCGAGAGAGGGTGCACCAGATACCGAGTCAGATAGTGCACCAGATAGTGAACGGGATGGTGACACAGATACCGTGCAGCGGATCGGACTCTCTGGGGGATCTGGGGGACTGGGTGGCCCTTTCCCCAGGTGGGCGGGTGCGCATCGGGTGCCTGGGGGACTGGGGGTCTGGGCGTGTTGCACGGATGGTTGCATACGCCGTTGGCTGAGCAGGGGGACCGGAGGTTGCACCGGAGGTACTACCGAAGGTGTGAGCCCCCATTTCCGGGGTGCGGTCGTTTCACCAGGTCAGACCCTGCGGGAAACTCTGCGAGGCTCGCCGACACCTCTTCTCCGCGATAGCCGGAGACAGAGTCGGAGGTGTCGGGGCAGGGCGCCGGGCACCCTCCAGGTGCTCCTGGTCGTCGTCGTGCTCCAGGAGCACGAGCCCGACCCTGCCCTCGGCTCCCTCATCTACGAGTGGTGAGCTTGTGAGGCCATGGGCTCATGACGTCACGAAGAAGACGGGAACGGGCCCGCACCTCAAAGGATGCGGGCCCGTTCGCTCAGTAGACGAGGCCGTCCCAGGTGGACTCTTCCAGGTCCACCAGGGCGCCGAAGTCGTCCCCGTAGGCGTCGCAGACCATCTGCACCGCGTCGGTTTCCCGGCCCTCATCGATGGCCTTGAGGAACTCGACGACCTGGCCGCCGGTCAGCGTGCCGTCGACCACCCCGACCCAGACCCGGCGGGAGACCTTCCAGACGCCGGGAATCCGGACCCGCAACGAGCCCGGGGCGCCGGAGTAGTCCTTCGGCGGCGGCTCTTCAGGGGGACCCTCACCGGCCGGTGGCCCTTCCGCCGGAGGAGCAGGTGGCGCCTCCTGCGGGGGCGGCGCCTCGGCCTCTTCAGCGGGCGGGGCCTCCTTCTTCTTCCGGCCGAAGAGGCGACTGAAGAACCCGCGCTTCTCCTCGGCCGCCTCCGCGGGCTCAGGTGCCGGTGCCTCGGCTGCCGGGACCTCCGGCGGCGGCACCTCCTCCGGGGGCTGCTCGCCGCGTTTGCGGCCGAAGAGCCGATCGAACAGTCCCATGTCAGCGCTCCCCCTCTTCCCAGATCTTCAGGGCGGCCGACATCTTCTTGCCGGCATCCAGCAGCGGCAGCAGGTCGGCCATCGGCACTCGCTGTTCGGGCTTCCACTGATGGCCCTTGGTGCCGAACTCCATGGCGGCGGGCTTGGCGTCGGCGGGGTCGGCGTGGTCGCTGGTGTACGTGGCGGCGTCGACCCGCAGACTCAGCGGCAGCCGCCCCTCAGCGGCGAACTTGAGCAGGTTCCGGTAGGTGTTGGCGGCGGCCAGGTCCAAGATGGTCTGGGCCCAGTCCGGCCGCCAGTAGATGTCGCCCTCGTACACGGCGCCGGTTGCATGGTCCCGCTTGGGCTCAATGCGCCCGAGGTAGCCGCGGAAGGACTGGTACAGCGCGCCGGAGACCTGCTTGGCATACCGGGCGCCAGGGTGCCCGGCAGCGGCAGCGACGGCGATCCGTTCCCGCAGGACGCGGATGCGGTCGTACATCCCGTACAGCGCCCGCCCGCTGGACTCCCACACCCATGCCTGGACGATCTGCGGCTCCCAGTCGGGGTAGAGCTCGCGGACCAGGGCCAGCCCCGGGGTACGCAGCCAGTAGCCGCCTTCATCAGCCGGGTAGATCCGCAGCGGCGGCAGCCCTTCCAGGCCGTGGCCGGGGATGTCCGCCACGCGCCAGTACCCGGCCTTCTTCGGGTCGAAGGCCCGCCCGTCGGGGTGGTGGGTCGGATCGCCCAGGCCCAGGGCAGCAGCGCCGAACGCGCCGAGCCAGGCGGCGTTCTTGTCGAACTGGTGCAGCCAGGTGGCCGCCCGCTCGTCCTCGGTGATGTCCTCGGCCGGACGCGTCCACTGCATATCGATCAGCGGCTTGATGCCCGCCCGGACCGGAGGAACCGGCCCGGCCGCGGCTTCGGTCTCCTGGGCCAGGGACCGGATCACCGGCGAGACGGCGTGCTCACGGCCGATGTCCGCGTAGTCCTTGGCGGTGGTGTTGGGCGACAGGTAGTACGGGATCACCTGGGGCCGGTCGGCGGGACCGTGGACGGTGCCGACCAGGTAGACCATCAGCGCGTCGAGCAGGGTCTCGGGCGTGGGGGCCGCGCCCCAGCCTCCCCGGGCGGGCTCGTCGGCCCGGTCGAACCGGTCCTCGTACAGCGGCAGCGCGACCGACAGCCGCTGACCCCGGCCGCCGTCGGTCTTCAGCGTCATCCAGGCCGAGAGCCCGTCCCCGTGGACCACCAGGCCGCTGTCGGAGGCCGGAGTCGCCCACGGGTGCGGCGTCGGCGCCTGGGCACCCTTGTACGCTGCCAGATCCTCCCCGACCCGCTCCTCGTACGTCGGCAGGCCCATGGCGAGCGCGGCCGTCTCGTGCGCCCACAGCGTCTTGAGCCCGTACGCCGCCAGGAGCTCGGGGACGTCGTCCACCCGTCCGGGCAGCGGTACGCGTACCCGTTCGTGGTTGGGCAGGTACAGCCAGCCCTGCCCGGCCTCGTCGGAGCCCAGCACCCCGAACCGCAGCGCGGACGCGGTCCGCCCGGTGGCCTTCGCCACCAAGTCGGCGAACGCCTGGTGCGTCACGGCGGCCACCGGCTTGGGGTACGGCACGGCCGGCGGGGCGGTCGGCATCGGAGGCACCACCACACCGGCCGTGGTGACGTCATGAGCCCGTGACGCCGTGGCCTCGTCAGCCTCGACCGTTCCGGGGACGGTCTCGGAGGTGGTGTCACTTCCCTTAGAGAAGTCGAAGAGCTCAAGGGTCGCCCCGGTCGCCCCGGTCGCCCCGCTGCTGGTCAGAGCCTCATTTTCCGGGGCGACCCCGGTCGCCCCGGGGTCGCCCCCGGGGGTCGCCCCGCCCGGGAACTCGTCTCGGGGACCGTCTTCCGGCTCGTCGTCGGGGGAGAAGAGTTCAGCGGCCTTGAGGGTGTTGAAGCAGTGCATTCGCTCACCCAGACCTGCGCCCCGGATCGACTTGGGCAACTTCCGCTGAGCGTTCTTGCCGGTGCCCCGGATGTGCACGTTCAGTTCGTCCAGGTGCCGCAGCGCGGCGGACACGTTGTCGATCCCGGCCTGCGCGGCTGCCTCCTGCACAACGGGATTGATCACCCACCACTCGCTGTTCTCCGAGTCGGTGAACCCACGCAGGCGCCGGAACCCTTCCTCTGCGACGGACGGCAACTTGTCGATCTCAGGGAACGCCGACGCCTCGATGCGGAGCGAGTCCAGCGCGTTCCACAGCCGCTCGGAGTCGGGGATGTTGGCCTCGGCGCTGATCTCGATGGCTTCGGCCAGCCGCGCGGCGGCTTCGGTCTCCGCGACCGCCCCCAAGCCAGGAATGCCGATGGCCTGTCCGAGCATGTGGGCGCCGACGACCCACGCCATGTGCAGCTCGGCGATCGTCGCTGCGACGCCGCCCTGTGCGGGCCGGTACTTCGCGCACAGCTCCAGGTGGAGCTTGCGGAGCTGGGCCAGGTTCTCGGCCCGGTACATGCCGAGCCGTACCGCCCATTCCACGGGCCAGCCGCCGTGATCCTTCGCGAGCCTCTTCAACCGCTTGCTGATGTGCTCAGCGCCCTTGTGCCCCGGCTCTGTCGGTGCGCCTTCGGCGTCGACCATGCGGTTGGGGAAGAACGGGGCCTTGAACTCCTGGAGCCGCGAGGCGAGGTCTTCCGTCTGGCCCTCGTGCTTCAGGGGCTCGTTGGAGCTGGAGAGGACGACGGAGTGCCAGAACCCGTCCGATTCCCGGGGCGAGCCGTCTGCTGTGCCCATGGCGCGGATCGCGCCCGCGACCATCTGCGAGATCTCGCGGGAGGACTCCTTGATGGTTCGGCCGCTGGAGCTGTGCTCGTCCAGGGCGAGCGGCAGGTACCCGCGCAACCGGAGGTTCTGGGTGATGCCCTGCTTCGAGGCGTTCCACGTCATCCAGAGCGACTGGCGCTTCGGTTTGATGTCTCCGTAGCAGGCGGCGCAGACGACCAGGATCGTTGACTTCCCCTGCTGCCCGGGTCCGTGGACCGAGATCATGTGGGCGAGCATGTCGAGGGTGTCCAGGACCGGTCCGGCGAAGTAGCCGCCCGCGACCAGAGCGGACTTACCGTCCATGGTCATCCATGCGCCGATCTCGTCCCATGCGTCGCGCGCGGCCTTCTCCTCGCCCCGCAGTACGCGGTAGCCGAGGGTCTGGGCGTCGGCGGCCGGGAAGACCAGGTCCCCGTTGTCGTCGTAGTACGTCCGGGCCGAGGTGACCGGGGCCGCGTCGCCTTCCTCGCGGATCAGCCGGGCGAATGCGTGCCGCTCGTCGCTGCCGGTCGGCCGGCGCATGCCCATCTTCGCGGCCCACGTGCCACGGTCCAGCTCGTCCTCGGTGAGGATGCGCCCCCGCCGTTGCCGCTTCCCGAGGGCCAGGTACTCGGTACGGATGTCCTCGCCGTCATCGGTGAGGTGCACGATCTGTGCGGTGATCTTCGGTACCTGCCCGATCACCAGCGGAGTGTCCTCGGGGTTCTGCCGGTGGAGGATCGTGCGGTCGTTCTCGTTGTAGTACCAGCCCTTTTTCATGCCTGCGATCGGGCGGCATCCGGCCGGGGTGCCGCCGCGTTCGAGGTTGGAGACCGGGCGGCGCCGCCGCTGCGGTGGGACGTCGGGCTCTGACGCCTGCTCCTGTTGTGCCTTCTGGGCCACGTGTGCCTTTCCGGCCCTGCCACCGAGTGTGATTGTGCTAGCACACCGTGGAGGGGGAGGAGAAATCTCCTCACCGCTGCCTTACACTCGGCAGCAAGACCTTGGTTGGTCACCGAGAGCCCCCTACCGGGTCCCGCAAGTTGGCGCTTGTGGGTACAAACCCCCGGGATGGGGGCTCTCGGTGTTCTGATCTTTAGTTCTGGGTGGCGACGAGGTTACGCCTCATCGCGTGAGCGGTTGGAACGGTCAGCACGCCAGGCAATCACCCGATCGGCGCCGACCGCGCCCATCAGGGCCGTTGCGGTGTAGACCATCGTGTTCGTCCACCACGGGTACCGGCTAGCCGATCCTGTGGCCTGACCGGCCATGGCGACGATCAGTACCGCCCAAGCGGCGGCAGCCACCTGCCAGCCGACGCGCGCGCGACCGGTCACCGGCTCGGGTCTTTGCCGCGCAGGATGCTCAGGATCTCGGTCAGCATTGCGCCATGCTCGGCGAGCGTCGCGGTGTGCTCGGCCAGCACTTGGCCGTGCATGGCCAACGACTCGGTGTGGCTCGTCAGAGTTGCGGTGTGTTCGTCCTGCACCCGGGACAGTTTCTCCAGCAGGTCCGTCCGGGACTGCTCGACCTGCTGCCGTTGCCGTGCCGCCAGAGCCTCGGTGCGGTCCAGGATGTCCCTGGTCTCAGCCAGCCGCTCCAGCGCGGCGACCCGCCGGGCAAGCTGCTCCTCAGCGGCGCTCTCGTAGATCGGTTCCTCAGGCATCAGGCGTTCCCTCGTCTTGGTAGTCGGTCCAGTGTGCCGTGTGGGTCAGTCGCCGGTGGTTGGCGCTCACGACGTCACCCGGTGGGGTGCCATTTGCCGGGGCGGAGGATGTCGTCCCAGAGTTCCAGGGGGCCCTGTTCGTCGCTGTAGAGCGTGCGGAGCACCGCGACCGACACGGGGAGGTCTTCCGGGACGTTGATGCCGAACTCGTTCAACTCGTTCTTGGAGATGGGACGGGAGACCACCATTTGGGGGCCAGCGGTGACCGTCCTACCAGTCCGCTCCGCGTACAGGATGTGGCGGAACTTTGGCATGGGCGCAGTGTCCAGCAACTCGGGTAGGTCGATCAGCGCGCGCATGTGGATGTAGTTCAGCGCGAGAGCGTTGATGGTGCCGCCCCGGACGAACGAGCGGCTGCGGATCACGATCTCGTTGTACAGCTCAATGCCCAGGAGCTCGGCGACCTCCTGGTCGGCGCAGGAGCGAAGCAATGCACGGGAGTTGGTGTAGTCCTCCCCCGGCGCGAGGGGACGGCCGGTTCGGCGGAGGCGATCAAGTCGCGCGGCCCCAGTGAGGAGAGGGCCAGCCGCAGCGTTTGCGGGGTCCAGGACTGTGGTCCCGCGCCCGCGAGCGCTGCGGACCAGGCCCTCGGCTTCCAGCGTTTGTAGAGCGCGATGGACGGTCGTGATCGACCCCCGGCCTTCCCTCACCAGCTCTCGGACCTGGGGGAGCTGAGACCCGGGCGCATATTCGCCCTCGGCAATCTTCCGGGCGAGCTCGTCGGCGAGCTCCCGCCACTTCGGCACCTTGGACATGGGTGATCCCCCTCTTCCTCTGGTCATCTTCGGTAGCTCGTGGGGTGTACGAGTCGACCATACCTTGTTCCGGAACAGCTTGACAGTTCCGGAACAGCGGGGGATGGTTTTCCCCGTAAGAAGCACTGAGTGAGGGCGACCGCACGAAGTGCAACGGCACATCCATGCCTGAAACGGAAACGGCCCTGGCCAGTGGGTTCAGCACTGACCAGGGCCTGAGACCGAACCCGACTGCGTAACCAGAAGGGAGCGATCCTTCGTGGATCGTATCGACGTTCAGCCGTTGTCGGCTGCTTCTGCGGAACGTCTTGACCGGCTGTTCCGCCTCTACTCCGGCCGGGTCCTGGCCTTCGCGCTGACCCAGGCCAAGCGTCCCGAGGACGCCCACGACATCGCGGGTGAGACCTGGTGCCGGGTGGTGGCCGACATCCACCAGCTCCGCGCCGACGACGCCCACGCGTTCGGATGGCTGCGCACCATCACCTTCCGCGCGGCCGTGCACCACTACCGGCCCAAGCGTGCCAGCGAGCAGCCCAAGGACTGGTCCGACGCCGTTGCCGTCCGGGAGCTCCCGGCTGCCCCGCCGGCCGATGTGGACCTGTACGCCCTGGCGGAGCTGACCGCGACTCAGGCTGCGGCGGTCAAGCTCGCCGCTCAGGGAGTGTCCCAACGGGCGATCGCTCGCCGTCTGGGCCGGAAGCAGCAGCACGTGTGCACGAGCATCCATGCCGGTGCCCGCAGGCTCCGTGCGGTGTCGGAGACCAAGCCCTCGTTGCCGATGCGGCCCACGCCGCACGAGCGCGACGGCCGCCAGCCCGAGCCGCAGCCCGCCCGCCCGCACTCCCGCGCGCTCGCCGCGATGGCCGGGGTGGTCGCGTGAGCTACCAGGGACCCGCGTGCGGCTCCTGCGGAGGATCGGGCGGCTCGTCCTCCAGCACCACGTCGGACGGCAAGACCGTCACGGTCTGGACGCCCTGCTCCACGTGCCACGGACGGGGGCACTGATGACCGACGCCGAACGCGCGGAGATGGAGCGGCAGCTCAAGGAGCGCAACACCAACTCGTCCGGCAACAAGTCCGGGAAGAACGGGTGATCGGCGTGGCCATCTTCCGTCGCCCGGAGACCCCGGCCCAGGACCAGGCCCGGACCGGCCGCCTCCTGGACGCGCTGGACCAGGCCGCCGAGGCCGGAGACCCGAACCAGTCGCTGACCCCGTTCGAGGACGTGCTGCTGGAGGGGCTGGCCTGTGGCCCGGCCTGCTCCGACGGCCCGTACCCGCCCGCCGGTCACACCTACCCGAGGAGGGGCTGACCATGGCGAACACCCGCCGCTTGAACCGCACCATCACCACCGCACAGGCCAAGCTGGAGGCCGTCCAGCGCCGCGAGACCTGGCCCCTGACGGCCGGGGAGCAGGCGCGGCTGGCCGCTCACGGGGCGGTCATCCTCGCCAAGGGCACGCGGCTGAAGACCTCCCGATTCGCCGAGGACGGCATCAAGGTGATCTGGGCGGGGGCCGAGTCCCGGTTCGCCGCCGAGGTCCGCGCCGCCAAGGAGCAGCTGGCGGCCGAGGTGGCCGAGGCCGCCGCGGCGAAGGTCGCCAAGAAGGGCCGGTGGTGACCGTGTTCGCGGCTGGCGACAAGGTGCTGATCACCTCCTGCGAGGACGACCCCCGTGCGGTCGGCCACACGGGCCGGATTCTCGACGAGGTCCCGCCGGGCCCGCTCACGGGCGGCCGGTGGACGGTCGCCGGGATCGGTCTGCTGATCGGCCCGGTCCTCGTCCACTCCCACGAGATCCAGAAGACCGGGCGGTGACGGGGATGCGGAACCTGATCGCGGTCCCCCTGGTGTGGGTCCTGGCCCAGTCCACGGTGGTCGTGCTCCTGGTGGCGATGCTCGTGGTCGGGCTCCCGGCCACGGACGCGCTCCAGGACGCCGGGATGAGCTTCAACACCGCCGTGCTGGCCTCCATGCCGATGATGTGCGCCGCCGGACTGGGCGCGGCCCTGGCGTGGTCGGGCCGCCGGTCGAGCGGGCGCCGGCCGTTCGCCGATGCGTGCTCCGAGGCCGCTCACGCCGTCGCGGACTGGGCCGGGTGGCCCGACCCCCGCACGCCGGAAGAGTCCAGCAGCACCCCGCAGCAGTAACCCCCTGCCCGCTTCCCGTGGTGGCGTCGTGAGCCCACGAATCCACGAGTCCACGACGCCACCACGTTCCGAAAGGACCTGATCAACCGTGAAGACCAAGTTCGTTGAGGCACGTCGGCACAGGCGCCTGATGAATGTGGCGACCAGTCTGGTGAAGAAGGCCGAGTGGACTCCGGCAACCGCTCCGGTCGAGCAGATCACCCCCGACCAGGTGGCCACCCTCGCCTTTGGCCGCTACCAGGTGCGGATCACCCCGACCGAGGCGGCCGAGTACCTCGCCGCCGCTCTGGTGGCCCGCGGCCACAGCATCACCCACCTGTCGTCCCTGTTCGCTCTGTTCGAGGACGTCCCCGAAGACGCCAGCGCGGACGCGCCCACCGCGATCGAGACCCGCCCCGGCTCCTGCTGACTGACTTCTGGTGGCGTCGCGGACTCATGACGCCACGACGCCACCACCTGTGAAAGGACCCGAAGAAGTGAAGCTCAAGACCCTCACCGAGTACCGGGAACAGCCGGTCACCACCACCATCGACGGCAAGAGCCACACCCGCATGAAGAAGGTCCCCGTCCAGGTCCCCAAGCTCCCCCGGGACTGGGACCAGGTCGCCGTGCGGGCCGCGACGACCGTCGTCATGCTCCTGACGGCCGTCGCCGTCGCCTGGTCCACCTACAGCATCGGCGCCCTCCTCCACGGCGGCATGGGCTACTTCGCCGCCTCCGTGTTCGACGCCGCATGGATCGTCAACGTCCTGCTGGAGTACCTGGGCCGCTTCGACGCCAAGAAGCGCCAGCGCAACAAGTGGCTCGGCTGGGGCCTCCTGCTGGCCACCATGGGCGCGATCTTCTGGGAAGGCATGCTCTCCGGATCGGTCGCCCTGGGCGTGGTCGGCGCCGCCGTCTCCCTGTTCGCCAAGGTGCTCTGGCTCAGCATCATGACGTTCATCAACAAGGACCTGAGCGAGGACCACCAGGAGTGGGTGGCCCAGGAGACCAGCGAGGCCAACGCCAAGATGGCCCTCGCCCAGGTCCGCCGACAGTCCGCCCGCGCCGAGGCGTACGCCGCCCTGGAGCTCCTGGCCGCCGAGCGCATCCGCAACCAGTACGCCGCCCTCACCCCGGCCCCGGCCGCCGAGCCGTTCCCGGTC
This sequence comes from Streptomyces sp. BRA346, assembly GCF_052851135.1. Taxonomy (NCBI): domain Bacteria; kingdom Bacillati; phylum Actinomycetota; class Actinomycetes; order Kitasatosporales; family Streptomycetaceae; genus Streptomyces; species Streptomyces sp. BRA346. The sequence continues at coordinate 3,814 of NZ_JAIWIH010000073.1, read as the reverse complement.
CTGGACGCCGACGTCCAGGACGACGCCGCCGCCCGGGACGAACTCACCCTGCGCCGTGCGGTCCGCGCGGTCCTGGACGACGCCACCGGCCAGATCCCCCAGGAGGAGGCCACCCTCGCGATCGAGGCCGCGCACGAGGACGGGTGGACGACGAACGAGATCTACAGCCGTGCGATGGACATCCGGAAGCGTGAGCGTGACGCCGTGACGTCACGACGCCGTGAGGCCACGGATGCCGGTCCGGATGCGCCCGGACGCGGGGCGGATATCCGCCCGGACGTCGTATCCGCCCAGGCCAGCAGCCCGGACACGGGGGAGGCCATCCGCCCGGACATCCGCAAGGAGGAGGCCGAGCCGCGTCCGTCGCTGGCGGCCGAGGTCTCGCGCCTGGTGAAGCGCGGCCGGACGGACGCCGATCACATCATCCGCGCGCTGGCCGACCGGTTCGACCGCAAGCCCGATGACCCGGTCTTCGGGGAGACCGTCCGGCGGTACGTCCGGGCCGCCAAGCAGCCCGTCACCAACAAGACGGAGCACCCCGGCTTCTACCCCTGACCTGCGGCTACGCCCGATGCGCCTCGGCGCATCGGGCGTAAACCGCGCGCTCGTTGTCAGCCACAAGAGTGACACTGCTGGGTGATCGCTGATCACTCAGCGGCAGGGGGTGGAGCCGTCCGGCGGGCAGAGCCTGGCAGGGCACCCGCCGGACGGCCGCCCTCTTGTCACGGAGACCGAGAGGGACATGCAGAGCATCACAGAAACGATCACCGCGCACAGCGCGGTAACGAGCCTGTTGGCAGCCGGTGCTGACACCACCTCGAAAGGCGACCAGCCCACGCCCAAGTGGATGGTCTACGCGATAGCGGCCGGGGTGCTCGCGCTGCTGTGGTCGTTCCTGCGGGGCGGACGCGGCAGCGGTGACCGCGCCTTGGCGCGCGCGATGCGCGGCGGTCGTCCCGGCATCCTCGGCCAGCTCGTCGGCGGACTGTTCAAAGCCCTCTGGCAGGTGCTGCGGTGGGTGCTGCGCGTCCTGGGCGGCCGGGAGCTGTGGGGCCAACCCCGTTCCGACGCGAGCATCTTCCGCCCCGGCACGCGCCCGGCCCCCGGCACCACCTCGATGCCCGTCGCCCAGCTCGGCTCCGTCGCCCTCGCCCCGGCCCGGGTGAGCCTGGTCAAGAAGCCCACCCCCAAGCCGCAGGAGTGGGCACTCAAGGCCGGCCGCTTCATCGCCGACTACCAGGGCCGGTGGGCCCGCGGGCTGGACGTCGCCAGCGCCGTGACGGTGTGGACCTGGCGCCTGCTGCGCGCCATCTGCACGGCCACCTGGCCCGTCCTGCGCGGCATCGGCCGCGCGCTGGCCGTCTGGCACCGCTGGCCCTACGCAGCGCGCTCCCTGGCCCGCATCGTCGGCCTGACGGTCGTCGCCGGGCTCTACCTCCCGGCCTGGCGAGGCTGGACGATCCTCGCCCTCGTCCTGGCGGCCGGCGCCCTGGTCGCCATCGGCTTCCTGTGGAAGCCCAAGGAGCCGGGCGACGACGCCGTGTACGGGCCCCGGATCTGGGCCGTCCTCCGCGACGACCTCAAACTCCCGGAGGAGGAGCCGCGCGAGAACTGGCTGCTCCTGCCCCCGTCCCTCGCGGCCCCGGACGCGCGGATCATCGTCCGCCTGCCCTGGACCTTCCGCGGCTCGGACCTGGAGAAGGAACAGCTCGGCGCGCTCCTCAACAGCCGTCTGCCGGGGGAGTGGGTCGGCCGGTACTCCTTCATCGGCGAGCACTTCACCGCGACCTACACCCACAAGCCGCCGCCCAAGCCCCCGGAGCCTGCCCCCGAGCCGCCGGAAAAGGTGGACCTCTTCGGCGAGCGCGTCCAGGAGGCCATCGACGCCGCGCAGGACAAGCCGGAAACGTACGTGTTCGGAATCGATGAGAACGACGAAATCGTAGAGATCCCCTTGGTGGGCGAGCAGGCGCACATCGCGGTATCCGTTGGTACCGGCGGCGGGAAGTCCGCGCTGCTGCAAATGCTCGCCACGCAGGTGATCCGGCGGCGCGGCACCATCCTGGCCGTTGATCCGAAAATGGTCTCCCTGCGTCTTTTGAAGGGCGTTGAGGGTGTGTACCTCTACGACGACCCCGGACAGGGTGGCGATATGCGGCGTGCCCTGGAATGGGCGGCCGAAGTCGTCGAAGCGCGCTTCTACGAATACTTGGATGGGAAGCGTAAGAACTTCCCTCCGCTGTTCGTGTACATGGAGGAGTCCAACGAGCTGACAGGAATCCTCAAAGCGGTCTGGATGAAGATCAAAGATAGCAACGAGCCGAACGCAGATCCCATCTGGGAATCGGTCGCTTCCATCCTCCGTAAGGGGCGACAGGTCAATGTTCACGTGGTCGCCGTATTCCAGGACCTGAAGGACACCGATTTTAGCGGCGTATCTCTTGGCCTGCTCTTCCCGGTCAAGATTATGGGCGCCTACGCCAAGAAGCAGTGGGATCGCATCGTCGGCAGCAACGTAGCCATGCCGCCCTCCGAGCGGAAAGCCGGTCGACTGGTAGGCGTGAAAAACGGCGTCGCATTCCGATTCCAGTCCCCATACGCCATCGTGGACGACCCGGAACTGTCCAAGGACGAGCGGGCCGAGAAAGCAGAACAGCAAATTCGCCAGCACTGCCTGAAGCTGCGGGACCGCCACAAGTGGGACTCCGCAGGGCTCTACGCCGCCCCGCCGGCGCCCTCCCCGCGGCACGTCCCGGCCCTGCTGTCACGTGACACTGCCCCCAGTGGCCCGATCGGGGCCTCTGAGGGGGGTCTCAGCGACGAAACCGCAGGTCGAGTGTCACACGAGGGCGGCAACGTGACAGCCTCAGACGGCGATGTGACGGCCTCGCGTGACAGGCTGCGGCTCATCCCCGGCCAGGGCGGCCGGGACGGCCAGGAGGCCGAGCAGGACCCCACCGCGCCCCCCGACCTGCTGCCCCTGGCCGAGGTTGCCCGACGCCTCCAGGGCACCCCCGGCGTTCCGAAGTACGACACCATGCGCCAGCACAAGAACGGCCGCCGCGACGACTTCCCCAAGGGCACCGGAGAGCCCGGAAAGGAGCTCTACACCGTCACCCAGATTCGCGCCTACTACGAGCAGCAGGAGAAGAAGGCGTAACCACCTGGTCTTTGACCAGCAAGAACGCCCCCGGGAGGATATGACTCCCGGGGGCGTTTGCGTACCCACGCTAGTAGATACGCGCGGCCCGGACGCGCGACACACGCCTCCGGGCCGAGATCAGGGCTTTTTCATCCATCCTCACTCTGGCGATCTGTTACGTCAACCAAGGGCGACACCTATTTGCGCGTCCGGGGTCTCTCTGGTACCTTGCTCAACAATTCGATAAAGTCCAAGAAAGGGGCCAAGAATGACGGATGAAGAGCCTTGCGATAACTGCGGTGAAATGTGTGGAGATCCGTACTGCGGGAAATGTCCGCACTGCGGGGGCGAACTCGAAGACGATTACACGAATTGGCCTAATCCGTGCGCGAAATGCCGCTTGAAGGAATTCAATCGGGAAATTCTAAACCCGCCACAATTTGACCTGTAAAGGCGTCTGAGCGCGAAGCGCGAAGAATTTGGATTCACAGTATAAAGCGATCCGAATTCAGGCAGAATTCCGTGCACTAAAGCCCCGAAGCGCGAAGCGCGAGGAATTCGGAACCAAATTAGAATTGCATCGCAATTCTTTATGCCCGGCTGGGCCGCGTTCGCCGGGAGCCCTGGGGCGGACTGGAACTGTTCGGCCGTGCGCGTGATGGGCGAATCGAG
>NZ_JAIWIH010000072.1:0-17917 GCF_052851135.1 Streptomyces sp. BRA346 | reverse complement strand
CCACCGCGTATTCATCGAGGCCAGCACCCACCCCGTCCTCACCGTCGGCATGCAGGAGACGTTCGAGGAAGCCGGGATCCAGGCCGCCACCGTCCCCACGCTGCGCCGCGACCACGGCGGGACGGCGCAGCTGGCGCGGTCGGTGGCCCGGGCCTTCACGGCGGGGGTCGAGGTGGACTGGTCGCGCTGGTTCCCGGCCGATCCGGCGCCCCGCGTCATCGACCTGCCCACGTACGCCTTCCAGCGCGAGCGCTACTGGATCGACGGCGCATCCGGGCCGGGTGGCGATCCGGCCGGTCTCGGGCTGGTGTCGGCGGGCCATCCGCTGCTGGGCGCGGCGGTGGAGTTGGCCGACGGCACCACGCGTCTGCTGACCGGTCGGCTGTCGGCGCGGACCCACCCGTGGCTCGGCGAGCACGTGGTGGCGGGTGCGGTGCTGGCGCCGGGTGCGGTGCTGGTGGAGTGGGCGCTGCGGGCGGCCGACGAGGTGGGCTGCCGCGGTGTGGAGGAGCTGGCGCTCCAGCGGCCGCTGGTGCTGCCCGCGTCCGGGGCGTTGCGGGTGCAGGTGGTGGTGGGGGCCGCGGCGGAGGACGGGCGGCGTGACGTGGCCGTGTACACGTGCCCCGAGGACACCGCGGGTCTCGGCGTGTGCGGGGAGTGGGTGTGCCACGCCAGGGGCGTACTGGCCCCGGCCACCGACTCCCCCGGGCGCAGGCAGGCGGAGGGGCTGGGCGGCACCTGGCCTCCGATGGGCGCGGAGCCGCTGGACGTCGACGGGTTCTACGAGCAGGTGAGGGCGGCCGGTTACGGGTACGGACCGGCTTTCCAGGGCCTGACCGCCGCCTGGCGGCACGGCGCGGACGTCCTCGCCGAGGTGGTCCTGCCCGATGCCGCCGGGGACCGGAGCGGGTTCGGGATCCACCCGGCCCTGCTGGACGCGGCGCTGCATCCGTCGCTGCTCATGGACCGGCCGGAGGGCCAGGAGGACGACGACCGGGTGCGGCTGCCGTTCGCGTGGAACGGCGTGTCGTTGTGGGCCTCCGAGGCGACCCGTGTGCGGGTGCGGCTGGCCCGCGACGAGGCGCGGCAGGGCTTACGGATGACGGTGGCCGATGCGGTGGGCGCGCCGGTGCTCACGGTGGACTCGCTGGTCACTCGCCCGGCCGGTGCGGACGGGTTGCGGGCGGCCGCGGGCGGGCGCGGGGTGGGTGGGCTGTTCACGCTGGGCTGGTCCCCGCTGCCGGTGTCTGCCACCGCGCCGTCGGCGGGGTCGGTGGTGGGTGACGGCGGATGGGTGGTGCTGGGCGAGGATCCGCTCGGCCTGGCGGTCTCGGTGGCGGAGGGCGGCGCGGACGAAGGCATCGTGTGCTACCCGGATCTGGAGGCTCTGGTCGCGGCGATCAAGGCCGGTGCGCCCGCCCCTTCGGCCGTCCTGACGTCCTGCCATGCGTCCGGGGACGTCGTCGACGCCCGGCAGGGGCTGGCGGTGGTGGACGGGCTGCTGGGGCTGGTGCAGGGGTGGCTGGCCCGGACGGCGCTGGCCGATGCCCGGCTGGTGGTGGTCACGCGCGGCGCGGTGGCCACGGCCGATTCCGGTGAGGGCACCGTGGATCCGGTCGGGGCCGGGGCGTGGGGGCTGATCCGCAGCGCCCAGTCGGAGAACCCCGAACGGTTCGTTCTGCTCGACCTCGATCCGGGGCTCGACCCCGATCCCGGTGGCGATGGCGGCGTCGCCGCGCAGGCGGTCGTCCGCGCGGTGGATGTGCATGAGCCGCAGGTGGCGGTGCGTACGGGACGTGTCCTGGTGCCCCGGCTGGGGCGGGCCGGAGCCGGTGGCGCGGTCCCGGTGGACACCGCCGAAACACCCGGTGCCGGTGCGGTCCTCGACCCGGACGGCACCGTGCTGATCACCGGTGGGACGGGCACGCTGGGCCGCCTGGTGGCCGAGCACCTGGTGCGCACCTGGGGCGTCAAGCATCTGCTGCTCGTCAGCCGACGCGGTCCGGACACCACCGGCACCCCAGAACTGATCGTAGAATTGGGCGAGTTGGGCGCACAGGTACACATCTGCGCCGCGGATGTCACCGATCCGGCGGAGGTGGCGAACCTGGTCGTCGGGGTCGACCCGGCGCATCCGCTGACCGGTGTCGTCCACGCCGCCGGGGTGCTGGACGACGCCGTTCTCACCTCCCAGACGCCGGAGCGACTGGCCCGGGTCTGGGATCCGAAGGCCACGGCCGCGGCGCATCTGCACACGGCGACGGCGGATCTGCCGCTGGCCCTGTTCGTGGTGTTCTCCTCGACGGCGGCCACCCTGGGTTCGTCGGGGCAGTCCAACTACGCCGCGTCGAACGCGTTCTGCGACGCCCTGGCCGCCCACCGTCGCGCCCTCGGCCTGCCGGGGGTGTCGGTGGCCTGGGGCCTGTGGGCCGACGCCAGTGGCATGACCGGGCACTTGGACGAGACGGACCGGGCCCGGATGGCGCGTTCGGGCATCGGGGCGATGTCCGGTGAGCGGGCGCTGGGGCTGCTGGACGCCGCCGTCCGGCACGGCGCGCCGCATCTCGTCGCCATCGACCTGGACGTACGGGCGCTGGCCGGGCAGCCCGCGCTCACCCTGCCCGCCCCGCTGCGGGCGCTCACCGGTGGCGGTCCGGCGCGGCGCACCGCCGCCACCGGTCGCGCGCACACGGACTGGGCCGACCACCTTGCCGCGCTCCCCCGGGACGAGCAGCACCGGGTGCTGCTCACGCTGGTGCTCACGCACGCCGCGGCCGCGCTCGGCCACTCCGATCCCGGCCGGATTCCGGCCGAACGCGGCTTCCTGGACCTGGGCTTCGACTCACTGACCGCGATCGAGCTGCGGAACAGGCTGACCGCCGTCACCGGGCTGCGGCTGGCCACCACGCTCATCTTCGACCAGCCCAACCCGGCCGCCCTCGCCGCGCATCTGCACGCCGAGCTGGCGCCCGGGGACGTGGATCCGCTCACTCCGGTGCTGGGCGAGCTGGAGCGGATGGAGGGCACGCTGCTCACTGTCGCCCGGGACGAGACGGCGTGGGACGCGCTGCGCACACGCCTGCGGAGCACGCTGTCGAAGCTGGACGCCCTGCACGGGGGCGCCCCGGCCCCGGCGGAGAGCGCCGCGGAGAGCGCAGCGGAGGGCGCCGAGGTGAGCGCGGAGGTGAGCGGCCGCATCCAGGACGCCAGCACCGACGAGATCTTCCAGTTCATCGACCAGAACCTGGGCCGCGGTGACGGCAGTCGCGCGGAGAGCGACGGAGAGCACAGGGGAGCATACGTTGATTGACGAACGAAGCCGGAAGAAGCTCATCCTCGAGCACAGCCGTCGGCTGAACGCCGCGGATGTGGACGGGCTGCTGGAGCTGTACGCGGACGACGTCACCTTCGAGGACCCGGTCGGCTCGGGCCCGCGCAGCGGGCGGGACGCGCTGCGGGCGCACTTCGAGGAGCTGGCCGCGGCGGGGATCGCCGAGGTTCCCGGCGAGCCGGTGGCGGGGCAGGACGGTGTGCATGTGCTGGTGCCCGTCACCGCCACCATGGGCTACCTCCCGAAGGGGCCGGGGTTCGCCGACCGCGGCTGGCTGACGGCGCCCGACGCTCCCGAGGACGCCCGCATCACCTGGGACTACGTGCTGATGATGCGCGCCGGGGCCGGTGGCCTCATCCAGGAGCTCCAGAAGTTCTGGGGGAGGTCCGACATTGGAATCCCGGAATAACAACCACGGCACAGGAGGCGTTCATGGCCGATGAGGCGACTCTCAAGAAGATGGCGGTGGAGTACGCCCGGCGCATGAACGCCGGTGATGTCGATGACGTCCTCGCACTGTTCTCGGATGACATCGTCTTCGAGGACCCGGTCGGCGCGCCGCCGCTGATCGGCAAGGAGGCACTCCGCGAGCACATCGCGTGGTCCATCGAATGCAAGGTGCACGAGACGCCGGGTCGCCCGGTCACCTCGATGGACGGCCGGCGGGCGGCGGTGCCGACCACGGTCACGGTCTACGCGCCGACGAAACTGACCTTCAGCATCATCGGTGTCATTGAGCTCGGTGATGACGGTCTGGTCCATCACGCCCAGGCGTTCTGGGGCATCACGGACACCAAAGTGGGTGATGGCCCCGAACTCACCGGCGTCGCGCACTTCATGGCCGTCACCCAGAACCTCGCTCGGATGGTCCAGGCCAAGGGCAGCCCCAGTCCGATGTAAGTGGTGAAGGGACGAGAACAGAACCATGACCGAACCGAAGCGCGGAATTGTCCTCGGCGGCGGCTGGGCGGGGATGTTGGCCGCCCATGTGCTCGCCCGCCATCTGGAGAGCGTGACCGTCGTGGAGCGCGATGTGCTGCCGGACGGGCCCCGCCACCGCAAGGGCTCGCCCCAGGCGCGCCACGTCCATGTGTTGTGGTCCAGTGGCGCCCGTATCGTCGACGCGCTGCTGCCCGGCACGATCGACCGGTTGCTGGACGCGGGCGCCCGCCGGGTCGGATTCCACGAGGACCTGGTGACGCTGACCTCACACGGCTGGCAGCACCGCTTTCCGCCGCGGCAGTACGCCCTCATGTGCACCCGGCCGTTCCTGGACTGGATCGTCCGCGACCAGATCCTGGCGGCCGGGCGGATCTCCGTACGGTCGCGCGCCGAGATCCTCGACCTGGCCGGGGACGGCAAGCGGGTCGCCGGGGTGCGGGTGCGGGACATGGACACCGGGGCCCTCGAAACCCTGGAAGCGGACCTGGTGGTCGACGCCTCGGGGCGCGGCTCCCGGCTGCGGCACTGGCTGTCGTCGCTGGAACTGCCCCCGGTCGAGGAGGACATCGTCGACGCGGGTATCGCGTACGCCACCCGGGTGTTCCGGGCTCCGCCGGGGGCCACCGCCGGATTCCCCGCCGTCAACGTGGCCGCCGACCACCGGGTGCGCGAGCCCGGCCGCTTCGGGGTGGTCTATCCGCAGGAGGACGGCACCTGGATGGTGACCCTGTCCTGCACCCGTGGCGCCGGACTGCCCACGCACGACGACGACTTCCTGCCGTACGCGCAGACACTGCGCCATCCGCTCGTCGCCGACCTCATCACCCTGGCCGAGCCGCTGACGTCGGTGGCGGTGTCCCGCGTCGGCGCCAACCGCCGGCTGTATCCGGAACGGCTGGACACCTGGCCGGAGGGGCTGCTCGTCCTCGGGGACGCGCTGGCCGCGTTCAACCCGATCTACGGCCACGGGATGAGCGCCGCCGCACGCAGTGCCGCCGCGCTCGACGCGGAGCTGGGGCGTTCCGGATACGATCCGGCGCGGACCCGGCGGGTGCAGCAGGCGGTCAGCGCCGTGGTGGACGACCCGTGGATCATGGCCGCGTCCAAGGATGTCGAATACGTCAACTGCCGTACGGATGTGACGGATCCGCGGCTGACCGGTGGGGTGGTGGCGCGGCAGCGCTTCTCCGACCTCATCTCCGACCGGGCGATCCGCGCCTCCGCGGTGTGCGACGTGGTGACCGATGTGATCAGCCTGACCGCCCCGCAGTCCGAGCTGGCGTCCAGCCGCTTCCTGTCGCTGATGCAGCGGGACCGGCCGCTGCCGGAACTCACCGCGCCGCCGCTGCGCCCCGAAGAACTCGCCCTGGTGGATCTGAATCCGCGCAGCACGGTGGCCGGGCGACTGTCATGACGGCCGAGGAAAAGCTCGTCGACTACCTCAAGTGGACCACGGCCGAGCTGCACGAGGCCCGGCAGCAGCTGCGGGACCTGCGGTCGGAGCGGGAGGCCCCGATCGCGCTCGTGGGCATGGCCTGCCGCTTCCCCGGTGGCGTCAGCACACCGGAGCAGCTGTGGGATCTGGTGGCCGGTGAACGGGACGCCGTCTCCGGCCTTCCCACCGACCGCGGCTGGGATCTGGAGCGGCTCCACCACCCCGGCCCGGGCCACCACGGCACCTCGTACGTCCGCGCGGGCGGCTTCCTCTACGACGCGGGCGCGTTCGACGCGGAGTTCTTCGACATCGGTCCCCGCGAGGCCGCGGCCATCGAACCGCAGCAGCGGATGCTGCTGGAGCTGGCCTGGGAGGCGACGGAGAGCGCGGGCATCGATCCGCTGACGCTGCGCGGCAGCTCCACCGGCGTGTACACGGGCGTGATGTACCACGACTACGCCGCACGGCTGAGCGACATCCCGGAAGACCTGCTGGCGCACGTGGGGAACGGCAGCGCCGGAAGCGTGGCGTCGGGCCGGATCGCCTTCACCCTGGGGCTGCGGGGCGCGGCCGTCACGCTGGACACGGCGTGTTCGTCGTCGCTGGTGGCGATGCATCTGGCCGCGCGGTCCCTGCGTGAGCGGGAATGTGCCCTGGCGCTGGCGGGCGGGGCCGCCCTGATGTACTCCCCGAGCGTGTTCCAGGTGGCCTCCGGTCAGCAGCAGCTCGCCCCCGATGCGCGGTGCAAGTCCTTCGCGGACGCGGCCGACGGCATGGTGTACGGGGAGGGCGCCGGTCTGGTGCTGCTGGAGCGGCTGTCCGACGCGCGGCGCCACGGCCACCGGGTGCTGGCGGTACTCCGCGGTTCGGCGATCAACCAGGACGGCGCCAGTACGGGGATGGCGGCACCGAACGGCCCGGCCCAGCAACAGCTGATCCGGGACGCACTGACGGACGCCGGGCTGACGGCGGCCGATGTGGACGCGGTGGAGGCGCACGGCACCGGTACCGCGTTCGGCGATTCCATCGAGGTGCAAGCGCTGCTGGCCACCTACGGTCAGGAGCGGCCGCCCGATCGGCCCCTGCTGCTGGGGTCGGTGAAGTCGAACATCGGGCACACCCAGTCCGCCGCCGGGCTGGCCGGTGTCGTCAAGATGGTGATGGCGATGCGGCACGGGGTGCTGCCGCGGTCCCTGCACATCGACCGGCCCACCCGGCTGGTGGACTGGCGCAGGGGTGCGGTGCGGCTGCTGACGGAGCGTACGGTGTGGCCGGTGCGCGACGAGGGCCCGCGGCGCGCCGGGGTGTCCTCCTTCAGCGCGAGCGGCACCAACGCTCATCTGATTCTGGAGCAGGCGCCCCCGCCCGTTCCCGCCGGTGGCGATGTGCCGCACGCGGGAGTGGTGCCCTGGGTGCTGTCCGCGCGTGGCGCGGCGGCGTTACGGGGCCAGGCGCGGGCTCTGGCCGCCCATGCGGGCCAGCATGCGGGCGTGTCACCGCGCGATGTGGGGTGGTCGCTGGTCACGACGCGGTCGGTGTTCGACCACCGGGCCGTCGTGATCGGCGAGGGGCCGGACGAGTTGCGGGCGGGGCTGGAGGCGCTGGCGGCCGGGGAGCCGCATCCGGCCGTGGTCGGGCCGGGTGTGGTCCGTAACGGCGGGGCGGCGGCCGCGCCACGCGGGACGGTTTTCCTGTTCGACGGCTTCGACGCGGTGGAAGGCTTCGACGGCGGGGCGGGGCGCGAACTGTACGACCGCTTACCGGTGTTCGCCGCCGCCTTCGACGAGGTGGGCGCGCTGCTGGGAGTGGCGGGGGAACATCCGCCACCGGACTCGGAGACCGGGCTGTTCGCGCTGCACCTCGCGCTGGTCCGGCTGCTGGATGCGGCCGGGGTACGGCCCGATGCGGTGGCCGGTGCGGTAGGCGGTCCCCTCGTCGGTGAGGTCGCCGCCGCGCATGTCGCCGGTGTCCTCGACCTCTCCGACGCCTGCCGCCTCGTCGCGGCCGGGCCCGGCGAACTCCCCCGGGCCATCGGCACGGTGTCGCTGCGCCGCCCGGCGGTCCCGGTCCTGGACGGCCTCACCGGACTGCCCCTGGACGAGCGGATCACCACGCCCGGCTACTGGTGCGGCCGCGACCCGGCCGCGCCACGCTCCGAAGCCCCGAACCTCGGCGAGGCCGGTGTGGTCTGGGCGCTGGGGTCCGGGCGCGGTCTCGCGGACGGGGCGGCGCCGCTGGTGCTGTCGCCGTTCGGTGGCGGTGGCGAGCGGTCCGAGGTGCGCGAGCTGATGTACGCGCTGGCGCGGCTGCACACCACGGGCGCTACGGTCGGCTGGCGCGCCCTCTTCGACGGCGCCCCACCACCGCGTATCGTCCCGCTGCCCACCTATGCCTTCCAGCGGCAGCGGTTGTGGCTGGACCACCAGACGGCGGATGCGGCGCCGGTGACCGAGACATGGGTGGACACCGAGTTCTGGGAGGCCGTGGAGCACGCGGACGTGGCGGCCCTCACCCGGGCCCTCGACGTCCCCGCGGAGCGGCACGGCCTGCTGCGGGAGATCCTGCCCGCGCTGGCCGCCTGGCGGCGGCAGCGGCAGTGGCGCCACCGGATCGCCTGGCAGGCCATGACGGAGGTGGTGGCACCGCGGCTGTCCGGCACCTGGCTGGTCGCGTCGGCAGGCGGTCCGCCCGCCGACGCGGTTGTCGCCGCGCTGCGCGAACACGGCGCCGACGTCGTCGAACTCGGTGCGGAGGGACCGTCGGCCCGCGCCCTCGCCGAACGGATATCCGACGCCGCCACCGGGCGGTTCGTCGCCGGTGTGCTCTCGCTGTCGGCCCTGGACGAGACCCGGTCCCCGGCCGACGACGGCCGAAGCCCGACGCTGGCCCCGACCATCTCGCTGGTCGAGGCGGTGGAGCGGGCCGGGATCGAGTCCCCGGTGTGGGTGGTCACCCGCGGCGCGGTCGGTGTCGGTCGCGGGGATCCGGTGCTCCGCCCGGAGCAGGCCCAGCTCTGGGGTCTGGGCCGCGCCCTCGCGGTGGAACACCCCCGGTGCTGGGGCGGGTCGGTCGATCTGCCGGACCGGTTCGACGCGCGGGCCGGGCGGCGGCTGGCGGGTGTCCTGGCGGGCCTCCACGGTGAGGGCGAAGTGGCCGTACGCGCCGACTGCTGCTTCACGCCCCGCCTGGTGCGGGACGTGCCCGGAGGCCACCGGGCACACGCCACCGTGTCGGGCGACTGGACCGTGCACGGCACGGTGCTGATCACCGGAGCGGCCACCGCCCTGGGGGCGCACACCGCCCGCTGGGTGGCCGGGGCGGGCGTGGACCGGCTGCTCCTCCTCGACACCACGGCCCCGGACGACGATCTGCTCGCCGAACTGACCGCCTCGGGCCCACAGGTGTCCGTCGCCGCCGTCGACCCGGCCGATCCGGACGCGCTCGCCACCGCCGTGGCCGGTCTTCCGGCCGACGCGCCGCTGACCGCAGTGCTGCATCTCGCGGTGCCGCCGCTCCATGAGGCCGGGCCGCTGGACGCCACGCATATCGAGCGCACGTGGCATGCGGCCGTGGCGGGGGCGCGGAATCTGTGCGCCCTCAGCCTGAAGAGCGACCTGTCGGCCTTCGTCCTCAGCTCCTCGGCCGTGGGTGTGCTGCCCGGCCCAGGGCTGGGCAATCAGGCTCCGGCCCATGCCTATCTGCACGCGCTCGCGCAGGAGTGCCGGGCGCGGGGCGTCCCGGCGACCTCGGTGTGCTGGGGCGCCGTCGACGGCGCCGACCCGGCCACCGGCGCCGTCGAGCGGCCACGGAGCCCGGGAACGTCCGCACTGTCCCCGCGATCGGCGGCCGCTCTGCTGCGGCAGGCGCTCGTGGAGGACGCGGTGTCCGTGGTCATCGCGGACATCGACGAAGCACCCACCAGGCGGGAGAAACGATGAACGCATTCACCGCGGTCAATGGCAGTACCCCCGGCGATCCCTCCGACCCCCAACCGAACGGACCCGAGATGCACACGGAACAGAGCGAGGCCCATCTCGACGGCGCGGCCCTGCACCAGGCGCTGGCCATCGCCACGGCGGAAGAGCGCGAGGACATCCTGCGGGAGACCGTACGGACGCAACTCGCCGACATCCTCTCCCCCACCCCGATCGACGACGACAGCAATTTCCTCGAGAACGGGCTCACCTCGCTGACCGCACTCGAACTCACCCGCAAGCTGATGACGCTCACCGACGTGGAAATTCCCCTCGTCGCCATTCTCGAATATCCCACCCCCGCCCGGCTCGGCCACTATCTCGCCGAGGCGTACGCGGCGGTCGACAGCGGGGACGGCGCCACGGCATAGCGCGCCGCGATACGCAGACGCCGGGCGGGAGGGGGTGAGCCCCCTCCCGCCCGGCGTCTGCATTCCTGCGCATCTTAAGTGCCGCTAATGCGGCGGCACTTGACCATCGAAGATATCGAAGCGCCCGCGCATATCGGGATAGAATTCTTCTATGGATCTTTCCGTGCCCGTAACCGACGATGTGAAATTGCATTTCCGACACCGGCCTGGAACCGCATCCCCCGCCTTCCTCCTCGTCCATGGCATGGCCTCGAACGCCCGGATGTGGGACGAGGTCGCCGACCACCTGGCCGCCGCGGGCCATTCGGTGTACGCGGCCGATCTGCGCGGCCACGGCGAGTCCGACACCCCGGAGAAGGGGTACGACACACCGACCGCCGTCGCGGACCTGGTGGCGGCCTGCGCCGCCCTCGGGCTGTCCGAGGTGGTGGTGGCCGGGCACTCGTACGGCGGCAACGTATCGGTGCGGCTGACCGCCCAGCACCCCGAACTGGTGGCGGGGCTGGCCCTGGTCGACGGCGGCTGGCTCGAACCCGCCAAGGCCTTCCCCTCGTGGGAGGCGTTCGCGGGCGCGCTGCGCCCGCCCGCGCTGGACGGCGCCACCGTGCAGAGCGTGAGCGACTACTTCCGGGACATCCACCCCGACTGGTCGCCGGCGGCGATCGAAGCGGCCGTGGCCACCATGCGGGAGAACCCGGACGGTTCGCTGTCCCGGCGTATGACCCTCGAACAGCACACGTCGATGCTGCGCAGCATCTGGGACGAGCCACCGAGCCCCTGGTACCCGGCCATCTCGGTGCCCACCCTGCTGATGCCCGCCATCCCCAAGGGCGCGGACCCGCAGTGGGCGGACCGCATCCGCTCCCGCATCGAGGCCACCACGGCCACGCTGCGCGGTGCGGCCATGCGCGAATACCTGGACTCGGAGCACGATCTGCACGCCCAGCACCCCCGGCGGGTGGCGGAGGATCTGCTCGACCTGGCCCGTACCGTCCGGCAGGCCCGTGCCCTTCGGTGACCGGCGGCACACGGCGCCCCCCCGTACGGCGTCCCGTACGGGGGGGTTCTTTGCGAACGGGGCCCGGCCGCTCAGGTTCCCAGCTCGCGGTCGATGAGGGCGAATACCTCGTCGGCGGTGGCGGCGGCGAGCTCCTGTTCGTCCGCCGGTTCCCCCTCCTCGTCCTCGGTGGCCGTGTACTTCCACAGGAGGCCCTGGAGACGGTTCACCAGCCCGGTGCGCCTCGGGTCGTCGGCCGCCATTCCGGCGAGCGCCGCCTCCAGCGCGTCGAGGTGTCCGAGCCCCGGGTGGGCGGTGGCGGACTCCTTCGGAGCCAGCTGGGCCAGCAGACAGCCCGCGAGGGTTTCCGGTGTCGGATAGTCGAAGACCACCGTCGTCGGCAGGCTCAGCCCGGTGGCGGCTCGTAGCCGGTTCCTGAGCTCCACCGCCGCGATGGAGTCGAAGCCCAGTTCCTTGAACGGCCTGCCCGGGTCGACCGCCTCCGGCGCCGGATAGTGCAGTACGGCGGCCACATGGCCCCGTACCAGGGCGAGCAGCCGCCCGGTCCGCTCGGCCTCGTCCAGCGCGGCCAGTTCCTCGCGCAGCGCCGCGGCGCAGCCCGATCCGGCGTCCCCTTCCGCGGGCTCCTGGGCGGCCTCGATGGCGTGGCGGGCCTCCGGCACTTCATCGAACAGCCTGCTCGTCCGGGCGAGGGTGAACGGCGGCGCGAAGCGTTCCCAAGCGACATCGGCGATCGTCAGCTGCGGATCGTCGTGGTCGAGCACCTGCCGCAGGGCGTTCAGCGCCCACCGTGGGTCCAGGGGCGAGAGGCCCTGGCGCCGGGAACGCTCGGTGTGCGGGGCCAGTGGCTGCGGCGTATCGCCACCCTCCGACAGGTCCCACAGCCCCCAGGCGATCGAGACCGTGGCCCGGCCCTCGGCCCGCCGGCGTTGTGCGAGCGCGTCGAGGTGGGCGGTTGCTGCGGCGTACGAGCCGTGATCCTTGCTGCCCCAGGCCGTCGCGACGGTGGAGCAGTAGATGACGGTGTCCTCGGGCCCGAGACCACATGCCGCCTCAATGTCCGCCTCGGAGCAGGCGAGTTGAGCGGAAATCTCATCGGCCAGCCGTTCGGGTGTCAGCTCCGTCAGCGGTGCCAGCGCACCGGAGGTCGCGGTGTGGACGACCGTCCCGATCCGTCCGCCCTCCGACGCCAGCCGTTCGACGGTACGGCGGACACCCGCCCGGTCGCCGGGTGTGCAGTCCGCGATCGTCAGCTCGGCTCCGAGCGCGTCCAGCTCGGCCTTCAGCACGGCGTTTCCGTCTCCGTCCTGATGGCCCAGCAGTATGACGCGCTTCGCGCCGTTTTCCGCCGCCCATCGGGCGATGTGGGTCGCCGGGCCGGTGGTGTCGCCGGTGATGAGCACGGTGTCGTGCGGCGTCCAGGTCCGCGGGGGCGCACCGCCGCCGATGGGGGCGGGGGCCAGCCGTCGCCCGTACGCCCCCGGGGCGCGCAGCGCCACCTGGTCCTCGCCGGACGTCCCGGTGAGCACGGCCCGCAGCCGGTCCGGGTCCACCGCGTCGGGACTGGCCGGGAGATCGAGCAAACCGCCCCACAGGGTGGGGTGTTCGAGCGCGGCGACCCGGCCGAGCCCCCAGAGCTGGGCCTGTGACGGCACGGCCACCGGATCGGTGTCGCCGACGGACACCGCCCCGCGGGTGGCACACCACAGGGGCGCCGTGATGCCTCCGTCCAGCAGAGCCTGGAGCAGCGTGAGCGTGCCGGTCAGACCGGTGGCCACGCCATGGGGCCGGGGGTGCGCGGACGTGTCGAGCGCGAGCAGGGACAGGACACCGACCGGTGGCTCCGCATCGGCGTACCGGTCGTGCAGCAGCTCCGTGAGCCGTGCCCGGTCGGTGTCCTCGGCGACGGTCAGCTCGTCCACCTGTCCGCCGCCCGCGCCGAGCGCCCGGACGCAGGCGTTCACCCAGTCGTGTGCGCCGTCGGCCGGGCGGACGACGAGCCAGGTGTGGGCGCCGTCCTCCGGAGTGTTGTCGGTGAGGGGCTGCCACTGGATCCGATAGCGCCAGGAGTCCACGGCGGACCGCTCACGCCGCTCGCGCCGCCATGCCGAGAGCACCGGCAGCACCGTGCCCCACGAGGACCGCGCGCCATGGCCGTCCGGGAGCCGGAGCGCCTCGGAGAGCGCCCGCAGATCCTCACCGTCGACCGCGGCCCAGAACCGCTCCTCGTCCTCGTCCGCCCTCTGCGCCACGCCGGACGGCACCGAGTCGGGCAGCCAGTAGCGCTCCCGCTGGAAGGCGTACGTGGGCAGGTCGACGGCGCGCGGGGCCGCCGGTCCTGTCGGGTGGAGGGTGGTCCAGTCGACGCCGACCCCGGCGGTGAACGCCTGGGCGAGGGAGTGGATCAGCTGCGCCGTGCCGCCGTGGTCACGGCGCAGCGTGGGCACCGTGACGGCCTCGACGCCCGTGTGCTCGAACGTCTCCTGCATACCGACGGTCAGCACGGGGTGGGTGCTGCTCTCGATGAACGCCCGGTGGCCGTCGGTCAGCAGCGCTTCGACGGCGTCGGCGAACCGTACGGGCTCCCGCAGATTCGTCACCCAGTAGCCGCCGTCCAGAGTGGCGGTGTCGATCCGTCCGCCGGTGACCGTGGAGTAGAACGCCACCTTCGACGCGCTCGGCCGGACTCCGGCCAGAACCTCGGTCAGTTCCCCGGTGATCTCGTCGATCTGCGGGCCGTGCGAGGCGTAGTCCACGTCGATCAGGCGCGCCCGCCCGCCCGTCTCCCGGCAGGCGGCCACCGCGTCGGCCACCTGTGCCGGGGGTCCCGAAATGACGGTGGAAAACGGGCCGTTGACGGCCGCCACCCCGACCTCGGCGGCCCGGTCGCCGAGCCCGGCCAGCAGCTTGCCCGCCTGCTCCCGGCCCAGCCCGAGGGACGCCATCGCCCCGCCGCCCGCCAGCCTGCGCAGCGCCCGGCTGCGCAGCGCCATGACCTTGGCGCCGTCCTCCAGCGACAGCGCCCCCGCCACCACGGCCGCCGCGATCTCGCCCTGGCTGTGGCCGACGACCGCGCCGGGCGTCACCCCGTGTCCGGCCCACACCGCCGCCAGGGAGACCATCGCGGCCCAGAGCACGGGCTGCACCACGTCCACCCGGCTCATCTCGGCCGCCCCCTCCGCGCCGCGCAGGACATCGGTGAGCGACCAGTCGACGTACGGCGACAGCGCCCGCTCGCACTCCGCCACCCGCGCTGCGAACACCGGCGAGGCGTCGAGCAGCCCGGCCCCCATGCCCGCCCACTGCGACCCCTGGCCCGGAAACACCAGCACCGGGCCCGGCTCGCCCGCCACGGCGGCGACACCGGGGTGGACGACGCCCGGGTGCGCTTCCCCGGCCGCCAGCGCCTCGACGGCCGCCATCAGCGCGCCCCGGTCCTCGCCGAGAACCACGGCGCGGTGGTCGAACAGCGACCGTGTGGTGACGAGCGACCAGCCCACGTCGGCCACGGGCAGCCGCGGATCCTCCGCCACCCGTGCCGCCAGCGCCGCCGCCTGCCCGCGCAGGGCGCGTTGGCTGCGGGCGGAGAGCACCCACGCGCTGACGTCGGCGGTCGCGCCCGGTGCGTTCTCCACGGTGGTGTCGGCGGCCTCGGACGGCTCTGCGCTCTCAGGTGGCTCTGCGCGCTCGGGCGGCTCGGGGGCCTGCTCCAGGATCAGATGGGCGTTGGTGCCGCTGATGCCGAAGGAGGACACTCCCGCGCGGCGCGGACGGTCGCCCGTCGGCCATGCCACGGGTGCGGTCAGCAGCCGTACGCCCCCGCCCTCCCAGTCCACGTGCGGCGTCGGCTCGTCGATGTGCAGCGTGACCGGCAGGGTCTCCTTCCGGAGCGCCATCACCACCTTGATGACTCCGGCCACGCCCGCAGCCGCTTGGGCGTGGCCGATGTTCGACTTGAGGGAGCCCAGCCACAGGGGCCGGTCGTCCGGCCGGTCGCGGCCGTACGTGGCCAGCAGCGCGTGCGCCTCGATGGGGTCGCCGAGGGAGGTCCCCGTGCCGTGTGCCTCCACCGCGTCCACCTGGTCGGCGGCGAGCCGGGCGTTGGTCAGCGCGTGCCGGATCACCCGTTCCTGCGCCACGTCGTTGGGCGCGGTCAGGCCGTTGCTGGCGCCGTCCTGGTTGACGGCCGAACCTCGGATGACCGCCAGCACCCGGTGGCCGTGGCGGCGTGCGTCCGACAGCCGCTCCAGCAGCACCAGCCCGACGCCCTCGGAGAAGCCGGTGCCGTCGGCGGCCGCGGCGAAGGACTTGCAGCGCCCGTCCGGAGCCAGCCCGCGCTGCCGGGAGAACTCGGCGAACGCGGTCGGGGTCGTGAGCGCGGTGACCCCGCCCGCGAGCGCCAGTTCGCATTCCCCCTGGCGCAGCGCCTGGCAGGCCAGGTGCATCGCCACCAGGGACGACGAACACGCGGTGTCCACCGTCACGGCCGGCCCCTCCAGCCCGAAGGTGTACGCCACCCGGCCGGACACCACGCTGGTGAGGCTGCCGGTGGTGGCGTACCCCTCGAATCCCTCGGGGACCCGGGGCATCCGGGACAGATAGTCCTGGCTGGACACCCCGGCGTACACACCGGTCGGGCTGCCCTTCAGCGACACGGGGTCGATGCCCGCCCGTTCCAGCAGTTCCCAGGACACTTCGAGCAGCAGCCGCTGCTGCGGATCCATCGCCAGCGCCTCGCGCGGGCTGATGCCGAAGAACTCGGCATCGAAGCGGTCGGCCTCGCGCAGGAATCCACCGTGCCGGACATAGCTGGTGCCGGGGTGGTCGGGGTCCGGGTGGTACAGGCCCTCCAGATCCCAGCCGCGGTCGGTCGGAAACTCCTCGATTCCGTCCCCGCCCGAGGACACCAGCTCCCATAACTCCTCGGGCGAGCCCACCCCGCCGGGGTAGCGGCAGGCCATGCTCACCACGGCCACCGGCTCCTGGGACCGCTCCTCCAGGTCCCGTACGCGCTGACGGGCCTGCCCCAGATCCACCGTGACCCGCTTCAGGTATTGGCGGAGCTTCTCTTCCGTACCCGACATCAGTCCTCACTCACGCTACTCGTGATCAAGAAGGCAGTTCCCGGTCGATGAACGCGAACAGTTCGTCATCCGACGCGGCTTCCACGGCCCCGTCGTCCACGGTGTGGCCGACCGCGGCCTCGGGGGCGCCGTCGCCGAGCCGCCACAGCAGGGCCTCCAGCCGCTTCGCCAGCCTGCCGCGGGACTGGTCGTCGGGGACGAACCGGGCTATCGCCCCCTCCAGCTTCTCCAGCTCGCCGAAGACGGGGCCGGAGGTGTCCGCGGCCGCGGGGCACAGCTGTTCCCGCAGGTCCTCGGCGATGGCCGAGGACGTCGGATGCCGGAAGATGAACGTGGCGGGCAGGCGCAGCCCGGTGGCCGCGGCGAGCCGGTTGCGCAGCTCGACGGCGGTCAGCGAGTCGAACCCCAGGTCCTTGAACGGGGTGTCGCTGTCCACCGCCCCGGCATCGGTGTGCCCCAGCACCGCGGCCGCCTGGGTGCGTACCAGGTTGAGCAGTACGCGGTGTTGTTCGTCCGGCGTCAGTCCGGTCAGCCGACCGACCAGCCCGGCGGCGGGAGCGCCGGTGGCCGCGGTTCGTCGTGCGGTGGCCCCGCGGGCGTCGGCGGTGAGGGCGCGCAGCAGGGCCGGGAGGGCGTCGGCGGGCTGTGCGGACAGGGCGCGCACATCGAGGTCGACGGCCGCCGGCTGAGGATCGCCGTGCCAGCAGGCGGCGTCCAGCAGGCGCAGCGCCTGTTCGCCGGACATCGCGGCGATTCCGGACCGGGCCATCCGGGCCAGGTCCGCCTCGGTCAGATGGCCGGTCATCCCGCTGGCCTCGGCCCACAGCCCCCACGCCACCGAAACGCCGGGCAGACCGAGGTTCTGGCGGTGGGAGGCGAGGGCGTCGCAGAACGCGTTGGCCGCCGCGTAGTTGGCCTGCCCGGGGCTGCCCATGACCCCGGCGGCCGAGGAGAGCATCACGAACATCGCCAGCGGAAGGTGCGCGGTGGCGGCGTGGAGGTTGGCCGCGGCGGTGGCCTTGGCTCCCCACACTCGCGCCAGCCGCTCCGGCGATTGCGCGGGAAGCATCGCGTCGTCCAGGGCGCCCGCGGCGTGGATGACGCCGGTGAGCGGATGCGCCGGGTCGATGCCCGCGACGAGTTCGGCCACGGCGGTCGCGTCCGCCACATCGGCTGCCACGATCCGCACCTCCGCGCCCAACTCACCCAGCGCGAGCGCTAGTTCCTTCGCCCCGGGGGCATCGGGACCGCTACGGCTGACCAGCAGCAGATGCCGGATGCCCCAGGTGCGGACGAGGTGTTCGGCCACCTGTCCGCCCAGGGTGCCCGTGCCCCCCGTGATCAGCACCGTGCCCTCAGGATCCACGGGCGCCGGAACATCGAGCACCAGCTTGCCGGTGTGCTTCGCCTGACTCAGATACCGCAACGCCTCCCGCGCCCGCGACAACGGCCACGCCCGCACCGGAGGCGCCACCAGACCCCCCGACGCGAACAGCTCGCTCAGCTCGCCCAGCATCCGGCCGATACGGTCCGGCCCGGCACCCGTGATCAGGTCGTACGCCTCGTACCGCACCCCGGGATACTCGGCCGCGATCCGCTCCGGATCACGGATGTCGGTCTTGCCCATCTCCAGCAACCGGCCACCCTCGGCCAGCAACCGCAGGGAGGCGTCCACGAAGGGCCCGGCCAGGCTGTTCAGCACGACATCCACACCGCGGCCACCCGTGGCCTCCCGCACGACCTGCTCGAAGTCCAGATCCCG
>NZ_JAIWIH010000071.1:0-37496 GCF_052851135.1 Streptomyces sp. BRA346 | reverse complement strand
CACGAGGACCCCCGCAACGGGTCCGAGGCCGAGAAGGGCTGGAACGTCTGAGATGACTACCACCACCGGCACCACGACCGGCAAGAAGAAGCAGGCCGACCGCGGTGGGCCGGTGCTGGACTGGGCGGCCGGTCACGGACCCGTGACCGGCGCCCTGTCCGCCACCACCGGCGCCTTCGCCCTCGCGGCCACCGGCGCCGCCACCGGCATGCCCCCGGGCTGGGCCCTGGCCGCCGGGACGGTGGGCGCTATCGGCCACACCGCCGCCGGACTGCGGTGGCGCAACGCTGGCCGGACCATCACCGCCCGCGCCGCCTCCTGGCTGCTGGGTTCTGGCTGGACCACCTGGGCTATCACCCACGGGCCCCTGACCTGGACCGCGCTCGGTTCGCTGGCCACGATCGGGATCGGGATCGGCACCGCCGCCCGCGCCACCGGCCTGTATGAGGAAGCCCGCGAGGACGAAGCCGCCGCCGCAGTGGAACGGCAGATCGCGGCCGAGCTGTCCGCCGAGCGGCGGGGCATCGCCGCAGAGTGGGCCGAGCGGATCGAGCGCGTCTGCGGCATCCGGCTGCACGTCCTGGCGGTCGAGATGTGGGCCACCGGGTGCGGCTTCACCATCGACGCCGAACTGCCCGGCGGCACCACGTATGACCACATCGCCAAGCACTCCGCCCGCCTGGGCGCCGATGCGCACCTGCCGCACGGCTGCACCGTCGCCGCAGGACCCGGCATCCACCAGGGCCGGGTACTGATCGACGTCGCCACCGCCAGCGTGCTGGAGCAGGAGATCAGCTACCCGTCCGACTACGGGCCGCTGTCGGTGCACACCGGCATCCCCTGGGGCGTACGCACCACCGCCGAGCAGGTCATGACCTACCTGCGCGAACAGTGCGCACTCGTGGTCGGACCCACCGGATCGGGCAAGACCAACATGCTCCACACCATCCTCGCCGGGTTCGCCCGCACCACCGACGTCATCACCTGGGTGATCGACCTCAACGCCGGATCGGCCGGACTGCCCTGGGTCCGCCCCGCCCTGGGCCCCGACGGCACCCCCGTCAAGGACATGCGGCCCGGGATTGACTGGCTGGCGGGCAGCCACGAGGAAGCGGTGCGGATGCTGGACGCCGCGATCCGGATCGGGCGG
Source organism: Streptomyces sp. BRA346 (assembly GCF_052851135.1). Taxonomy (NCBI): domain Bacteria; kingdom Bacillati; phylum Actinomycetota; class Actinomycetes; order Kitasatosporales; family Streptomycetaceae; genus Streptomyces; species Streptomyces sp. BRA346. The sequence goes on along the minus strand of NZ_JAIWIH010000071.1, from coordinate 36,346 downwards.
CACCGCAAGACCGTCTACCAGGACCTCATGGCGCAGGCGAACACCGACCTGCTGCCCATCAGCGCCCAGATTCCTCAGATCATGCTGGTGATCGATGAGGGTGCGGAGATCCTGGTCAGCAACGACCGGAGCATGCGCAAGCTCGCGGAAAAGATCCTCGAAGTGATCCGCCTGTTCCGCGCCATGGGCATCCGCACCGTGCTCACCGCGCTGGGCGCCACGGGCTCTGTGCTGGGGAACTTGATGATCCGCCGTGAGGCAAAGGTGCGCGTCGCCCTGACCGGCGGCGAGACCGAGGGCATGGACCTGTCCAAGCAGTTCCCTGGCAGCCGCGGCCTGCGCACCGATCAAGCCCCGTACAAGGGGTCCGGGTTCATGGGAACCCCGGAATCTCCGGTGGCGTTGTTCAAGTCGTGGCGGATCCTGCCCAACCAGATCCGCGACATCGTGGCAGCGACCAGTGACCGCCATCCCACCCTCGACGCGAAGTCCGCGCAGGCCGCGGGCACGGTCTACGCCGATCGGTGGGACCGCGACCGCACGGCGTGGATGCGGGAGCACACCCCCGCCGAACCCACCCCGGATACGGCCAGCGATCCCGCGCCCCGTCCGGGGACGGGTGCCGGGCTGAACCTGTCAGCTCTGCGCGACGCCCAGCACGACGCAGGTACCGGGGACGGTCCGGACGCGGATCGGCTCGCGCAGCAGTTTATGCGCGAGATCGATGAACGGTTCGGCACCATCCCCGACCCCAACGCCGAGCAGGACGCGAAGAAGCAGCGGCCTGAGCGTGCGCAGGGCGGGCTGAACCTGTCCGCCCTGCGCGACAGCGACGACACCGGCGACACCGCGAGTGCCGGGCCGGAGTGGCTGGCCGAGGCGATCAACGCGATCCAGTCCGCTGGGGCAGCGGGCATGAAGCCCTCCGCTGTGGCCGATCTCGTCGGCCGCAGCCGACAGGCAGTTCGGGACGCGCTCAAAGCCGCCGCCGAGCGCGGCGAGCTGGTCTACCGGGACAACGGACCGCACTCGGTCTACGTCCATCCCGACCACGCCTGAACGGCCACACACCGCTACTGGCTACTGGCTACCGCAAAGGTTGCCAGTAGCCAGTAGAACGGCCCCCTACGGCCCCTCACAGGGCTCTACCGGGCCGTTTGCCGGTAGCCAGTAGCCACTAGCCAGTAGTCACTACAACTACACACCGTTATAGGTAGGCGCCCGCCGGACCCCTTCCGCGCGGGCGCCCTCCCTGTCTCCGGACCGCTGGAAGGGAGCACCACATGCACCACCATGAGCCCCCCGGGAACATCGCCCCGCACATACCCGCCGACGTCTACCAGCGCGCGCAGGCCACCGGACAGCCGGTCGTCATCGTCGTCAACGACACCGAGCCGACCGGCTTCCCGTGGCGGCGCGTGGTGATCCCGTTCGCGATCGCCGGGGCGGTCGTGGCCGGGGGCTGGGGACTGGCCGCGGCCCTGTGCTGGCTGATGGACGTCGCCGCGCACACCGCAACCGCGATCGCCGGAGCCGTCGCCGGACCCATCGGAGTCGGCGGAATCACCCTCAAGCTCGCACAGTCCAAGAACAAGTAGGGGGCGCTGACGCATGACGCTGCACGTCGTCCAGTTCAGCGGCGGTATCGGCTCCTTCGCCGCTGCCGTCCGTGTCGCCGAGCGGCACGGTACTGACCAGCTCGTGTTACTGATCGCCGACACCGGCATCGAAGACCCCGACCTGTGGCGGTTCGCCGACGACACCAGCCGTCTGCTGGGCGTTCCGCTGACCAAGGTCAGCGACGGCCGTACCCCCTGGGAGGTCTTCCGGGACAAGCGGTTCCTGGGCAATGACCGGATCACCCCGTGCACCGTGTGGTTGAAGCAGAAGCCGTGCCGGGTGTGGATGGGCGAGAACGCCCCGCCCGGTGACTCCCTGATCTACATCGGCATCGAGAACACCCCGCGCGACCGGGCCCGCATCCCCGCCATCGCCCGGAACTGGAAGCCCTGGACCACCCGCTTCCCGCTGTGCAACAGGTGGGAGCCGGAGCGCACCAAGACCCAGCTCCTCGACGAGGCCCGTGCGCTGGGCATCGAGCCGCCGCGGCTGTACACGCTGGGCTTTGCGCACAACAACTGCGGCGGCACCTGCGTACGCGCCGGACAGAAGCAGTGGAAACACACCCTCGACGTCCTGCCTGACCGGTACGCGTACGCCGAAGCCCAGGAGAACTCTCTGCGCGAGCTGCTGGGCGATGTCTCGATCCTGCGTGAACGCCGCAAGCGCACCGGCTACCCCCTGCCGCTCGCCGAACTCCGCCGCCGCCACCACGCGACCGCGACCATCCCTGCATTCGACAACTGGCCCACAGCCGCCTGACCTCGAAGGAGTCACACCGTTGAACGCCACACCCGTATGGTTCGAGTCCCTCACCGACAGCGTGTACGCCCTCGGCGCCGCCGCCCGCGAAGCTCAGCACGCCGCCCGGACCGCCGACCTGGCCTGCGACGCCTACGACCTCGACCGGCTGCGGCCGAGCGACGGACGGGTCGGCACCGACGACCGCGGCGCCCAGGCCGTGTCGTTCCGCCCGCACTTCCGCGCCCTGCTCACCATCGGCGATGCGCTCATGGAGCAGACACGCAAGATGCGCACCCTCTACGCCCAGACCGCCATGGGCTACGCCTACGGCACCGCATGGGCCATCCTGCGCGTCCTGGAGGGTCAGCAGCCCGATGCCGTCCAGCTCAGCCGGAACAACGACGGGGGATACATCATCCCCGGTGAGCTGTGCCCGATTCCGTCGCTGATGCCGGGCCTGGAGCGTTGGACCGGCTACAAGCAACTCGTCCAGGCCCATGCCCAGTGGGCCCTCTGCGAGGAAGCGGGCATGTTCGCCGAGTACCTGGACGAACAGCCCCAGCTCTCCGACCACGAAGCCGGTGAACTCCACAAGGCCCTCGACACCGCGACCGGCGAGCCCGACGCCGCGTACGCCTACGGCCAGCTCGCCGAATCCGCGCTCCACTTCGCGCTGCTGGAGCCCCGCGCCCAGCACGCCTGCGCCCAGACCAGCCGATAGCTACGCCCGGGGCGACCGCACCTCTCGCCAAAGAATCCGCGGTCGCCCCGGCCCAACCAGCCCACAACAGACCTGTTGGAGGTATCCAGCATGCCCTACGAGCTGTACGGCAACCCCTTGCGCAGCTCCGCATTCAACGCCGCCGGACGCGGATGGCACGTCTTCCCGCTCCGCCCCGACAGCAAGACCCCCGCCCTGCACGGTGCGGACCGCTGCCCGGGCACGGAGGACTGCGCGGCCGGACACCGCAAGTGGGAAGAGCGCGCGACCGACGCCCCCGAGCAGATCGCGTCGTGGTGGTCACGCCGCTGGTACAACGTCGCTGTGGCGACCGGCCCGTCTGGCCTGGTCGTCATCGACCTGGACGTGCCCAAGGACAACAGCAGTGCGGACACGCCTTCCGGCGTGGCGAACTTCAAGGCGCTCTGCGAGCGCGCCGGACAGCCCGTCCCGACCACCTACCGGGTGCGGACCGCGAGTCAGGGATGGCACCTGTACTTCACCGCCCCGCCCGGTATCCGGCTGGCCAACACCGCGGGCAAGCTCGGACCGCTCATCGACACCCGCGCTTGGGGCGGCTACGTGGTCGCCGCGGGCAGCACCCTCAACGGGGCCATCTACGCCGACAGCGGGGTACACGTCGCCCCGCTGCCCGCATGGCTCTGCGACCGTCTGACCGCCCGCCCGCAGCCGCCGGGGCGCGTGGCCGTTCCATCGTCCTCTCGGGCCTCTCGCTACGCCACAGCCGCTCTGAAAGCGGAGACTGCGGCCGTCGCGGGAGCCGAGGAGGGGCAGCGCAACCACACGCTGGTGCGCGCCGCACGCGCCCTGGGGCGGCTGATCGCATCCGGCGACCTCACCCGCACTGAGGTTGAGGAGGCTCTTAATGGGGCGGGGGAGCGGGCCGGACTGCGGCCGTACGAGTGCGGCCCGGTCATCACCAGCGCCCTGAACTGGTCCATCGCCCACAACCCGCAGAAGGGCCGGGCCGTATGACCAGCGCACACCGTCCCCCAATTAAGAGCCTGCCCGGCACCACCGACCAGACCAGCCCCGCCGAACCGGCCCCCGCCGCGGACGGCCGTAGCGCGCCGGAAGTCGTCGGCCGTAAGGCCGTCCTTTCTGCCCGTCGCCCTGACGGACACCAGGGCGACGGCCGGTACCCCGTCGCGTGGCTCCACATCACCGCTCCGCCGGACCGGCGAGCCGTCCCCACCGCCCACTCGGGGTGCGCGTGCGGCCGGGACCGCAGCGCGGTCGGCCGCCGCCGAGTGCTCGCCCTGATCGCCGACCACGAAGCCCACAAGACCGTCTGCCCGCTCCGCACTCCCCAGGAAGGGAGGACCGCCGCATGACCCCCACCACGCCCGCGCCGTCCATCGACGGAGCCGCCCTACTCGATGAGGTCGAGCGGCACCACCGGCGCTTCAACGTCTTCCCCAGCGAGCACGCATACGTAGCCGTCGCGCTGTGGGACGCCCACGCGCACCTCATCAGCGCTTTCGACTCCACCCCCCGGATCGCGTTCCTGTCCCCGGAACCCGGCTCGGGGAAGTCCCGCGCGCTGGAGATCGTGGAGACGCTGGTGCCCAACCGGCTCGTGGCCGCGCACGCCACCGCCAACGCCATGTACCGCGCCGTGGGCGACACCGACAACCTGCCCACGGTCCTCTTCGATGAGGTAGACACCATCTTCGGCCCCAAAGCCGGAGACAACGAGTCCCTACGGGGCTTCATCAACGCCGGACACCGCCGCGGCGTCGGCGTCCTGCGCTGCGTCGGCGAAGGCTCCAACCAGGAAGCGACCGAGTTCCAGACCTTCTGCGCCGTGGCCATGGCCGGACTCGGCTCGCTCCCGGACACGATCCTGACCCGCTCGGTCATCATCCGCATGCGCAAGCGCGCCCCCAACGAAAAGATCCAGTCCTACCGGCAGCGCATCCACGAGAAGCAGGGCCACGCACTGCGGGACCAGCTCGCCAAGTGGGCCGACCAGGTGCGCGACCAGGTGGAGAACGCATGGCCGGAGCTGCCCGAAGGCATCAGCGACCGGCCCGCGGACGTATGGGAACCCCTGCTCGCCGTCGCCGACGCGGCCGGTGGCCACTGGCCCGAGCGGGCCCGCACCGCATGCCTCGAACTGGTCGCCGCGGCCAAGGAAGGCGACAAGGCGTCCGTAGGCGTGCAACTGCTCACCGACCTGCGCGACAAGGTGTTCTGCGGCGCGGACCGCATGCCCACCGCCGCGATCCTCGAATGCCTCCACGCGATCGAGGACGCCCCATGGGGCGACATGGACGGCAACGGCAAGGAACTCACCCCCCGCGTGCTGTCCAAGATGCTGGGCGAGTACGTCACCGCGGCCAACAAGCCCATCCGGCCCCGCTCCATCCGCACCGCCGGTGGTGTCCCCAAGGGGTACTACGCCGAAGACCTCGCCGACGCCTGGCTTCGCTACTGCCCCCCGACCCCGGAAAACTCCGCTACATCCGCTACATCCGCTACACCCCAGGTCAACGGCGGTGCAGATGTAGCGGAAGAGCTGCCCGACATCCGCTACATCGGCGCCGAAACCGCTACGACGCCCACCGCTGCCCGCAGCGCGTAGCGGTACCTATCCGCTACATCCCGCCCATCCGCTACACGAAACAGGCCCCTGACCTGCGATGTAGCGGATGTAGCGGATGTAGCGGATCCCTAGAAGGAAGACAGCAGAGCTCCAGGCCGCGAAGGAGCGACCGCCTGATGGCAGAGGCATCGGCCATAGCCACACTGCGGGCCGGACTCCCGGACCGCTACCTGACCCCCGACGACATCGCCGAGATGTTCGAGGTACCGAAAGAGACCGTCTACGCCTGGCGCAAGAAGCGCATCGGCCCACCCGGCTTTCGCGTCGGCAAGCACATCCGCTACGACCCCGCCGCCGTCCAGCGCTGGACCGCTGAGCGTATGGCCGACGACATCGCCGCCTGACCGGCGACAACCCACGAGCGCATTCACCACCCGCAGGGGGCGGAGCCATGTGGCTCCGCCCCCTGCTCTGCCCGAGAAGGGAACACGTTCGGTGGCAGGCCACATCCAAGACCGCTGGTACAAGACCGAGATCGGCGCCGACGGGAAGCGTCACCGCGTCAAGACCGATCGTTACGGCACCGGGATGCGCTACCGCGCCCGCTACGTCGGTCCGGACGGCACCGAGAAAAGCAAGTCATTCCCCGACAAACAGAAGCGACTCGCGGAACAGTGGCTGGTGCAGATCGCCGCCGATATGTCGCGCGGGCAGTACGTCGACCCCCGCGCCGCACGGATCACCTTTCAGCAGTACGGGGAACAGTGGCTTTCGACACACACGACGGAGATCAACAGCCAGGATTCAGCGGCGCGCCGCCTGCGGCTGCACGCCTTCCCGTACATGGGGACGCGCCCCCTGGCGGCGTTCCAGCCCGGCCACATCCGGACCTGGTTGAGCGAGTTGGAGGGAGCCGTGCCAGCAGCTTCATACCGGCGGATCATCTTCGGAATCGTCTCAGCCCTCCTGAGCGCGGCCGTGGACGACGGTCTGATGCCGCGGAATCCTTGCCTGGCCAAGTCGGTCAGGGGACCCCAAGGAAGTCCGTCAAAAGTGGTCCCCTGGACACCAGAACAGATCTTCGCCGTCCAGGCTGCTCTACCTGAGCGGTACCGCGCCATGGTCGACGTGGGTGGCGGGTGCGGGCTGCGGCAAGGCGAGATATTCGGCCTTTCCACCGAGAACGTGGACTTCGACGGCGGTTGGATTGCCGTCCGGCAGCAGCTCAAGCGGGTACGGGGCAAGTTCGTATTCGCCCCGCCGAAGCGCGGAAAGCTCCGTGACGTGCCCCTTCCCGGCGTCGTGGGCGCCGCTCTACAGGAGCACATGGAGACCTTCCCCACGGTCAAGGTGACCCTTCCATGGCTCAAACCGGACGGGCCGAAGGTCACGAAAGAGTTGATATTCACCGGACAGGCTGGCCGCGCCGTGCGGTCGAGTCACTTCGATGACCACCTCTGGAAACCGGCTCTGGCAGCCGCTGGCTTCATCCCCGAACCCAAGAAGGGCGAGCGATACCAGGCCGCACGGGAACACGGCATGCACGCGCTCAGGCACTTCTACGCCTCGGTTCTGCTGGACGCCGGAGAGAGCATCCGGGCACTGAGCACGTACCTCGGACACAGTGATCCGGGATTCACGCTGCGTGTCTACACTCACCTGATGCCGAGCAGCGAGGGACGCACGCGGAGGGCGGTCGACACCCTCTATCGGGCCTCCGGTAGGCCGCTGGACGGCCCAGAGACGGCCCAGGCCGCGTAGGAACGGCCTGGTCAGGGACTAAATCCCTGGTCAGGCCACCCAAACGTTAGAGAATCGGAACTTCATCTATTTCTTCCCGCTGTACACGGGCCAGACGATGCCGATGGACGCCTGGCGGGCCCGCATGTGGCTGGACACCTGGATCTGAATCCGGGCCAGGCCCCCGGAAGAAGCGGTTCCGGAGGGGGCGCGGCGGGTTCACGGGATGCCGGTAGAGTGCCTCGAACCGCGGCCCCCACCGCACCGGTGGGGGGACTCGAAGAACACAGTGGGGGTTCTGCATGCGGAGTGGCGCGAGAGCCGCGATCGTCAGTGCGGTGTTCGCCGCCATGGTCGTCAGTGTTGCCGGCTGCGGCAGCGGCCAGGATGACTCGTCGGGTTCCAAGGACGGCGCGAACGCGTCGGGCGACGAGAAGAACGCCGTGAAGAAGGTGAAGACCGGCCCGCCCAGCGCGGCCGAGGTGAAGACCACCGCCCGCTCGTTCCTGGCGGCATGGTCGGCGGGTGAGACGGCGAAGGCCGCCGCCCTGACGGACGACAGCGACGCGGCCGCCGCGGCGCTGAGCGGCTACCGCAAGAAAGCCCATATCGACAAGGTGCAGCTGAATCCGGGACAGGCCAGCGGCGACAAGGTGCCGTTCTCGGTCAACGCCCGGATCGCGTACAGCGGTGAGAGCGTCCCCTGGACGTATGAATCCTCACTGGACGTGACCCGCGACACCAAGACGGGCAAGCCGGTCGTCGACTGGCAGCCATCGGTCGTCCACCCCAAGCTGGGCAAGGGCGACACCCTGAAGACCGGCGAGTCCGAGGCCCCGCCGATCAAGGCCGTCGACAAGGACGGCACGGAGCTGTCCGCCACCGACCACCCGTCCCTCAAGGGAGTGCTGTCCGCGCTCCGCGAGCGGTACGGGAAGAAGGCCGGCGGCAAGGCGGGCGTGGAGACCTTCATCGCCCGCGGCAAGGGCTCCAAGTCTCCCGACGAGACGCTGAAGGTGCTCTCCAAGGGCACCCCGGGCACGCTGAAGACGACGATCGACAGCAAGCTCCAGAGCACCGCCGAACAGCAGGTGAGCAAGAAGAGCAAGGCGTCGGTCGTGGCCGTCAAGCCCAGCACCGGTGAGATCCTCGCGGTGGCCAACTCCCCCGCGAGCGGCTTCAACCCGGCGCTCCAGGGCTCGTACGCGCCGGGCTCGACCATGAAGGTCATCACCTCGGCGACGCTGATCGACAAGGGTCTGGCCGCGTACGGCAAGGCACATCCGTGCCCGAAGTACTTCTCTTACGGCGGCTGGAAGTTCCAGAACGACAAGAAGTTCGAGATCAAGAACGGCACGTTCGAGCAGAGCTTCGCCCGTTCCTGCAACACCGCCTTCATCAGCCAGGCGGGGAAGCTGAAGGACGACGATCTGACCAAGGAGGCCCGTGACGTCTTCGGCATCGGCCTCAACTGGCAGACCGGCGTGCCCACCTTCGACGGCGCTGTGCCGGTCCAGTCCGCCGCCTCCAAGGCCGCGTCGCTGATCGGCCAGGGCGGGGTGCGGATGAACCCGCTCAACATGGCGTCGGTGTCGGCCACGGCCTCCACCGGCACCTTCCGCCAGCCGTACCTGGTCGCGCCGTCCGTGGACAACCGGACGCTGGCCAAGGCGAGCAAGACGATGAAGTCGAGCACGAAGGACCAGCTGCGCAAGCTGATGCACCTGACCGCCACCTCCGGCACCGCCGCCGAGGCGATGTCCGGGATGAGCGGTGACTTCGGCGCCAAGACCGGTTCGGCCGAGGTCGACAACCAGGAGAAGCCGAACGGCTGGTTCACCGCCTACAACGGTGACCTCGCCGCGGCCGGTGTGGTCCCCGAGGGCGGCCACGGCGGCGACACGGCGGGCCCGATCGTGGCGGCACTGCTGCGCGCGGGCGGCTGAGGCCCCGGCCTACCGCTGAGGAGCCGGGCGGGCGCGGTGATTCCGCGCCCGCCCGGCTCTCATCTGTTCTGCCGGTCCGCCGTTCTGGTGGGCCTGCACCGCCTCCACCGCCTCACGGCCGCCGCCCGCGACCATGACGGCCGCGTCGCCCTGTTACGGCAGGCCCTGGACCTGTGGCGCGGAGACGCCCTCAGCGGGCTGACCGGAGCCTGGGCGGAGGCGGCCCGGGCCCGCCTCGCGGACGAACGGCTCGCGGCGCGGCTGGAGTTGTACGAGGCCACGCGCCATCGGCTCGCCGACGACCTCGCCCCGTCGACCCGGGGCCCGAGCCGCGCGGGGTGCATCAGCGCATCCTGAACGAGGACCCGTCGCTGACCGTGCCGGAGGAGTGCGGGGCGGACGCGGTTTCCGTCGCCGAAGCGCCCATCGCGCCGGGCGCCCCCGAGCCTCCCGCGGACTCCGCGCTGCCGAGGGTGCCCGCCGGACTGCCGCATGTGGTGGGCGGGTTCCGCGAGCGGGACGAAGAACTGGCCCGGCTGGACGCCCTGCTGCCGCCCGGCCCGGGCCCCGCCACGGAGGCGGCCGAGGACCCGTCCGCCTCCGTGGCCATCGCGGCCGCGTGCGGCACGGCCGGGGTCGGCAAGGCCGCCCTCGCCGTGCACTGGGGCACCGGGTCCGGCACCGCTTCCCCGACGGCCGGCTCTATGTGGCTGGACAACGCCGCCTCGGTGGAACAGGTGCGTCCGCCGTTGCCCGGCGCCCCCGCCTGCCAGGTGCTGGTGACCAGCCGTCAGCGGCTGAGCGGTCTGGTCGCCCGCGACGGGGCGGGGCCCAGCCGCTCGCCTCGGTTCACTCACCCCGAGGCAGCGCGCGCGGTGCTGGCGGCCGCCGTGGGCGAGGCCGAGGCACACGTGGGGCTGGCCCGGCTCCGGGACGGCTCGCGCGCGTACGAGGCGGCCGCCGGTCACGCGGAACGCCCTGGCGACCGCCCGCGGTGCTGGTGGAGTGCCGGGCCCATCACGCGCTGGTCAGTCACCCTGTGCCGCGCGCTGGGCGACCCGGAGCGGGCCGGTCGGCATGCCTCCCGCGCCCGGCACATCCGGGCCGAGACCGGCTTCCGCCAGGTGCGGCTCGGTCGATCCACGCCCTCGGCCGAGGACGCGGCTCAGCTGAGGGCGTGGCCGGTCGTGCTGTCCACGTGGTCCGGGATCTCGCCCTCGTGGCGGTCCCCGGTCGAGGCGGTGCCGGAGGGCTCGAACATCAGGATCGAACCGCCGGTCGACGACGGCTTGTGCTCGGTGCCCCTGGGGACGACGAACGTGTCGCCCTTGGTCAGTTCGACGGTCGTCTCCTTGCCGTCGGCGTCCCGGAGGGCGATGTCGAAGCGGCCGTCCAGCACCAGGAAGAACTCGTCGGTGTCCTCGTGCACGTGCCAGACGTGGTCGCCCAGGGTGTGGGCGATCCGGACGTCGTAGTCGTTCATCCGGGCAACGATGCGGGGGCTGTAGACCTCGTCGAAGGAGGCCAGGGCCGTGGCGAGATTGACGGGCGTCGTGTTCATGGCGTTCATGGCGTTCATGGTCCGATCGTCGGCGGTCCCACGGGCCGTGGTCTTGAACGCCGGTGCGCGTTTCCGCATTCCGGCGCCCCGATATGTCCTCGCGCGGCCCCGGCGTCCGCCGATAGCGTCGGCGCCATGGCCTCCGACACCGCCGCCTCCGGCACCGCCGCCCATCCCCGCTTCGCCGAGGCCCTGCGCGGCCTCGGACTGGACGTGGAGATCCGCCGCTTCCCCGATGCCACCCGCACCGCCGTCGAGGCGGCCGAGGCGGTCGGCTGCGAGCTGAGCCAGATCGTCAAGTCCCTCGTCTTCGAGGCGGACGGGCAGCCGGTGGTGGTCCTGGTCGACGGCGCGTCACGGGTCGATGTCGAGCTGGTGCGTCACGAGCTGGGCGCCGACGCGGTGCGGCGGGCGAGCGCCGCGCTCGTGCGGGAGACGACGGGCTACGCCATCGGCGGCGTACCGCCCTTCGGGCACCGCACCCGCACCCGGGTCCTGGCCGACCGGCGGCTGCTGGACCACGAAGTCGTCTGGGCGGCGGCGGGCACCCCGCACACCGTCTTCGCGCTCGACCCCAAGTCGCTGATCGCGCACGCCGAGGGGACCGTGGCCGACGTGCGCGACACCGCCGCGTGACCCCGCTCGTCGCGGCCGCGGTCCTCCTCGCGGCCATCACCCACGCAAGCTGGAACGCGATCGCCCACAACATCCGCGACCAACTGCTCTCCTTCACCCTGGTGAGCGGCGGCGGGGCGCTGTGCGGGGTGGTGCTGGCCCTCTTCAGCCCGCTGCCCGCGGCGGGCGCCTGGCCGTATCTGATCGCCTCCGCGGCCATCCACCTCGTGTACTACGTCCTGCTCATGCGCTCCTTCCACCTGGGCGACTTCGGCCAGATGTACCCGATCGCCCGGGGCACCGCGCCGCTCGTGGTGACCGTGCTCGCCGCGGTCTTCGCCTCCGAGACCCCGGACGGCCGCCAGGCGGCGGGCATCGCGGTGGCCTCGGCGGGGCTGCTGGGCGTGGCGCTGTGGGGCGCGCGGGGCGCCCGTAACGCCGGGGACGGGGCGCCCGCGGCGGGGAACGGCGGCCCGCACGGGCTCGCCCTGGCCGCCGCCGTGGCCACCGGGCTGTCCATCGCCGCGTACACCGTGGTGGACGGCCTCGGCGTACGCGCCTCCGGCACCCCGCTCGGGTACATCGCCTGGCTGATGATCCTGGAGGGGTTCGCCATCCCCGCCTACGCCCTCGCCACCCGCCGCCGCGCCCTGGCCGCCCAGCTCCGCCCGGTCGCCGCGCGCGGTCTGCTCGGCGGGTTCCTCTCGGTCTGCGCGTACGGCCTCGTCCTGTGGGCGCAGACCCGCGCCGCCCTCGCCCCGGTGGCCGCCCTCCGGGAGTCCTCCATCATCGTGGGCGCGGCCATCGGCACCGTCTTCTTCAAGGAACGCTTCGGCGCCCCGCGCATCGCGGCGGCGGGCCTGATGGTGGCGGGCATCGGCCTGATGTGGCACCCGGGCTGAGCCCGCCTTTTTGCTCCCCGGCCCGTTACGCGCCCCGGATGGCCTGGAGCAGTGCGCCGCCCGACATCGTGATGCCGCCGTCCACCGGGAGGGTGACGCCGGTGATCCAGGCGGCGTCGGGGGAGGCCAGGAAGGTGATGGCGGCGGCGATGTCGGACGGTTCTCCGACCCGGCCGAGCGGGTAGATGTCGGCGGCGCGGCGCAGCGACTCCTCCCGGCCGTCCCAGCCGGGGGTGCGGATGGTGCCGGGGGCGACGAGGTTGACGCGGACGCCGCGGGTGGCGGCGTGCCCCGCGAGGGTGCGGGTGAGGCTGCCCAGGCCCGCCTTGGCGGCGCTGTAGGCGTGGTTGCCGAAGTCCTGGAGGCCGTTGACGGAGCCGACGTTGACGATCGCGCCGCGCCCGTCGGCGGCGGCCAGGTGGGGCAGCGCGGCGCGGGCGCAGCGGAAGGCGCCGCCGAGGGTGACGTCGAGGTCCTGGTGCCACCCGTCGTCCGGCTGGTCCTCGAACAGCGGGGTGTCGGTGTGGCAGGAGTGGGCGTTGTTGACGAGGACGTCGAGCCGGCCGAAGCGGTGCACGGCGTGGGCGACGGCCGCCTCCGCGTCGGCCCGCTCGGCGACGTCACAGGCCAGCGCGTCGGCCTCGCCGCCGTCCGCGCGTATCGACTCGGCGGCGCGGGCGGCCCGTTCGCCGTCGAGGTCGGTGACGAGGACGCGGGCGCCCTCGGCGGCGAAGCGGCGCGCGGTCACCTCGCCGATGCCGCGTCCCGCGCCGGTGACGACGACCGCGTACCCCTCGAATCTGCGCACCGTGTGCTCCTTCTCGCCGCGTTCCGGACCGGGCGCCGCCCGGGTGGCGGGCCCGACGGATCACTGCCCGCCCGGGAAGCGCGCAGTCGCCGGGTTTCGGCCGCCGCCCCTCCGCGGGTCAGTCCGGCCGGGCGGCGGGGGCCGGGGCCTGAGCCGGTACCGGGAGCGGGGCCGGGGCCGGGAGGGGGGCCGTACGGCGGGGACGGGTCGCCTTGATGCGGTGCACCGCCGCGAGCAGATCGGTCTGGGACACCCGGGGCCGCCCGGTGCGCAGCACCTCCGCGGCCGCGTCGATCACCGCGCGGCAGATGTCGCGCCCGGTGACGTCGTCGACCTCCGCCAGCTGCTCCGGGGAGACATCTCCGTCCAGCGGCAGGGCGTCGGGCAGATGGCGACGCCAGATCTCGGCGCGGGCCGCCCGGTCCGGGCTGGGGAAGCGCACATGCCAGACGCGGCTGTCGAACGCGGTGTCGTAGCTGGTCACCAAGTTGGTGGCGAGCACGACCAGCCCCTCGTGGCCGTCGAGCGCGGTCAGCATCTCGCTGCGCATCGCGTTCACCGCGTGCTCCGAACCGTGGCTGGTGGTCTCGAAGCGGGCCGACATCAGCGCGTCCGCCTCGTCCAGGAAGAGCACCGCGCCCTGCTCGCGGGCGGCGTGGAAGAGCGCGCCGAGGTTCTTCGGGCCCTCCCCGTGGAACTTGCTCTCCAACTGCGAGGCCCGGGCCGCGATCACGGGGCGGCCCAGCCGGTCCGCGATCGCGTGGGCGGCCAGGGTCTTGCCGGTGCCGGGCGCGCCCTCCAGGTTGACCGCCGAGCTGGGGTGCGGCTGGATGCTCCGCAGCCCCCAGTCGTCGTACAGCACCCGGCGCTGCTCCACGGTGTGCACCGCGCGCAGCAGTTGGTCGAGGGTGCGGGCGGGCAGGACGAGGCGGTCGAAGCTGTGCAGCGGGGCGGTCGCGGTGAAGCGCGCGGCCCGCTCGGCCTCCGACGGTTCGTCCGCCTCCCGCCGCGGCCCCGCCGCGCCGCCGCGCGGGGCCGCGGCGGGGGCGCCGGGCGGCTGGTTGGTGATGGTGACGGTGAGCGGCTGGGGTCCGTGGTGGCCGCTGAACGCCTTGGCGGCGGCGATCAGGCGGGTGCGCAGCAGGCCCGCCTCCACGTCGTCGGCGCCGTGCGGTATGCCGGTGACGGCGAAGGCGGTGGCTCCCTGGTTCTTCACTGGGGTCCTCTCTGAGGCGGGTGGCGGGCGGCGGTCAGCCCCAGACGGCGACCTGGTGGTGGGCGTGGGCGTTGCGTACGCGGTCGTCAGCCTGTTTTCCCTCGACGCGGCGGCTGTCGACGAACTGTTCTCGCGAGGTGTCGAACAGCCCCTGGATGTAGGCGACGTTGCCGTCGCGGATGGACTCGGAGACGGTGACGCAGCGCAGATCGGGGTCGGTCTGGAGCCGCTCGCTGCGGGCCCGGAACCAGTCGGCGAGATATTCGATGGTCACGACGACCACGTAGACCACCGCGACCGCCCCCATACCGCCGAGCGCGACGAGGACCATGGCCAGCAGGCTCAGCACGAGGGCACCGCCTTCCCGAAGACGATGAGGTCCTTGTTCCCGAAGGCCGCGGCCAGCTCCTCGTCGAGCTGCCGGGTGCGGCAGACCCAGACCGGGGCGGGCGTGTCGGTACCACGCACGGGGGCGTTGTCCCCGTCGAGGAAGAAGGTCTGGACGAGGTATTCGCGGCCCCGGCGCCGCCGCAGCACGGCCCCGGCCTCCGCCTCCGGCACCCGGGGGCGGTTGCGGACCAGGAAGGCGACCACGTCGGCGTAGCCGAGGACGGGGCGCAGCGGCGCCCGCTGGGCGGCGAGGCCGTCCCGGGCCTCCCCGACCTGGTCGCCCCATTCGATGAGGGTGTCTATCTGCCGGAGCATCAGGTCGACGGTGTCGAGCAGGGGGTTGGCGGCGGGCTTGTCGTCGGGGACGAGGGGCTCTGCCATGGGTTTCCTCCCGTGGAGCGGGCCCGGCTGAGGTGCCGGACCCGGCACCTCAGATGCTCCTCGCCCCGCCTGTCGCTGCGCGTCCCATGGCACGGCGGGAATTCCGGGGCGCCGCTGTCGTCACCGGGTACGACAGATATCGACACCCGGCGGACGTACGGGGTCTAGGGGGTGTCTTGTCGGTCACGCCGGATCAGCGAGCGGCGTCAGGGGGCACCTCCCAGCGGTAGCTGGCGGAGGCTCGCAACCCGCGTGCGTGCGACGAGCGCGGGGCCGCGAGGTGCCGCCCGCCGCGGCAGCGGCTGATGTCACAGCGGCGTCGGGAGCCCGGCATGATCGGCAAGACACCCCCTATGCTCCGGTGCCGCGGCGCGGCGGATGGGCCCCGAGCGCGGTGAGGCGGCGGAGCAGCTGGTCGGGTTTGGTGTGCCGGGAGCAGACGTACATCGCGAACATCATGCGGATGTCGGCGGGTTTGGAGCTGATGCCGCAGGCGGTCATGGCCCGCTCGATCTGGGTGCGGACGGTGGAGACCTTCACATCGAGCTGGGCCGCGGTCTCCTCGTACGAATAGCCGTCCGCGTACCACTCCAGCGCCCGCACCTGGCCCTCGCTCAGCCCCGCCGCCCAGTTGGAGAACACCACGGGCTGGTGGGCGGGCGGCTGCTCGGCCGACGAGGCCATGTAGAGCGTGTCCAGCAGGGTCAGCTGGCCGAGTCCGGTGCGGGCGCACTGCATCCGGAACAGCTCCAGGTCCTCCCGGTAGCGCTTGTCCGCGACGCCCAGCTCCTCCAGGATCCACGCCACCCGGCCGCCGCGGGCGGTGCGCGCCAGCAGCTCGGCGAGATACGACGGGATGGTGAGCCCGCATTCGCGCACGGCCGTGTCCAGGGCGGACGCCAAATGGGGTTTGAGCCAGTGCGGATGGTGCCGGGCGTCCCATACGGCGTTCGCCAGGACGGCCGCGCCGACCGTCTTGCCGAAGACCGCCCGCGCCCCGCACACCCAGGGGGCGACGCGCTGGCGCCACTGCTCGGCGGCGGTGCACACCACCACGTCCGACCGGCGCACCAGATCGGCGAACTGCTCGGCGGTGCCGACGCCCATCAGGTCGGCCACGCACACGTCGTACTCGGCGCCGCTGATGTCGAGCCCCTCCACCGAGTCGACCTCGCAGACCACGGTCAGCCGCGGGTCCGCGTCCAGCGAGGTCACCAGGCCGCGCCGGGTCATCTCGTGGTCCTCGACCACCGCCACCTGTAACGGCTGCTTGGTGCCGCGCTCGCGCTCGTCCGTCATGCCGATGCCTCCTCCTGCCCGCTCCGGGCCCGCCCGCTCGTTGACCGCGCGCTCTGCACCCGCGCGCCGCGCCTCCGTACGCCGCGTACGCGCCCCTCCCGCGCGCCCGGTGGGCGCTCGGCCGCCGCCGGTGCGGGGGCGATCGGCAGGGTCAGCGTCACCTGGGTGAGGCCGGGCACCGAGAGCACCCGCAGCGCCCCGCCGTGCTCCGCCAGTAGCCGCTGGTGGACGGCCAGGGAGCGCATCGCGGCGACACCGGCGGCCAGCGCCTCGGGCGGGAACCCGGCGCCCTCGTCGGTGACGACCAGCTCCACCACCTCCATCACCTCCGCCGACTCACCCGGCTCGGTGACGACATCCACGTGCAGCAGCGCCTCGTGCACCCCGGCGCTGCGCGGCACGTTGATCAGCAGTGCCCGCAGCGCGGTCTCCAGCAGCTCCACCTCGTGCGGACGGACCCGGGGCGCCGCGCCGACCACGCGCTCGGTGACGATCGGCTCCACCGTGAGGGCGTCGTTGGCCGCCAGCGCGACCTGCCGGTGGACCATGGCTATCAGCGGCACCGACGCGCTGAACCGGCCGGTGCTGATGAAGGTGCGCAGCCGCTCCAGGGCGACCATCGCGGACTTCCTCAGCGAGGCGAGCTGATCGGGGTCCGACGCGTCGGCCCGCTGGAACGCGCCCAGGGTGTGGCCGATGTGGTTGTGCAGTTCGATGGCGAGCAGCCGGCGCTGCTGCACCTCGTGCAGCTGGAGGCTCATATCGCCCAGGTCGGCCGCGAGTTGCAGCAGATACAGGGCGCCGCGCCGGATCAGATAGGCCAGCGCCCCGTAGCCGGTGAGCCCGATCAGCACATCGGAGTGGGTCAGCGCCTCCGGAACGCCCAGGGCGATCACCGCGGCGTACGAGGCGGCGACCGCGCCGGTGCCCACGACGAGGACGCGCAGCCGCTGGCCGAGCGCCGAGCCGACGCTCGCGCCGGAGATCTGCTCGGTGGTGAGCACCAGCAGCGGTGCCATGTCCTGCGCCCGGTCGGGGCCCATGACCACGACGCAGGCCCACAAGGAGGCGACGGCGGAGCACAACTCGACTCCGGCCGCGAGGCCGTCGTACACGACCGGCCGGGCGTCGCCCCGGTCGTCGGCTTCACGGTCTCCCTCGTCGCGCGCCGCCACCCGCCGGTGGTTGCGGACGATGTGCAGGGTGAACCACAGCGATTCGGCCACCACCGCCACCAGCAGCACCAGTCCGCCCGTGCGGTGGGCGACATGGCCCGCGATACCGGGCACGGTCACCGCGAACTGGATGCCGTGCATCAGCCGGAAGATCAGCAGGATGCGCAGCATCTGCCATTCCATGTCCCGCCGCGCGAGCCGGTGCCGCTGAGCCGGTGGCTCCCCCGTTCGCGCGCGTGCCCCCCGTACCCCCCGTGTTTGCGCCACGCATTCCCCCATGTCCCCCGGGAGAGCCGCCCCCTACGGCTCTCACCACCGGAAGGATCCCCAGTGTGGGCAGGGCCGGAACGGCGCGACAGGGACCCTTGGCCCCGCCGACCCGGCGTGTGCGGGTGCGAGAGAGCGCGCGGAGGCAGAGAGAGGCGCGCGAAGGGAGCGCGCGCGCTGGGGGTGTCTTGTCGATCAGGCCGGATCAGCGAGCGGCGTCAGGGGGGGGCACCTCCCAGCGGTAGCTGGGGGAGGCGCGAGGGGGCACCGCCCAGCGGTAGCTGGGGGAGCGACGAGCGCGGGGCCGCGAGGTGCCGCCCGCCGCAGCAGCGGCTGATGTCACAGCGGCGTCGGGAGCCCGGCATGACCGGCAAGACACCCCCTAGGGGCCGTCAACAGGCCGTCGGCAGCCCCGCTACGCCTCCTGGTCCGCCAGGGCCTTCCGTACGGCGCGCACCAGGGCCTGCGCCCGCGGGTCCGCCGTGACGCCGCGCTGCATGCCGTTGGTGACGTACGCGAAGCCGATCCGCGCCTCGGGGTCGGCGAAGGCGAGCGAGCCGCCCCGCCCCGGGTGGCCGAAGGAGCCCGGGCCCAGCAGCGGGCAGGCCGGGCCGTGCAGCATGTAGCCGAGCCCGAAGCGGGTCCCGACCACCAGCACCCGGTCCGGCCCGGCGGACTCCTCCGTACGGGCCAGGGTCAGCGTCGCCGGGGCGAAGAGGCGGCCGCCCGCGCGGGCCGTGCGCGCCGACGGCAGCGGGCCGATCAGCGCCGCGTAGAAGCGGGCCAGCGCGTCGGCGGTGGCGACCCCGCCGGAGGCGGGCAGTCCGGCGGCGAGATAGGCGGGATCGTTCTCGTCGGGCACCGGGCTGATCGCGCCGAACGCGCGCCGGGTCAGCGACTCCGGGTCGGCGTACGCCTCGGCCACCGACCGCTTGGGCCGCAGCCGCAGCCCCTGAGCCGCGGGCGACGCGGCCGGTGCCTCCACCGGCTCGATCCGGCCGACGCGGTCCAACTGCTCCTCGGGCAGCCCGAGCCACAGATCCAGGGCGAGCGGCCAGGCGATCTCCTCCGCGATCCACCGGCCGATGGTGCGCCCGGTGACCCGCTTCACCAGCTCGCTCAGCAGCCAGCTGTAGGTCTGCGCGTGATAGCCGTGGGACGTGCCGGGCTCCCAGTCCGGGCGCTGGGCGGCGACGGCCCGCGGCCCGGATATGCCGTCGATGGCCTCGGCCGGGGTCAGCGGGGTGTCCAGGGCGGGCACCCCGGCGCGGTGGGCGAGCAGATGCCGCACCAGCACCCGTTCCTTGCCGTTCTCCTTGAACTCGGGCCAGTACGTGCCGACCCGGCCGTCCAGGTCGAGCTGGCCGCGCTGGTGGAGCAGCAGCGGGACGGCGGAGGCGACGCCCTTGGTGACGGAGCGGACGACCTGCGCGGTGTCCTGCGCCCACGGCGCGCCGTCCCCGTCACCGGCCGGGTCCTTCGTACCGCCCCACAGGTCGACGGCCTTCTCGCCGTCCCGGTAGAGGACCATGGCCGCGCCCCGCTCCCCGCGCTTCGCGAAGTTCTCCGCGAAGGCGTCCCGGACCGGTTCGAATCCGTCGGCCACCGTGCCCTGGACGTCCACCACTGATCCGACTCCCACCCTGCCGATCCGACCGTGCTGCCGTCCTTATGGTGCAACGCGCCCGGCCGGGACCTCAGACCGGGGCCGTCACCGAGCGGGGGTCGAAGCCGAAGGGAAGCTCCAGCCGGTGCTCCCGCATCAGCTCCTGGTCGCACAACAAGTCCTGCGTACCCCCATCGGCCGCGATCACTCCCCCACTGAGCACCACGGACCGCGGGCACAGCTCCAGCGCGTACGGCAGATCGTGGGTGACCATCAGCACGGTGACGTCCAGGGAGCGCAGGATGTCGGCCAGTTCGCGGCGCGAGGCCGGGTCGAGGTTGGAGGAGGGCTCGTCCAGGACGAGGATCTCCGGCTCCATGGCCAGCACGGTCGCGACCGCCACCCGCCGCCGCTGCCCGAAGGACAGATGGTGCGGCGGCCGGTCCGCGAACTCCGCCATCCCCACCCGGTCCAGGGCCCGGTGGACCCGCCCCGCCAGCTCCGCGCCGCGCATCCCGGCCGCGGCCGGGCCGAACGCCACGTCCTCGCGCACGGTCGGCATGAACAGCTGGTCGTCCGGGTCCTGGAAGACGATGCCCACCCGGCGGCGGATCTCGGCCAGGTTCGGCTTGGCCACGGGCAGCCCGGCGACCGTGACCGACCCGGCGCCCGCCTCCAGGATGCCGTTCAGATGCAGGACGAGGGTGGTCTTGCCCGCCCCGTTGGGGCCGAGCAGCGCCACCCGCTCACCACGGGCCACGGTCAGCTCGACGCCGAACAGGGCCTGGTGGCCGTCGGGGTAGGCGTAGGCGAGGCCGGACACCTGGAGGGACGGCGGGGCGGAGGTCATGTGAGCATCCATCCGGTCAGGCAGACCGCCAGCGCGGTCAGCGGAAGTGCGGCGGCGTACGTCCACTGTGCACGGGACGCGGTCACCTCGTCGATCACCGGCATCGTGCCCGTGTAGCCGCGGCTCAGCATCGCCAGATGGACCCGTTCGCCCCGCTCGTACGACCGGATGAACAGCGCTCCGGCCGACTTCGCGAGCACGCCCCACTGCCGCACGCCGCGCGCCTCGAACCCGCGCGAGCGGCGGGCGATCCGCATCCGGCGCATCTCGTCGGTGATGACGTCCCCGTAGCGGATCATGAACGACGCGATCTGCACCAGCAGCGGCGGCATCCGCAGCCGCTGGAGCCCCAGCAGCAGGGCGCGCAGCTCGGTCGTCGACGCCAGGATGACGGACGCGGCGACCCCGAGCGTGCCCTTGGCCAGGATGTTCCACGCGCCCCACAGTCCGGACTCGCTGAGCGACAGCCCGAGCACCTCCACCCGCGCGCCCTCCGCGACGAACGGCATCAGCACGGCGAAGGCCACGAACGGGATCTCGATCAGCAGCCGCTTCAGCAGGAACCCGGCCGGGATGCGGGCCGTCGCCGCCACCGCGGCCAGCAGCACCGCGTACAGGCCGAACGCCCACAGCGCCTCGCGGGGCGTCGCGACGACGACGAGCACGAAGCAGAAGACGGCGGCGATCTTGCAGTGCGGCGGAAGGGTGTGCACCGGTGAACCGCCCGCCCGGTAGAGCGTGTGCGCGTGTCCGGCGCCCATGTCAGCCCGTCTCGGTGTCGGTGTCGGCCCGGCGCCGCCGTACGACGACGAAGACCCCGGTGCCCACGGCGAGCGTCGCACCGACCCCGATCACCCCGGCGAGGCCGCCGGAGAGCCGGGCGTCGGAGATGTCCTTGACGCCGTAGTCGGCGAGCGGGGAGTCCTTCGCGGCGTGGTCCTCGGTCTTCTTGTCGATGCCCTTGTCGGCGGCGACCTTCTCCAGCCCGTCGGGGCTGGCGGAGGCGTAGAAGCTGACGACGCCCGCGCACAGCAGCGCGGCCCCGAGCCCCACCGCCCACACCCGGCGCGCGGAGCGCCGCGGTGCGCCGGGGGCGGGCGCGGTATCGGCGTCGTCCTTGGCGGCGGGCGCCGCCGTGACCGTACGGGCGGTGGCGGGCGCGGCGGACCCGGCGGGCGCGGCGGACCCGGCGGGCGCGGGCGAGCCACCGGGCGCGGCGGAGCCGTCGGGCGACGCGGGCGCCGGGGTGCGCACCGGGGCACCGGTACGGAGTTCCAGGCGGCGCGCGGCCACGTCCCGCGCGCCGTGGACGAGATCCGGCCGTACGGCCATCACGGCGCCGACCGTCAGTGCCGTGATCGCCGCCTCGCCGATGCCGATCAGCACATGCACGCCGACCATCGCGGTGAAGACCTTGCCGATCGCGACGTCCGCCGTGCCGCCCAGAGCGTAGATCCCGGTGAAGGCCATGGCGGCGGCCGGGACGGAGACCAGGGCGGCGGCGAAGGACGCGACGGTGACCGTGCGGCGCCGGTTCGGGGCGAGCTTCAGGAGGGCGCGGAAGACCCCGTAGGCCACGACCGTGGTGACGACCGCCATGTCCGTGATGTTGACGCCGAGCGCGGTGAGGCCGCCGTCCGCGAAGAGCACGCCCTGCATGAGCAGCACCACGGAGACGCAGAGCACGCCCGTATAGGGGCCGACGAGGATCGCCGCCAGCGCCCCGCCGAGCAAGTGCCCACTGGTGCCCGCGGCGACGGGGAAGTTGAGCATCTGGACGGCGAAGATGAACGCCGCGACCAGCCCGGCGAGCGGCGCGGCCTGCTCGTCGAGTTCGCGCCGCGCGCCGCGCAGGCTGACCGCCACCGCGGCGGCGGCGACGGCGCCGGTCGCCACCGACACCGGGGCGTCGATGAATCCATCGGGGACATGCATGCAGGGCTCCGCTCCTGAGCTGCGGGTATCCGCTCGATGGTGACCTACCTGCACATCGTTCGCAAGAGCGCCTCCCCCGCGAAAGCCCCGGCGGCGGCCCTCCCACAGGGGAAGAGCCGCCGCCGGGGCGCGCATTGGCCGGTTCCGGCCGTCGATTACACCCGGCTCAGCTCCGGGTCCTTGTCGGACTCCTTGGCGTTCTTGGCGTCCTTCCCGTGCCCCGCCGGGGTGTCCGTAGCGAGCTGCTCGCGCAGCCCCTCACCCTCGACGTCCACGTTCGGCAGCGCCTTGTCGAGCCAGCGCGGCAGCCACCACGCGGACTTGCCGAGCAGCCCCAGCACCGCCGGGACGATGGCCATGCGGACCACGAAGGCGTCGAAGAGGACCGCGGTGGCCAGACCGAAGCCGATCATCTTCACCATCGCCTCGGACGAGCCGATGAACCCGGCGAAGACGCTGATCATGATGACCGCGGCCGCGGTGACCACCCGGGCGCCGTGCCGGAAGCCGGTGACGACGGCCTGGCCGGGGCGCTCGCCGTGGATGTACGCCTCGCGCATCCGGGTCACCAGGAAGACCTCGTAGTCCATGGCCAGGCCGAACACCACACCGATCATGAAGATCGGCATCATGCTCATGATCGGGCCGGTCTCCTCGACGCCGAACAGGTCCGCCGCCCAGCCCCACTGGAACACCGTGACCACCGCGCCGAGCGCCGCGACGACGGACAGCAGGAAGCCGAGCGCCGCCTTGAGCGGGACCAGAATCGAGCGGAAGACGATCATCAGCAGCAGGAAGGCCAGCCCGACGACCAGCGCCAGGTACGGCATCAGCGCGTCGTTCAGCTTCTGCGAGATGTCGATGTTCATCGCCGTCTGACCGGTCACCAGCACCTCGGCGCCGGTGTCGGACTTGAACGAGCCCGCCTCGTCCCGGATGTCGGCGACGACCTTCTCGGTGTCGACGCTGCTCGGCTTGTACTTCGGCACGACGGTGAGCATCGCGGTGTCGCCGGGCTTGTTGAACGTCGCCGGGGTGACGGCCGCGACGCCGTCGATACCGGCGATGCTCTTGGTGACCTTGTCGACCGCGGCCTTGGGGTCGTCGCTGCCCTTGGTGTCGGCGACGACCATCAGCGGGCTGTTGAAGCCCGGGCCGAAGCCGTCGGAGATCATGTCGTACGCCTGCCGCTTCTGGCTGCTGACCGGCTGCGAACCGTCGTCCGGCAGCCCCAGCTCCAGGCTGAGCGCGGGCACCGCGGCGGCGCCGAGGCCGAGCACACCGAGCAGCAGCACCGCCACCGGGCGGCGCAGCACGAACCGGGCCCAGCGGGTGCCCATGTTGGGCTTCTCCTCCGCCCGCGTGCCCTCCGCGGCGGCCGAGGTCGCCTCCGCCATCCGCTTGCGCGCCTTGCGCCCGTACACCCGCTTGCCCGCGAAGCCCAGTAGCGCCGGGATGAGGCTGATCGCGATGAGGACGGCGATGACCACCGTGCCCGCCGCCGCGAAGCCCATCTTGGACAGCATCGGGATGTTGACGACCGCGAGACCGACCAGCGCGATGACGACGGTGAGTCCGGCGAAGACGACCGCGGAGCCCGCGGTTCCGACGGCCCGCCCGGCGGCCTCCTCGCGCTCCCGGCCCTCGGCCAGTTCGGCGCGGTAGCGGGAGACGATGAAGAGCGCGTAGTCGATGCCGACCGCGAGGCCGATCATCATCGCCAGCGTCGAGGTCGTCGAGGAGAGCCCGAGGGTGGTGGCGAGCGCGGTGATCCCGGAGATGCCGATGCCGACGCCGATGAGCGCGGTCAGCAGCGGCAGTCCGGCCGCCACCAGCGAGCCGAAGGTGATGGCGAGGACGATCGCGGAGATCACGATGCCGATGACCTCGGTGGAGCCGGTCTCGGGCATCTCCTGGAGCGCGTCACCGCCGATCGCCACCGTGAGATCCGACTTCTGCGCCTTCTCCCCGGCCTCCTCCAAGCCGTCCTTGGCGGTGTCCTCCAGCTCCATGGCGTTGACCTTGTAGCTGGTCAGGATGTACGCGGTCGAGCCGTCCTTGGAGACGGCCCGGGCCTGGTACGGGTCGGCGACCGAGGCGACCTGCGGAGAGCTGGCCTTGAGGTCGGCGACAGTCTTCGTGACCACGGCCTTGTTGGCCGGGTCGGTCATCTTCTCGCCCTGGGGTGCGCGGAAGACCACCCGGGCGGTGGCGCCGTCGGCGTTACCACCGGGGAAACGCTTCTCCAGGAGGTCGAAGGCCTTCTGGGCCTCGGTGCCCGGGATGGAGAAGCTGTCGTTGGCGGGGGGCGAGGCGGTCGCGGCGCCGACTCCGGCGACGGCCAGGAGCGCCACCCATATCAGGGCGACGAACCGGCGTCGCCGGAAGGCGAATCGACCGAGTTTGTAGAGGAACGTGGCCACGAGGAGAGGTGCTCCCGTCGAGTCGGTGTCACTGCTTGCAGGTGTGCGCGACCTGACCGGCGACGAGAGCGGCGCGCCGGCTGGGCTCGTATATGAGGTTGTGCGGGGTGGGTTCCGCGGGGTGGGGAGGTTCAGAGGCCGAGGGCGGGGAGAACCACGGCGTCGATGTAGTGGCTGAGGAAGGCGAGGTCCGGCTCTTCGCCGTCGATCAGCGACCGGGCGATGAGGGCGCCGCACATCATGTGCACGACGTAACCCAGGGCGGGTCGGTCCGGAGCCACTTCCCCCCGGTCGACGGCACGCCGCAGCAGTGCGTCGAGCGCGGCCACCTCGGGAAAGATCAGCAGCTCCCGGAGGGCCTGGTGGAGGTCCGGATGGGTGTGGATGGCCTGGGCCAGCCCCCTCATCAGGGCCGCGTCACGCTCCCGGCAGCTGTCGGTGGACCGCACGATCTCGTGCAGGTCGCCGCGCAGCGATCCGGTGTCGATGTCCTCGAGCGAAACGGGCTTGGTGTGCCGCAGCGCGGAGGCCACCAGCTGCGGTTTGCTCTTCCACTGGCGGTAGAGCGTGGCCTTGCTGGAGTGCGTACGCGCGGCGACGGCGTCCATGGTCAGCGCGTCGTAACCGACCTCCCCGAGCAGCTCGACCACGGCCTCGTACAGCTCACCCTCCCGCTCGGGGGACAGCCGACTGCGGCGCACCCGGGTCGCGGGCCGGTCCTCGACCGGCTGGTCGGCGGGCTGGACCGTCGGCATGGCATCCCCCTTTCGAACGAAACGGTTTCGTACTCGTTCAAGCATACGACCGCACCGACCACCCTTTCAGCGAAACCGTGTCGTTTCGCTCGTGGCGTGCATCACAGATTGGAGTTGCTTTGCCGGACCGGGGCCGAAAGCATGGATGAGGTGAGGGAAACGAGCGACACCGACCACGCGTATCTGCGATTTCCGCATCTGCACGGCGACTTGCTGTGCTTCGCCGCCGAGGACGATCTCTGGGTCGCCCCCCTGACCGCCCGTGGCGAGCCGCCCGGGCGGGCGTGGCGACTGACCGTGGACCGGACCCGGGTGGGCCACCCCCGGTTCTCCCCCGACGGCTCCCACATCGCGTACACGAACTGGCGCAGCCTCGACCCCGAGATCCACCTCGCCCCCGTCGACGGCGGCCCCACCCGGCGGCTGACCTACTGGGGCAGCGAGGACGCCCGGGTCTGCGGCTGGACGCCACCCGACCGGGACGGCGTCTCCCACATCCTCGCCGTGTCCTCGCACGGCCAGCCGTTCTCCCACTTCTCCTGGGCCTACAGCCTGCCCACCGACGGCAGCCCCGGCAGCCGGCTGCCCTGGGGCCCGGTGGCCGACATCGCCGTCACCGACCGGATCCCCGGCGTCGATCAGGACGGCGCTCAGGATCGGGAGCGGCACACCCTGCTGCTCACCGGCAAGCCGCCGCACGAGCCCGCCACCTGGAAGCGCTACCGGGGCGGCGCGACCGGTCGGCTGTGGCTGGGCGGCACCCGGCTGCTGCCCGAACTGGACGGCCACCTGGACTCGGTCATGGCCGTCGGCGGGCGGATCGCCTTCCTCTCCGACCACGAGGGCGTCGGCAACCTCTACTCCTGCCTGCCCGACGGCACCGATCTGCGCCGCCACACCGATCACGACGACTTCTACGCCCGCCACGCCTCGACCGACGGCAGCCGCGTCGTCTACCAGTGCGCCGGGGAGCTGTGGCTGGTGGACGACCTCGGCCCGGACGCCGAACCGCGCCGGCTGCGGGTGCGGCTCGGCGGGGCGCGGGCCGGGCGGCGGCCCTACCAGGTCCCGGCCGCCTCCCATGTCGACTCGCTGTCCGTGGACGCCACCGGCCGGGCCAGCGCCGTGTGCGTACGCGGCAGCCTGTACTGGCTCACTCACCGCGACGGCCCCGCCCGCACCCTGGCCGACGACCCCGGCGTCCGGGTGCGGATGCCCGAGATCCTGGGCTCCAGCGGGCGGGTCGCCTATGTGACGGACGCCGAGGGCGAGGACGCGATCGAGATCGCCTATCTGCCGCGGGCGAGCGAGACGGGCGAGCCCCGGCGGCTGGCCGCGGGGCGGCTGGGCCGGGTGCACGAGCTGGAACCCTCGCCCGACGGCGACCGGCTCGCCGTCGCCGCGAACGACGGGCGGCTGCTGCTCGTGGACACCTCCGCGGACGGGGACGGCGAGGTCACCGAGCTGGTCCGGTCGCTCAACGGCCCGGTCGCCGACCTCGCCTTCTCCCCCGACTCCGCCTGGCTGGCCTGGTCCCATCCCGGCATCGGGCGCACCCTGCGCTCCATCAAGATCGCGAGGCTGGCCGACCGGACCATAGTGGACGTGACCACCGGGCGCTTCGAGGACGAGGAACCGGTCTTCACCAGCGACGGTCGCTATCTCGCCTTCCTGTCCTGGCGCGGCTTCGACCCCGTCTACGACGTGCACACCGGCGACCTGTCCTTCCCGCTCGGCTGCCGCCCCTACCTCGTACCGCTGTCCTCCGCCACGCCCTCGCCCTTCGCGCTCTCCCCCGAGGGCCGACCGGCGGCGGGCGGGCTCGACCCGGACGACGACGCCGGGGGCTCGGACGGCGACGGCACCGTGACCGTCGAGGTGGAGGGGCTGCCCAGCCGGGTCACCGTCTTCCCGGTGGCCGCCTCCAAGTACTCCTCGCTGTGGCCGGTCAGCGGCGGCGGCCTGGTGTGGCTGCGCTGGCCGATCTCCGGTGCGCTCGGCGAGACGTTCGCCAACCCGGCCGACACCTCCGACAGCCCCACCCTCGAACACTTCGACCTGGCCAAGGCCAAACGCACCGAACTCACCAGTGAACTGGACTGGTTCCGGGTCAGCGGCGACGGCTCCCGGCTGGTCGTCGTCGACGACAACGACCTGCGGGCGGTGCCCGCCACCGAGTCGGGCGACAGCGACTCCACGGTCCAGATCGACATGCGGCGCATCCAGCACACCGTGGACCCCGCGGCCGAGTGGCGGCAGGCGTACGAGGAGGCGGGCCGCATCACCCGCGCCTACTTCTGGGAGCCGGGCATGTGCGGCGTCGACTGGGACGGGGTGCTCGACCAGTACCGGCCGCTGGTCGAACGGGTCGCCTCCCCCGACGAGTTCGCCGATCTGCTGCGCGAGGTCCTGGGCGAGCTGGGCACCTCGCACGCGTACGTGAGCGCCGCGCGCCGCAACGAGGGCCCGGCCCACTACCAGCGCCCCATCGGGCTGCTCGGCGCCGACTTCACGCGCACCGAGGACGGGGGCTGGCAGATCTCCCGCATCCTGCCCGGCGAGTCCTCCGATTCCCGGGCGCGCTCGCCGCTCGCGGGCTCCGGCATCCGCGAAGGCGCCCGGCTCACCCATGTCGACGGCCGCCCGGTGGATCCGGTGGCCGGTCCCTCACCGCTGCTGACCGCCGCGGGCGGCACCACGGTCGAGCTGACCTTCGCCTCCCCGGACGGCGAGGGCCCGCCGCGCCGGGTCGCGGTCGTCCCGCTGATCGACGAGCGGCCGCTGCGCTACCAGGACTGGGTGGCCCGGCGACGGTCGGTGGTACGGGAGTTGAGCGACGGACGGTGCGGCTATCTGCACATCCCGGACATGGGCGGCTCCGGCTGGGCGCAGTTCAACCGGGATCTGCGCCGGGAGGTGTCGTTCCCCGCGCTGATCGTGGACGTCCGGGGGAACGCGGGCGGCAACATCAGCGAGCTGGTGGTCGAGAAGCTGACCCGCACCGTGATGGGCTGGGACCTCACGCGCAACGCCCAGCCGGTGTCGTACACCAGCAACGCGCCGCGCGGACCGATCGTCGCGGTCGCGGACGAGGCGACTTCCTCCGACGGCGACATGATCACCGCGGCCTTCAAGATCCAGGGCATCGGCCCGGTGGTGGGGCTGCGCACCTGGGGCGGCGTGGTCGGCATGACCGGCCGCCATCCGCTCGGCGACGGTTCGGCGATCACGGTGCCGATGAACGCCGCCTGGTTCGACGCCTATGGGTGGGGGGTCGAGAACCATGGCGTGGAGCCGGACATTCCGGCGCCCCGTTCACCGCTGGACTGGGCGGAGGGCCGCTATCCACAGCTGGGGGTGGCCGTGCGGACGGCGCTGGAGCTGCTGGAGCGGCATCCGTCCGCGGTCCCGCCGGGCTACGGCCAGGTGCCGGACCGACGGCGCCCGAAGCTCCCCCCGCGGGGCGACGGTTGAGCAGGTGAACCGACCTGCGTGCCGGGGGCGCATCCCCTGACGGATGCGCCCCCTCGCGCACACTCTTCGCGGACCCGTCAATGGGCCCGTCCTACGAGACGACTCACATCTCTTCGAACGGCTCCTGGTCCCGCATCTCGTCGCCCATGCCCTGCTGACGGCGCTCCCGGCCCATGCGCTCGGCCTGCTCACGGCTTTCCGGCCGGTCCTGCTCGCGGCGCGACTCCTGCCCCCGCTGGGCTCGCTGCGCCTGCTGTCCCTGCTGGCCTCGCTGACCCTGCTGACCCCGCTGGGTCTGCTGGCTCTGCTGACCCTGCGCCTTGCGCTTGGCCTGCTGGGCCTTCTCGCTGAACTCGTCCTTCCCCATCTGCGTCACTCCTCATCGGGTGAAAGGGATCGGGCCCGACCAGAGTTACACGCAGGGACATACTCCGCATTTCGATCGACCTCACCCATCAAATTCCCAGGTCAGGGTGGTTGACAGAGGGTTACCGGTCACGCTGCGTACGGGCGGTACGCGCCCGCTCGTCCGCCGCGCCGCCCTCGCCCAGGAGATGGCCGCGCTCTCCGCGGGTGGCCGCCAGCCGGGGTTCGGCCCAACGCATCTCACGGCGCCCCACCGCCCCGATCAGCGCGGGCAGATAGCCGCGCACCGGCTGCATCCCGCGCAGCCACCACTGCCCGTACACATGAGCCGAGCGGCGCTCTATCCCCGCGACGAGCCGGTCCACGGCCGGACCCAGCGGATACGTACGCCCCGCGGGCCACGGCATCCGCGCCCGCAACTCCCGCATCACCTCGTCCCGGTCGGCGCCGCGCACCATGTCCGTGTCGGTCCAGCTGAGATAGCCCACGCCCACCGTCACGCCCCGGTGGCCCACCTCGGCGCGCAGACAGTGCGCGAACGCCTCGACCCCCGCCTTGGACGCGCAGTACGCGGTCATCATCGGCGCGGGCGCGATCGCGGCGAGCGAGGCGATCTGCAACAGATGGCCACGGCTGGCGAGCAGCGCGGGCAGAAAGGCGCGGGCCGTGGTGACGCTGCCCAGCAGATTGACCTCGACGACCCGCCGCCAGGCCGCCTCGTCGGTCTCCAGGAACGGACCGCCCGTGGCCACCCCGGCGTTGGCGCAGACGATGTCCACCGCGCCGAAGCGCGCCACCACGTCCTCCGCGACCCGGGCCATCGCCTCCGGGTCGGTGACATCGGCGTGCCAGTGGTCGGAGTCGGTGGGCAACCGACCCGACACCCGCTTCAGCTCCTCCGGTTCCAGGCCCACCAGCGCCACCCTGGCGCCCCGCGCGGACAGTTTGCGGGCCAGCAGCTCGCCGACTCCCCGTGCCGCGCCGGTCACCACCGCGACCCGGCCCTCCAGATTTCTGCGCGCGCTCATGTCGTCCGCTCCTCGACAGCGTGGGGGTCGTCGTCGGTCAGGTCGTCGGTCCTGGCATCCGTCCTGGGGGCTCCCGGGGATCCCCCAGGCTCCGCGGCGAGGTGCTCCGCGGCGAGGCGGCGGATCACGTCGCTCACCGCCCCGGGATCCTCCACGGGGGTCATATGGCCGAGGCCGGGCAGTTCGGTGAGGCCGTCGCACTGCGGCAGCGCGGCCGCTATGGCATGGGCCTGCTCGGGCGGGGTCAGCCGGTCGGCGGTGCCCACGATGACGGCGGCGGGCATGGTCAGCAGGCCGATGCGGGCGTCCAGATCGAGGTCGCCCATGACATGCGCCCAACCGGCGCGCACGGCGCGGGGGCACGCGTGGACGATCCGCGCGCACGCCTCCACCATGGCGGGCGCGGAGCCCGGGCCCATCGTCCCGTACCGCAGCAGCCGCTTGCTGACCGGCGTGACCGGCCCCATGGGAAGGCGCGCGCCGAGGATCGCGCGGTGGACCCGCGCCCGCAGCCGCTCGGAGCGCAGCGGCACCACTCGGGCCCGCTCGACCAGCCGGGAGGCGCCGGTGCTGCACAGCACCACGGCGGCGGCGTGCTCGCGCACCGCGGGGCGGCCCGCTGCGGCCATCACCGTCATCCCGCCCATGGAATGGCCCACGACCACGGCCCGGCGGCCCGGCTCCAGGGTCTGCTCCAGCACCGCCTCCAGGTCGTCGGCGAGCGCCTCGGTGCTGTAGCCGCCGGGGCCGGGGGCGGTGCTGCGGCCATGGCCGCGCTGGTCGTACACGATCACCCGGTGGCGGGCGACCAGTTCGCGCACGACCGGCGCCCAGAAGGCGGTCGAGCAGGTCCAGCCGTGGGCCAGGACGACGGCGGGAGCGGCGGGGTCGGTGACCCCGTGTAGCTCCGCGTGCAGCCGGGCGCCGTCCGCCGAGGTGACGGTCAGCTCGCGTGGCGGGGTCGGCGGAGCGTACGGCCCGGAGGTGGCGTAACGGGTGCGCCTCACCGCGATCCCCTCCCCGCGGCGGACTCCGCGCCCTGACCAGCTTCGGTCCGCTGCCGCAGCACCTGGTACTCCGCGAGCCGCACGCGCCGGGTGACCCGTTTGAACTCGCCGGTCGAGCCGGGCCACAGGGTCGTGTTGCGGCCGTTGCCGTCCAGATACCAGCTGTCGCAGCCGCCCGAGTTCCACACCGTGCGCTTCATCCTCTCCTGGATCATGTCGTTGTAGGCGCGGACCGCCGACGGCCGGGCGTCCAGGGCGACCTTGCCGCCGAGGGCGTCCAACTGCCGCAGATAGTCGGTCAGATAGGTGAGCTGGGCCTCGATCATGAGGATCATCGAGCTGTTGCCGAGCCCGGTGTTGGGCCCGATGATCGTCAGGAAGTTGGGGAAGCCCGCCGCGGTGGTTCCGCGCAGCGCCTCCATGCCGCCCTTCCACTCCTCCGCGAGCGTGGTGCCCTTGGCCCCGGTCACGCGCCGGGCGATGGGGAGGTCGGTGACGTGGAAGCCGGTCCCGAAGATGATCGCGTCGGCCTCGGTCTCGGTGCCGTCGGAGCCGACCAGCGTGGTGCCGCGGATCTCCTTGAGCCCGCCGACCACGTCCACATGCGGCCGGGCGAGCGCCGGGTAGTAGTCGTTGGACAGCAGGATGCGCTTGCAGCCGATGCGATAGCGCGGGGTCAGCCTGGACTGGAGCACCGGGTCCTTGATGGCCCGCCGCATGTGCGCCCCGGCCAGCCGCTCCACGAGCCCCAGTTCGGCCGGGCGCTTGGTGAACGCCCCGACCTGCAACTCCCGGATCCCCCACAGCAGCCCGCGGCGCAGCGCCCCGGAGGCCGGGAGCCTGCTGTGCAGCCAGCGCTCGGCGTCGGTGATCCGGCGGTCCATGCGCGGCAGCACCCAGGGAGGAGTGCGCTGGAAGAGGGTGAGCCTGCGCACCTCTTTCTGGATCTCGGGCACGATCTGGATGGCCGAGGCGCCGGTGCCGACCATCGCGACCCGCTTGCCGCGCAGGTCGTAGCCGTGGTCCCAGCGCGCGGAGTGGAAGACCTTGCCGGGGAAGCCGTCGAGCCCCGGGATGTCCGGGATCTTGGGGTCGGAGAGCGGGCCGGTCGCGCTCACCACGACATCGGCGGTCAGCGGCCCCCGCGCGGTCTCGACCTCCCAGTGCAGCGCCTCCCCGTCCCAGCGCAGGGCGAGCACCTCGGCGTCGAAGCGCAGATGCGGGCGCAGCCCGAAGGTGTCGGCGATCCGCTCCAGATAGGCGCGGATGTGCCGTCGGCCGGAGAAGGCGCGCGGCCAGTCGGGGTTGGGCGCGAAGGAGAAGGAGTAGAGATGGGACGGGACATCGCAGGCGCAGCCCGGATAGCTGTTGTCCCGCCAGGTGCCGCCGACCGCACCGGCCCGCTCCAGGACCACGAAGTCGGTGATGCCCGCGCGGCGCAGCCTCACCGCCGCGCCCAGGCCCCCGAATCCGGAGCCGATCACCGCCACCCGCACGTGCTCACGCGCCAGCCCAGCCGCCATGCCGCCGCCTCCCGCCGCTCGAACTGCCAGAACCACATGACCTACCAGAACCGCCTGAACGGCTCGGAACCGTGCCAGCGTTCACTGGCACGATGGGAGCGTAGGACAGGGATCCGGCGAGCGGTAGGGGCTGTGGATAACCGAGTTACCGGCGGTCACACACCACCGCCCTCGACATAGGCTGCTGCTGTGGCGATGAGCGAAGCGGACCGGGTACGCGAGTACCGCGTGACGGAGCTGGCCGAGAGGGCCGGGATCACCGTGCGCACCCTGCGCTTCTACCGGGAGCGCAAGCTGATCCCGCCACCCCGCCGCGAGGGCCGTATCGCCTGGTACAACGACCACCACCTGGCCCGGCTGCGGACCATCACCGCCCTGCTGGAGCGCGGCCACACCCTGGGCGGGATCGCCGAGTTGATCGCCGCGTTCGAGAGCGGGCGGGACGTCGGCGAGCTGCTGGGGCTGGACGGCGGCCTTCCGTCCTGGTCCGAGGAGACCCCGATCCGGCTCACCCCGCAGGCGCTCGCCGACTACTTCGACGACGAGGCCACCGCGGAGAACCTCACCGTCTCACTCGACATCGGCTATCTCGCGGTCGACGGCGACGACATCGTGCACATCAGCCAACGGCTGCTGGACGCCTCGCGCGTCCTGGTCGGCCAGGGCATCCCGCTGTCGGCCGTCCTCGCGGCCGGGCGCGAGGTCCGGGAGCATGTGGACGCCATCGCCGAGACCTTCGCCACACTGCTCGTCAACCATGTGCTGGCGGATGCCCGCGAGCGCGGCGAGGAGGTCGGCGAGACCGTGGAGCGGCTGCGTCCGCTCGCGAAGAGCGTCGTGGACGCCGAGCTGTCGATGGCCATGGACCGCCGGCTGCGGACCGGTCTGGAGGAACGGTCGGGCGGGCGCGCCGAGGACACCGGGCGCCCGCCGCCGGATCAGTGAGCGGCGCCGTAGGTGACCGACACCGGGGCGTGGTCGCTCCACCGCTGGTCGTACGCCGGGGCCCGCTCCACGACCGCCTTCAGCGCCCGCCCGGCGAGCCCGGGGGTGGCGATCTGGTAGTCGATGCGCCATCCGGTCGAAACAGAGTTCAGTACGATCCCGACCATGACGAACCAACTTCGCGCGTTAAGCGCCATCCGGCTGTCTGTCAGAACTGACGAGACAACGTCACCGAGCCGTCAACGCGCTGCCAACTCCAACGAGGCTGCCCGCCGTGGAGCCGTCATCGTCGGTGAAGCTGAGGACCTGGACGTCTCAGCGACGAAGACGACGCCCTTCAACCGGCCGGAGCTGGGCGCCTGGCTGGCCCGCCCAGACGACTTCGACATGATCATCTGGTGGCGCATGGACCGCGCCGTCCGCTCGATGGCCGACATGGCGGAGCTGGGCCGCTGGGCAAAGGACCACGGGAAGCTCTTGGTCTTCGCTGAAGGTCCCGGCGGCTCCCCGCTCGAACTGGACATGCGCACCGTGTCGCCTGTGTCAGAGCTCATCATGATGATGCTGGCCTTCAGTGCGCAGATGGAGGCCCTGGCCATCAAGGAGCGCGTCACAGGCGCGCAGGCTGCCCTCCGCACGCAGGGCCGATACTCCGGGGGCTTGGTCCCGTACGGGTACGAGAAGATCAAGAATCCCGACGGCGAAGGCTTCAAGCTGGCCCCCGACCCGGAGGCAGTGAAGGTTCTGTCCGGCATCATCCGGGACGTCCTGGACGGCCAGTCCCTGACCGCCGTAGCCATGGCGCTGAACGAAGACGGCGTGCCCGTACCCAGGGATTACCAGGCCATCAAGGCGGGCCGTGAGCCAGGCGGGACCAGGCGAGGCCACAAGATCGAGCGCTTCCGCTGGACTGCGGGCACCTTGTCGAAGGTCCTCCGGTCCTCTGCCCTGATGGGGTACCGCATCCACCAGGGAAAGCCTGTCCGGGACCGCGACGGAAACCCGGTCCTGATCGGAGAGCCTGTCTTGACGCGGGAAGAGTTCGGCGTCCTTCAGGACCACCTCTCCACGCTGACTCCTCAGAAGAACCGGACCCGCAAGGACACCCAGGCCGTGCTCCTGGGCGTCGCGAAGTGCCGTGGCTGTGGCGGGAACCTGTACCTGTCGAAGCGGGCCGGAGGCAGCGACTACAACTGCCGAGCGACGGCCCGGGGTGGCCGCTGCCCCTCCCCCGCTGGCATCCGCGCTGACTGGCTGGAGAAGTACGTGGAGGAGGAACTTCTGGCCCGCATCGGCGGCATGCAGATGACGAAGGTCATCACGCACAAGGGGTACGACCCTACGCCGGAACTTCGGGAGGTGGAGGAGGAGCTGAGGGCCCTCTACGCGGACAAGGAAAGTCGCAAGTCCCGAACCGGGCGCATGATCTGGCAAGAGGAGGTCGACGCCCTGGAACGGCGCGCGGAGGCCCTGGAGGCAACGCCCCGGACGGAGGTCCGGACTGAGGTCGTGGAGACAGGCGAGACCTACGCCTCCTTCTGGGCCCGGCATGACGCTGCTGGCCGCCGTCAGCTCCTCCTCGACGCTGGCGCACGCGTGACCGTAGCGAAGGGCCGTTCAGGCGGAGGGGCTGAACGGCTGAACGGACCGGACCCGGCGCGACTGGCGTTCACGATCGGTATGCACGCGGACCCATACGCAGCGGCTCTGGAAGCCGTGGAAGAGGAAGAGCGAGCGTCCCGCTTCGCCTGAGCTGACGACAGCACCACAACGTCCAGAAGGCGCCACCGCTGACAGCGGAGGAGTGACTGGGGGTCGGCCCGATGGGTCGGCCCCCTTCAGTCGTCTCAGAGCCTTACGGCCCGCTGAGAAGCGTTCACGGTGCGGCTGGGCCCGGGAGTGCGGACGGCTCCTGGCGCCGGAGCGGGGCGCCTACGGCAGGGAGGCCCCTGGGCCCTTTGGCGTGTCAGACTTCCAGACTTTAGATGGCCCTGACCTGCATAGTTCTTATATTTTTTGAATGAATCACCTAACAAATAACTCCTACATGGCTTCTGTTCTTGGGGCTTAGCCAAGTAGGTGTTTCCACTCCAGCGATTCAAGAACAGCACCTCGCGTCGGCCAGCTCCGCCGACCTCCGGCCAGCCGCTCCCCCAGACGCCGTACGCGCCTCCCTGACGGCTTCCAGTGCCCACCCGGCCTGGGGGCCTCAGACGCCCCGCCGGGCCCCGCACGCGCCCGCCTGGAAGATCACTGAAAATGTTGGGGGTTTGGCCCCGGCCCGGCAGGGTCGGGGCCAGTCTTGTAGGCATGCAGGGTGAATGGGCCGGGGAGATGGTCGGGCCGGATGTGTGGGAGACCTGCCGGGAGTTGATCCCGGCCGGGAGCGTGTTCGCGTTCCTGGCCGAGCACCGGGAGACACTGTTCCCGCCGTCGATGTTCGCGGACATGTATCCGTCGTCCAATGGCCGTCCGAGTCT